>JAUXRW010000013.1 GCA_030681555.1 Acidimicrobiales bacterium
TTTTTTCTGGACGGGCGGCCAACCAGGCGGGCAATGTGGGGTGATGGCGGCGTGCCCCAAGCCTCGAGCACGGGCCCGGCTGAGCGACCCCCACACGCTGGTCGTGAACAACCTCTTCGTGGATGGCACCATCGCCCTGCACAGCCGGGACATGGCCCCGCGTCGGCGAGCTCAGTGCCACCTCCACCTCGTTCATCGGGACCCTCGGTGAGCGGGCCGGCCGAGGACGCTGGCGTCGACCCCGACGAGCTGGCCGTCGATCTCGATGCCATCAGCGGACCCCTCGGAGCCCTCACCTGCGGAGCGACGACGAGCTGAACTGCGGTCACCCGACGCCACCGCCCAGGCGTTTGCACCAATATAACACCCTTGCTACGGTGTCTCACAGGGACGATCGCGACAGGCGACGTAGCCCACTCGTCGAGGAGGATCCGTGACCGACCAACTGAGCTATGCGCCCGAGGAGTTGCTGGCGAGCCACCACTACGCCGAGCCGCTGGTGCTCGACGGGCGACGCATGCACGGCGGCTTCGACGGCGATGGAACCTACGTGTCGCCCCGCACGCTCAACCGGTGGCCGGCGATCGAAGCGTGGCAGCGCCAGTTGGCCGCGGACTCCAACGGCATGCCGTTGCTCGACTGCCCGCCGGACTTCTTCGCCGACTTCTACCCGAACGTTGATCAGACGAAGTACCTCCTGACGGCTGGGGTGCGCACGCCGCTGGCCCACGTGCTCACCCACATCGGCACCATCGAGGGGTTCGGGTCGATCATCCGCTTCGTCGAGCTCGGTGATCTGCAGGCCCGCTTCGTCGAGTCGATCGAGGGAAGCGCCATGGCCCACCTCGAACGCGGTCTGTACGAGGCGCATGCGCGCGACGAGTCCGGCTTCGAGGACGAGGGCGGTCACCAGCAGATGTGGTATTTGGTTCGCGACCTCGCCCTGGAACATCCCGATGTTGGCGACCCGCTGGCCCTCACGATGCAGACGATGGCCGCCGGCGGCGAGGGCGGCGAGGTCATGGCGTCGATGGCCGAGTCGCTCGGCGGCTTCACCCGAGTCGTTCCCGAGATCGACCTCCAGCTCGAAACGGCCATCACCCGCATGACCGGGCTACTGCTGATCGAGCTGCTGGCCGCCAAGACGTTCTCGTGGGCCGAGCAGGTCGTCGGTGACGACCGCTACTGCGCCAACGCCGCCGACGCCGCCCGCCTCGTCGGCTACATCCGTGCCGACGAGGCACCCCACGTCGAGTACCTCCGCACCACGCTCACCGAGATGCGGGCCCGCACCTTCATCGGCGAGGACGGTCAGCAGATCGCCGGCACCACAGTGATCGATGCCTGCTGGGACTACTCGATGCGAGCCATGTTCGGCCTCGGCGGCAAGCGGCAGGGCAACCGCAAGCTGTTCCTCTCGGTGATCGAGCGGGAACTGGAGCACCATCCCCGCCGGGCCGGCATCCTCGCCGACTTCCACGACCTCGAGACCCCCGATCCCGTGATCGACGAACCTGCGCCGCCCAAGGTCGGCGCCCAACCGTCGTACTGACCCGCAGGCAGGCACCAATGACCGACATCCACGAGCACACCGGCCACCAGCGCAGCCCCATCGACAAGGAGGCGTTGCGCCGCAAGTACAGGGAAGAGCGCGACAAGCGCTCACGACCAGACGGGATCGCACAGTACCGCCGGCTCACCGGCGATCTGCTGCACGACCCGTACCTGCCCGTGCAGCCGCGTGAGCCTCGCACCGATCACGTGACCTTCACGTTCGTCGGCGGCGGGTTCGCCGGGCTCGTCACCGGGGCCCGGCTCAAGGAGGCGGGCGTCGACGATGTGCGCATCATCGACAAGGCCGGCGACTTCGGCGGCACCTGGTACTGGAACCGCTACCCGGGCGCGCAGTGCGACACGGCCTCGTTCGTGTACATGCCCCTGCTCGAAGAGACCGGCCACATGCCGACGGAGAAGTACGCGCACGCGCCGGAGATCCTCGAGCACTGCCAGCGCATCGGGAAGCAGTACGGCCTCTACGACGACGCCCTGTTCCACACCGAGGTCACCGGGCTGACGTGGGACGACGATGCCCAGGTGTGGGTGATGACCACCGACCGCGGCGACGAGTTCACGTCGCAGTTCGTCGGCCTGGGTACCGGCCCGCTGCACGTCGCCAAGCTCCCCGACATCCCGGGCATCGACAGCTTCCGCGGGCACTCGTTCCACACGAGCCGCTGGGACTACGCCTACACCGGCGGGGGTCCCGAGGGTGAGCCGATGCGTCGCCTTGCTGACAAGCGGGTCGCCATCATCGGCACGGGCGCTACCGCCGTGCAGTGCATCCCGCACCTGGCCCGCGACGCCGAGGAGCTGTACGTTTTCCAGCGCACGCCATCATCGGTCGACGTACGCGGCAACGTGCCCACCGATCCTACCTGGTTCGCCTCCATCGCCCAGCCGGGCTGGCAGCAGAGGTGGCTGGAGAACTTCACCGCCAACACGATGGGCGGATTCGGCGCCGGCGGCGACGACGACGACCTGATCCAAGACGGCTGGACCGACATCGCCCGACGGGTGAAGGCCAAGGTCTTCGAGCGCATGTCCTCGGGCGGCGAGTTCAGCGGCGACACGCTGCTGGACGCCTTCGAGGACGCCGACTTCGAGAAGATGGAGGAGATCCGCGCCCGGGTCGACGCAGTGGTCGAGGACCCCGCGACCGCGGCAGCCCTCAAATCCTGGTACGGGCAGCTGTGCAAGCGTCCCTGCTTCCACGACGAGTACCTCCAGGCGTTCAACCGCCCGGGCGCGACCCTCGTCGACACAGACGGCAAAGGTGTCGAGCGGATCACCGAGCGCGGCGTCGTGGCCGGAGGCCGGGAGTATGAGGTCGACTGCATCGTGTGGGCGACCGGCTTCGAGGTCAGCACCGAGTTCACGTCCCGGGCCGGGTTCGACCTGGTGGGCCGAGGGGGGGTCCGTCTCAGCGAGTACTGGGCCAGCGGCATGCGTACCCTGCACGGCAGCCACGTGCTCGGCTTCCCCAACGCGTTCCTCGTGCAGCTCACCCAGGGCTCCAACCACATCGCCAACGTCCCCCACAACATGAGCGAGACGGGGACCACCATCGCCAAGATCGTCGGGCACGCCGTTGCCCAGGGCCACGCCACCGTGGAGGTGAGCGCGGAAGCCGAGGAGGCCTGGATCCAGCGCCTGCTGAGTGGCGGGACGCCGCTGGACGGCCTGGGCAGCGGGGGCCGGTCGTTGCAGATCCCCGGTTCGCTGGAGTGCACGCCTGGCTACTACAACAACGAAGGCCAGGCACCGACCGCGGCGGCTCGCTACAACTTCCTCGGCTTCCCCGGCGGACCGCTCGCGTTCTTCCAGTACATCGACCGCTGGCGTCGCTCAGGGGAGTTCGAGGGAGTCGAGTTCCGATGAGGCACCGGACCGCGCCCTGACCACCACGCGGGTCGATCTGTTCACCCCGCGTTTCTTGGCAACGTGGTCGAGCGAGTTGCGGTCGGCCCGGAAGGTCTCCGCATCGTCTCCGGACACCGTGGCGCGCCCGGTTCGCCGCCGCGACCAGCGTCACGCTGAACCGGTGTGGCGGGGCGTCCGCTCCCCACCGTTGCGCCTGCACGCCGTCTGAGCCCGCGACCCGGGGCGCGACCTCGGGCGTGGGAACCCGACCCACAGGAGGCTGTGACAGCAACACGCTGCTGTTGTATCGTCAAGGGCCGATTCCCTCGCCGAGAGGTCCACCAACGATGCCCAGCGTCCACCGCTTCCACGTGTGAACGTACGATCCGAGGCTCGGTCGCTCGTGACCCTGGCTCGTGCCGCGCGCATCCGGCCCCTACCGCCCCACCGACTTGCGGGCCTGGTCCGCGCCGTGCGCCGGTATCGCCTCGGCGCAGCGCCGGCGATCGGCGCGCTCCGCTTCCGCGACGCGACGGCCCTCGTGGACGAGCACGGGACGTTGACCTTCGAAGACCTCGACGTCCGATCCAACGCCCTCGCGAACGCCTGGCGGGCCCTTGGGGCCGGGGAGGGAACCGGCATCGGGGTGCTGTGTCGGAACCATCGCGGCTTCGTGGACGCCGTGAACGCCGCCGGCAAGGTCGGGGCTCGCGCCGTGCTCCTGAACACCGAGTTCGCACCTCCGCAGGCGGCGGAGGTGTGCCGGCGCGAGGGCGTGGAGCTGTTGGTGCACGACGACGAGTTCCACGAGGTCGCCGCCGCCGTCGACGCCCCCTACGGGAGGCACGTCGCGTGGGGCGCGGCTGGCGAGGGTCCGACCCTCGAGGAGCTGATCGCGACGGGCGCTCCCCAGCCGCCGCCGCGACTGGCGCGGTCCGGCACGATCGTCCTGCTCACCAGCGGCACGACCGGCCTGCCCAAGGGAGCACAGCGTTCGAGCCCCCGGTCGCTCACGACGGCGGCCGGGGTCATCGCCGCCATCCCGTACCGGAGTGGCGAGGCGACCTTCGTGGCGCCGCCGTTCTTCCACGCGTGGGGACTGACCAACCTGCTCGTCACACTCGCCCTCGGCTCAACCGTGGTCACGCACCGACGCTTCGAACCCGGCCGCGTCCTGGGAGCGCTCGGTGCCCACGGCTGCACGGGCCTCGTGGTGGTCCCGGTGATGCTCCGCCGCCTGGTGGCTGCCGCCGACGCCGGAGCGGACGACGCCCTCGCGCTGCGGTTCATCGCCGTCAGCGGGTCGCAGCTCGACGGGGCACTCGCCGGCCGCGCCATGGACGTCTTCGGCGACGTGGTCTACAACCTCTACGGGTCGACCGAGGTGGCCGTCGTCGCCATCGCCGGGCCCGACGACCTGAGGGTCGCACCGGGGTGCGCCGGTCGACCGCCGGGCGGCGTGAGCCTCCGGGTACTCGACGACCAGGGCCAGCCGGTCGGACCCGGGGTCGTCGCCCGCATCTTCGCCAGCAATGGCGCCGAGTTCAGCGGCTACACCGGTGGTGGCGGCAAGCAGGTCATCGACGACCACATGGCCACGGGCGACGTCGGCCACGTGGACGAGCAGGGCCGCCTCTTCGTCGACGGGCGCGAGGACGACATGATCGTATCCGGCGGGGAGAACGTGTTCCCTGGCGAGGTCGAGGACCTGCTCGCCGCCCATCCCGACATCATCGAGGCGGCGGTGAAGGGCGTTCCCGACGCCGACTTCGGGCACCGGCTCCGGGCGTTCGTCGTCCTGCGAGACGGTGCGACTCTCGATGCCGATGCCGTACGGGCCCACGTGCGGGCCAACCTCGCTCGCTACAAGGTGCCCCGCGACGTCGTTTTCGTCGATCACCTGCCTCGCACGGCCACCGGCAAGGTCCTCAAGCGCGAACTCGAGCCCTGACCGACCGTCGCTCGGGGGCCGGGCGTCCCGTGATCAGTCGGTGGAGAAGCCGCCGTCAGGCTCGACGATCTCCAGTGACGTAATAGGCGTCGTCGGCTGGCTGCTCATGGACGGTCACCTTCCTCGGCGAGGTCGTAGACGAGCGCGCCATGCTGGCGCCGGGCCCGGGCCGATCCGGCGCGGCGGAGGTGTTCGAGATGGGCGAACACCTCGCTCTCGGCCATCAGCCCCCACTGGCCGGGTGGGAACAGCGCGTGCGAGAAGGTCTCGACTGTCAGCGCTCCGTCAGCGGCCCCGATCTGGCGCAGGCGGTCGAGACGTTCGTCGTGATGTCGGGCGATCTGGGCGGTGCGCGCCGAGAGATCTGTGAAGGGGTGCCCGTGAGCGGGGAGCGCGAGCCCGACGTCGAGACGGGCGACCGTCTCGAGTGCATCCAGATATTGGCGAAGCGGATCGCGGCCGCACCCGATGCCCGACACGTGCGGGGTGATGGTGGGCAGCACGTGGTCACCGGCGAGCAGAAGGCGGTGCTCGGGGTCATAGAGGCAGAGGTGGTCCGCCGTGTGGCCGGGGGTGTGCACCGCGAACCAGTCGCGATCCGCCAGCCGGATGGCGGCACCGTCGGTGAGCAAACGGGTCGGCGTCGGCGCTTGGAGGTACCGGCGCCCGAGTCGCCAAGCCAGCTTCAGGACCGGCCCGGGCACCGACCGGGGAAGCTGTGGCGGGCGCATGGCGTCACCGGGCGCCCGCCACGGAACCCGAAGGCGGCCGGGATCGCTCACCGCCATTCCTGTGGTCCCCACGATGTCGTCGCCATCTTCGAGGCTGGCTACGTCGGGCTCCGCGGGGCCGAGCCACGGCACGTTGAAGTCGGCGTGGGCGACGACGGCGGCGCCGGCTTCGCGCGCCAGCCGGGCGGCACCCCCGAAGTGATCCGGATGCGAGTGCGTGATGACGACCGTGTGCACGTCGCCCACGCAGAAGCCGGCCCGGCGCAACGCAGCGACGACGGCGCGCCAGGACTGGCGGCCCGGCATGCCGGGGTCGACCACGGCGAGACCGTGCCGGTCGACCAAGCCGTACATGTTGACGTGCCCTAGGCCGGTGAACTGGATCGGCAACTGCATGCGAAGCACGCCGGGCGCCACTTCGGTGACCTCGTCGCTGGCCGGTTGCTGCTCTTGCTTGGGCACGCGCTGGCCTGCCGCCTCAGGCGCCCTCACCCGGGGAGGTCCTGCGAGGGTGCGATGTGAAGGGGTTCGCGGTTGCTCACCGTCCGCGTCGGACCAGCTGCAGCACGGCGTCGAACGCCTGCGCCTTCACCGCCTGCTCGCCGATGGCGGCCAGGATCGTGGCTCCAGCGAGCTCGACGGTCTGCTGGTGGCGCAGGTAGCGCAGCGCCTCCTCCACGACCTGCTCGACAGTGTCACCCTGGAAGTCGAAGTCGCCACCCGATCGGAGCACCTCGGGAAGCTGCGCGTAGCCGGCGTCGCGGAGCCGCTGTTCGATCTGCAGCGTCTCCGCCACGGCACCATCAGCCTCGTAGAGGTCGCGAGGCCGAGACCCCCGCTCCTCCATCAGGTAGCCGCGACCTTCGCCACCCCGCGCTTGTCGCGGAGCGCCTTCCCGAGCACGGCCTTGGCCGGCATGACGACGGCCGAGTGGCCGCCAAGCGTCTGCTCCCCGGCGACCCCCCCAGACCTGACGAGCAGCACATCGAGGTGCGTCTGCCACTTGCCGGCGCGCTCCCGGAGCTCGGTAGTGCGGGCCAGGTCCTGGATCATCATCTCGCCGGTGATCAGCTGCTCGACGTCGTCGTCGATCATGAACTTGAGGATCCGAACCGTCGGAGCGTCCACGATGTCGGAGGTGACACGTTGGTGGAAGCTGTAGGTGGCCAGCAAGTGCGGCACGAGCACCCGGTAGACGCCCACCAGCTTCTCGATCGTCTCGTCGGGCCCACCCGGGCTCGTCAGCTCGGCCATGAAGGTTTCGAAGGCTTCGTTGACCGGCTCCGCCCGATCCTCTCTGGTCTCGCGCAGCTCGGGCAGACGCGTCCGCCAGAGATCGGCGTGCCACGCATGCTGGTAGCAGTGAGGGCCGAACATGGCCTTGACGTCGAGCTCGGGGATGGTTGCCACCCAGCCGCCCAGGGCGGCCGAGAGATGCTGCTCCGCGTACTTGTAGTTCACGATGCGCTCGACAGACTCCTCGACCGACCACTCACCGATGAGTCGCCGCCGGTCCCAATAGGGGAACGGCTGAGCGCGTCGGGCGGTGCCGTAACCGGAGACGGCGTCCCTGCGACCGTCGCTCGTACCGTTGGACGCGGTCGTCTCCGTGGTGGGAGCTGGCGAGCGTGGTGAGGCCTTCTTGCCCTTCGTCGCCTTGGGCGCACCCTTCGACGGCGGGGTGCCCTTGGTCGTCACTTGGACGCCACCACCTTCGGGCCTGCGCCCGCGACGTCGGCGATGTCCTCGTCGGTGAAGCCGGCCAGCTTGCGGAACTCGATGGCCAGCGGGAGGAACTGCTCGGTGTTGGCTCCGTCGTAGGACCCGCGCAGTCCGCCCAGGCTGAAGGCCCGGTCGACCTTGCGCTGGAAGGCGACGACCTTCTTGCGGCGGTCGGGATCGTTCTCCGTCAGCGCCTTGGACCACACCTGCCCGAAGCGGACGTGGGTCACCTCGTCGGCTGCGACGTAGTCGACGGACCGCCAGATCGCCTCGTCGTCGGCCTGCTTGCCGAAGCGGATCGTGTCGTTGAACACGTCCAGGGCGAGGCCCTCCAGGCAGCGGTTGACGCCGACCACGCGCTCCGCCGGATCGTTGGAGCACCCGAACTCGAAGAGGAACAGGTTCTCGGAGAACTCCCCGATCTCGCCGCCCACGTGGTCGAGCAGGGCGGAGTAGATCTCCACGTGACGGGTCTCATCCCAGCACTGGCGGGCCATGTCGAGCTGAAACTTCCAGGGAAGCTCATCGTCGTCGGTGAAGTCCCAGGCGCTGCGGCCGGCGGCCTCGAGGGCCTGCATCTCACCGATGAAAATGCCGTGCATCTGGGTCTTGAGGAACACCGGGGCGTCGTCTTCGTCGGGGCGCACCCGCCTGAAGACGTTGGGAGCGCCGCCGGTTGCCTGGCCGTCCTCCATCATCTTGCGGACCTCGTCGTTGCCGAGGAGATTCATCATGGTCTCCTCGACCTGTTCGACGGTCACCTCCTCGGCCATCAAGAAGTCGAGCGGCACTGCCGTGCGGGTGAAGCGCTCGTCGCGCTGCAGCTCGTCGGGAACCATGAACTTCTTCATACGTTGCCTCCCTGGTCGACCAGGATCGATTGCCAGTTCTCGAGGATGAACGGGCGGTTGGAATCACGGACGGCCTCGGCCCCGGGCGCATCCATCGGGATGATGGCGTCGACCGGGCACGGGTCGAGGCAGCGGTTGCAGCTCGGGCACTGCGAACCATCCACCACGTACTCGAGGTCGTCACTCATGAAGATGGCGTCGTAGGGGCAGACGCGCTCGCAGATACCGCACTCGATGCAACCATCGATGATCACGTACGGCGCGCCGTGGCGCTTGCTGAACGTCCGGGCCATGCAAGCATTGTTACATATGCCGTCTTGTGTCGCAAGACCTCTTCAGGAGCTTTCGTACTTCTCCGGGAGGTTCGCTCAGCTCGCGACGTAATCGCCGGGCACGGAGATCGACTTGTACTCGAGGTAGGGTGCCAGACCCTCAGGGCCGAGCTCCCGGCCGATGCCGGACTGCTTGAACCCGCCGAAGGGTGCAGCGAGGTTCATGCCCAACCCGTTCACTGCGAAGCTGCCGGTGCGGATGCGCCGGGCCAGGGCCACACCCCGCTCGGTGTCGCCCGACCACACGGCTCCCGAGAGCCCGTAGATGCTGTCGTTGGCCAGTTGCACGGCGGCATCGTCGCCCTCGTAGGGGATGACCGCGAGGACGGGGCCGAAGATCTCCTCCTGTGCGATGCGCATCCCGTTGTCGACACCGACGAACACCGTCGGCTCGACGTAGTGGCCGCCGGCCAGCCCACTGGGCACACCACCGCCCGTGGCCACCTTCGCTCCCTCACGCTCCCCGATGTCGATGTAGCCGAGCACCCGCTCCTGCTGGCGCGCCGACACCATGGGACCGACGGTGGTGGTGGGGTCTCTCGGGTCACCGACGACCATCGCATCGAAGAGGGCCACGACGCGCTCGACCACTTCGTCGTGACGCGCTCGGGGCACCAGCAAGCGGGTCTGGGCGACACAGGTCTGCCCCGAGTTGAGGGTGGCCGCCTGGACCGCCCCGGGGACAGCCAGATCCAGATCGGCGTCGTCGAGGAGGATGCACGCCGACTTCCCGCCGAGCTCCAGGGTGACTCGGCGCACCGATTCCGCGCAGATGCCCATGATGCGCCGACCGGTGGCGGTGCTACCAGTGAAGCTGATCTTGTCCACGCCAGGATGGCCAACGAGCGCCTCTCCGACCTCGCGCCCTGCGGGTAGCACGTTGAGGACGCCCGGCGGCAGCCCGACGGCCTCGACCGCCTCGGCCAACAGATAGATGTCGAGTGGTGTCTCGGGCGCCGGCTTGATCACCACCGTGCACCCCGCCAGCAGCGCCGGGGCGACCTTGGCGAGGGTGAGGTAGAAGGGATAGTTCCAGGGCACGATCGCACCCACGACGCCGACGGGTTCCTGGACGACGATGCTCGGCCCGAGCATGCCCGGCCGCACGTCCTCGGTGGCGTAGGTGCGACCCAGGTTGACGTAATAGTCCAGGAACATCATCGGGACCATCGCCTGGACCATCGTCGAGAACGAGATGGGAGTGCCGACCTCCTCGGTCACCAGCGCGGCCAGTTCTGCCTGGCGGCCGTTGAGCTCACCGTGCACCCGTCCGAGCTGTTCAGCCCGCTCGGCCATGGTGAGCCGAGGCCACGGGCCCTCGTCGAAGGCGCGCCGAGCGGCGGCGACAGCCCGATCGAGGTCGGTCAGGTTGGCCTCGGGTACCGAGCCGACGATCTGTCCGTCGGCAGGAGAACGAACCTCGATCCTCTCAGAAGAGTCCGACGGGGTGAAGGCCCCGTCGATGAACAGCTCGCGTCGCTCGATGACCATGGTTCTCCTCCGCTCCGAGACGGCACGAGACTGCCGCCGATCATGCGACAGTAGACGGACAACGTCTTACGAGCAAGGGTCAGGTGACCTCGACGTTGCTGGCTCGCCAACCGTCTGGTGTCTCGACCAGCGTGACCTCCACCCGGAGGCGCTGCGTGGTGGGCTCGGTCTGCTTGCCCTTGACCTGTTGCTCCACGACCGAGAACAGCCTGGCTTCGTGATCCTCCAGCGAGGCCACCATCGGACCGACCGCGATCTCGCCGGCGGCCACGGCCTCGTTCGAGCGCAGGGCATCGCTGAGCCCGCTGCCGTCGAGGAGCTGCTCGAACTGCAGCTCGAAGCTGGGAAGCGCATCGGCCAGTACGGCTTCACGGGACGCATCGAGGTCGTTGTAGTCATAGCTCGTGATCCCCACGGTCACCCGCTGGCCGACCTCGAGCAGGTCGTCACGACGTTCCCTTTCCGATGGAGCGGCCAACGCGCCCACCAGGGCCGCCACGGCGGCGACCAACGCGAGCAGGGCAGCCAGCGCCCATGAGACGGCGTGGGCCCCGTGTAGATTCGAGCGGTGCGCCTCCCCCGCCTCCCCCGCCCGCGGCGTCTCTACCACAGCCGCGTCGCGGCCGGGATCGCCCTCGTCCTCGCCGCTGCGGCCGCCGGAACGGCTGTCCGGAGCCTCCTCGATGACGACGCCCTCCCCGAGGCCCCGCCCAGCACGGTCGACCTCGTCAGCGACTTCGCCGTCGCCGTCACGTCCTTCGATCATCGAACTGCCGCTCAGGACATCGCCGAGGTGCTCGATCTCGGAACCCGTGGGTTCGAGTCCGAGTTCCGGAACGCGATGGGCGACGACTTCCTCAGCGGGATCGAGGGGTCCAAGTCCGTCAGCGTGAGCCAGATCGTCGCCGGGCCCACGCTGCAGAGTCGGGTCGATGAATCGAGCACCTTCCTGGTCGTCGTCAACCAATCCATCTCCACTCAGGTCGAAGGGCCGGCATCCAGCGAGCCAGCGTCGCAGGACACCTCTACTACGGCGTCGCCCGCCACGCCGGCGGCCGCTCCTCGCGTCGTGCGCGTGGGGATGCTCGTCACCGTCGACGAGGCGTCATCCAAGGTCGAGAGCGTCCAGATCCTTTGAGCGCCCGGGGCATCCGCGCCGCCCAGGTCGGTCATGGGCGCGGTGCGACCGTCGGCGTGAGCGTGATGCCGGCGGCGTCGGCCTCTCGCTGCTGGATGGCCAGCAGCTGCACCGGATCGCTCGCTGCGGCGGCCGAGTCCTCCGGGCCCAACAGCTGGATAATCCCGGCCGGAGGGGTACCGCCCAGGTCGATCGTGACCCGCTGCGCCAGTGTGGGCGCCACGATCCGGTCGATCCGCAGGCCCGAGCCATAGATCGGGACGCCGAAGCGAGGCTGGAACCCTGGGAAGAAGACCGTGCCTCCGCCCGCTGACAGCCAGAAGTTGCCGCCCTCGAAAGTGAGGCCGAACCGGGTGATCATGAGCGGCGTCAGCGCGATCGTCTCCCGAACCCGCCCCGGTCGATCCGCGAGGTTGCTCAGCGTCACGTCGAGGCCTTCCAGCACGTCTCGCACGTCGGGGCGGATATCGGCGATGAACCCGGATGCCGATTCGCCGAGGTCGGCGCCGGTGGCGAGGATCGAGGCCAGCTCGTCGGTGCGGGCGGCGAGCACCGTACCGAGCCGATCGAAGCCGACGATGCTGCGATCGAGAGCTGTGCGGTGCTCGTCGAGGGTGGAGACCAGCTGGGCTGCGTTGGCGGTCAGGGTGCCGAGCTCGGTTCGACGCGCCGCGAGGACCTCCGAGATGTCGGCCGCGTCGGCAAGCAGGCTCTGCAGGTCTGCCTCGTGTCCGATGATGCCCGATGCCCCGTCGAGAAAGCGTTCGAGCTGTGTCGGGTCGACCCGGGAAAGCAGCCGGTCGGCGCTCCCGAGCAACGTGTCGAGGGACCGGGGGACGCCGACCCGCTCGAGGGGGATCGTCGAGCCATTCGGGTCGCCCACCGGTGTGGTCGGGAGAGCGGGGGCCAGGTCCACGTAGGGCTCGCCCAGTGCGCTCTTCTGGCGGATGTCCGCACGGAGCACCTTCGCCATGGGACCGGCCGGGGTCAGCTCCAGCTCGATCCGGACCCCCCCGGGCACCAGATCGCTCGAGGTGACGCTGCCGGCCCGGACGCCCAGGTAGGTGACCTCAGCTCCCGGGAGCGCCCCCGCTGCGGTCGGGGCGATGAGGCTGATCCGGGTCGGCTTCGCGAACGGGTCGATTTCAGCCAGCCCGACCACCGCCCAGGCCACGGCCACGAAGCCGACGACGGTGATGAGCACCACGTTGACGATCTGGCGCAGGGTGAGCTTCAAGGTTGCCCTCCTGAACCGCTGCGCTGCACGACGCCGAGCAGCATGTCGACCATCCCGGAGCCGGATGCCGCGCGTGACCCGGCGTGGCCGTTGGCGCTGCCCGCCCCGATGTCGATGTTGCCTGTGCCCAGCGGGTCGTCCAGGTTCGGGGCAGTAACGCCCGTGACGCTGATCTGGCCATCACGTTCGCGCCCGTTCGGGCCCGCCTCCGGTTCGGCACACCGATCTGGGTTGGTCTCCACCGTGGCCAGCTCGGGTGTGAGTGGGAAGAGGAAGTTCAGGTAGTCGCCGTCAGAGGCGCAGGACCAGCCCCGGTTGAAGCCGGGGAGCCCCGTGACCACCGACCGCAGGTCATCGAGGTTGGCCACTACCTCCCCCAGCAGCGGGACAATCTGGTCGAAGGCCCGAACCATGGACACCTGGTTGCGCTCCAGGAGCCCCGACAGCTCGGCCGAGAGTCGCTGGACCTGGTCGATCACGGCGGGGATCTGGTGGTTCGAGCGAGCCAGGGCCTCAGCGCCGGCCGCGAACCGGTCGATGGCCACACCGTACCGGTCCGTGTCGGGAGCCAGCCGGGCGGCGAGCGTGTCCACGGCCTCGATGGCGCGACCCAGGTCCTCACGGGACTGCGATAAGGCGTTGGCTGCGCCCGCCGACGCATCGAAGAAGCGCTGAAGGCGCGTGGGGTCGCTGCCAACACCGCGGTCGGCGGCAGCTAGGACACGGTTGAGGTTGTCGACGTTGACCTCGGCGGTGAGCTGGCCGCCCAGCTCGACCAAGGTCTCCAGCTCCTGGCCGCGGCTCGTCCGCTCGAGGGGAATCGTGGCCCCGCGGGCCAGGCGTCCGGTTCCTTCGGGGCGCAGCTCGATGAACTGCTCGCCCAAGAGGCTGGTCTGGCGGACCTCTGCGGTGGTGGCCGCTGGCAGCGCTCGGCCGTCATCGACCTCGATGTCGACGATAGCGACGAGCCCGTCGAGCTCGATTGCCGTGACCCGACCGACGATCACGTCGTCGAGGCGAACGTCGTTGCGCGCGACCAGGCCGGTCGCGTCGGCCAGTTCCACGCGGTACGGCACGGTGTGGTCAGCCAGGCTGTTCAGGATGAAGGGCGTCGCCGCGATTGCCGCGGCGACGAAGAACCCCACCCGCACCAGGGTCACCACCCGACGTCGGTTCACGGCCCCGCCTCGCCGTCGCCGTCGGCGTCGAGCGCGATCGGCCCGATCTGCGTGTCCGGGAGCAACGGGCCCGTTCCGAGGTGGGGCGTCAGGTCGAACTGCTCGGGCACGGCCTCATCGGCGACTCCGTCGGTGAAGTCGACCTCGGGGACGACACGGTTGTCGCCCGTCTCGGAGCCGGGTCCGCCCCGAGAGTTCATGTTCGGGATGAAGGGTGCGAAGAACGTCCCGGTGACCTGCGGCTGGAGGAACCAGCGACCGTTGTCCTGGTGGATGGCCCGAGCGAAGCCGTAGCTGGCCAGCGGCAAGTACTCGATGACCTGCTTCCAGTCCTCCTCGTGCGCAGTGAGGATCTCTCCGGTCCGCGCGAGCACGTCGACCGACGAGGTCAGCCCGGCTCGCTGACCCCTCGTGAACTCGGTCAGCTCACCCAACATCCGGTCGAGGCCCTCCACGGCGCCGTCGAGGGCGCCGTCCTGGGCGACCAGTGCCTCGGTCACGACGGCGCCGCGCTCGAGGAGGGAGGCGATCCGGTCGTCGCGGGTCGCCAGGTTCGCGAGCACCCGGTCGGTCGCCACCAAGGTGTCGTCGAGGCGGTCCAGGTTGGCCTGCAAGGCCGCGCCCGCTCCCGAGAGCTCGGTCACGAACCCGGCCAGCACATCGCGATCACCACCGAAGGCCGTGGCCAGGCGCTCGACCACGCCCTGCACGGCCACGGGATCGAGCTCCTCGGTCACGCGGGTGGCCTCATCGAGGACGTCGGAGATCTCCGCCGGAACCACCGTGCGGTCAAGCGGGATCGTCGCACCGTCAGCCAGCTGGGCTCCCTCCCCGGTCCACGTGGGACCCAGCTCGACGAAGCGCTCGCCGATCAGCGAGCGGAGGCGGAGCGTGGCGGTGGCGTCGGCCACGAGGGGCACGTCGTCGACGTGCATCGTCACCTCCACCCGGTCGGCCAGCGGCTCCACGTCGGTCACCATGCCGGCCTCGAGCCCGTCGACGTAGACCCGCGACTGCGGGTAGAGCCCGACGGCCCGGGGGAACTCGGCCACGACGGTGAAGCGACCTGGAGAGAACGGGTCGGACACGTCAACGGCAATGGCCTGACCGGCCAGGCTCAGGGTTGAGATCCCGGTCGCCAAGACGACGACGGCGACCACGAGGCGTCGGACGGTGGATGTGTCGGGGGTCATCGTCCGTACCCTTCGGGGGGCGGAATGGTGCGGTCGTCGCCGGTGCGAACGGTGGCCACGCCGGGCACCACCAGCTCGTCGGGCAGGAGCATGAGCGGGGTCTGTCCCGGATCCAGCTGGAGGCGGGGCAGCCCTCCCGTCTCCCCTGGTTCACCGCTCGTGCGGCTCCCCAGATCGACCGGATTGGTGAGGAAGGGGCTGGCGACGACGCCGACGATGTACACGTTCACCCACGACCCTTCCCGGGTCGTGTTGTAGAACCGCTCCGCCACGATCGGCAGCGAACCCAACGCGAGGTCGATGCGATGTCGCTGGGCGTCGAGCACCTGCGTGGTCTCGACGAGACCCGACACGAAGCGGTCCAGGGTGGCGCCGTTGCGGTCGAGCAGCGGGGTGACGGTGGACGAGAGGTCGCTCACCCCGGCCACGAGCGACCGCAGCTCGATCTGGCGTGCGGCCAGGACGCCGAGGACCACGTCGACCCCGTCGATGGCGGTGTTCACTTCACCTTCACGAGCCTGGAGGGCGCCGGACAGGCGAGCCGTGCCGTCCAGAAGACGCTGCAGATCGGCTTCGCTGTCGGCGACGCTCGCCGCGAGCATCTCCATATCGCCGAAGAGCGAGCGGAGCTGTTCGGCGCGCCCGTCGTCGAGGACGTCGACGGTGGAGCGCATCACGGCGTTGATCGAGTCGACGTCCGTGCTCTCGATCACCGGTTCAGCGGAGTTGAGGAGGGTATCCACGTCGGTGGCCACTTCTGTGTGCTCGAGTGGGATCTTGGCCCCCTGGCGCAGAGGATCGCCGGCGCCGGCGTCGGCCAGGTTGAGGTACTTCCGGCCCAGCAACGTCCGCAGCCGGATCGATGCTCGAACCGACTGGGACACCTCGACGCCTTGTTGGAGACGAAGCTTGGCCACGACCGTCCCCTCCTCGGGACGACGGTCGATGGCGGCGACCGACCCCACGTTCACCCCGGCGACCCTCACCGGGTCACCGGTCTCGAGACCCGACGCGGAACTGAACTCGGCCGTCACGGTGTAGGTCTTCTCGAAGAGGTGGAGGCCACCGACGGAGAAGGTGAAGGCCGTCAAGGCCAGCGTCAGGAGTACACCGATGATGCCGCAGCGGCGCAGGTTCCGAAACGTCATCCCGCACCTCCGAGGAGGCCCTCGAGCAGGGCTGCGAGCCCCGATGAGCCCTCTGGGGAGGTCGTGTGGTGGGGGTTGGCCGGGTTGACCGTGAAAGGACCGGCCGAGGTCTCGGGGATCGGCGGCAGGGGGAAGTACGGGGTGCCGAGGAGCGGGGGTGTGGAACTCGTGTCATCCACGCCGGCGTCGTTGTAGTTCGGTCCCACCACGGGTTCCGACACCGAGCTGTTCACGATGCCGACCCCTCGTGCGTAGACCTGGAACCAGCTTCCCTGGCTGGTGGCGCGGGCGATGGCGGCGACTCCGGAGGGCAGGGTGCGAAGGCCCTCCCCGAGAGCCTCCTTGTTGACCGCCAGCTCGTCGAGCACTTGAGTGGAGCTGGCCAGGATGGCGTCGAGGTCCGCCTCACTGGCCTCGAGGACCGAGTCGAGCACCGCCACCAGCTGGTCGGCACTCGTGAGCGTCGCACCGAGCCCGTCGGCCTGGCCGGCCAGCACCTCCGCTGTGGAGGCGAAGCTGATGAGGAAGCGCTCCACCTCCTCGTCGTGCTCGGCGATGCCCTGGACCAGCTGGGAGAGGTTGGTCACGGAGCGCTGGATTGCGGCGGCCCGGGGGGCCAGTGTGGCGACGAGGTCGGAACCGTCGCCGATGGCCTGGCCGATGGTGTCCTCGCGGCCCTCGAGGGCGGCCGCAAGCGTGGCCATGACCCGGTTGAGGGTGGCGGTGTCGAGCTTGCCGACCAAGGGCTCGGTGTTGTTGAGGAGCATGCTGAGATCGGCTGCCGCCTGAGTGCGGTCGGTTCCCAGGTGGGTGCCGTCGACGAGGGCGGGGCCGTCGGTTGAAGCGCCTACCGGTGGCAGCACCTCGACGACCCGCTGGCCGAGGAGGTTCCGCCAGCGCACCTCGAAGGTCGACCCGGCGGGGAGCGGGTGGCGCTCGTCGATGCTCATCGACACCACGGCCACCCCTCGCTGCACCTTCACGCTGCTGACCTTCCCGACGCGCACCCCGGCCAGGTTGACCGCGTCGCCGGGGACCAGCCCGGTGGCGTCGGTGAACTCGCCGGCCACCGAATACGTGTCCGACAGCGGCCCCGCGGCACCCCCGAGCTGACCGATCTGCACGGCAAGGAACCCCAGGCAGGCAAGACCGGCCGTGGCCAGCACGGCAAGGCGCGTGTAGAGGCCGGCGGGGCTCATCGCTCCGACCCGCCGAGGAGGCTCCCGAGCAGCTCCCCGAGGCCGAAGCTGCTCTCGGCGGGTCCGAGGTTGAGGGAGGGGGTGGGGAGCTCGAGGCCTTCGATGACGATGTCGGGCCCGATGCCGGCGCCGCCCTGCGCCTCGCCGAAGGAACCGGGGGCGTCGAGGACGCTCCCGGGGTTCAGCACGACGAAGTTGGCGACCGGCGCCCGGAACGATCCGGTGGACGTGGCCGCGGCCAGCCCGTTCACGAACCGGGGTGCTCCGTCGAGCAGGGCGGTGATTGCCCCCGGGTACTCCGAGACGATGTCGAGCACCGTGTAGCCGTCGTCGAGGACCCCCTGGAGCACCTCACCGTTCTCGGTGAGCAGTGCAGCGGCTTCGGCGGACAGCGCGGTGGTGCCGTCCAGGAACCTCGCCAGCTCCGGCTGCTCGTCCACCACCAGGTCGGCCAGATCGCCGAAGTGCTCAGCGGCGCGGGCCAGCTCCGTGGCGCGGGCCTCCACCGTGCCGGCGACCCCGGGGATGGACCTGAACAGCATGCTGAGGTCGTCCTTGCGGCGAGTGAGCTCCTCGAGAACCGGCGGGAGGGACTCGAGGACGGAGTGGATGTCGCTGCCCCTGCCCTCGACGCCTTCGGCGAAGGAGGCCAGGGTGTTGGACACCTGGACAGGATCGACGGACCGGAGGACGGGGACGAGCTCGTCGAGGAGCGTCTGGACCTCCGTGGCCGCGGCCGTGCGCTCCAGCGGGATCACCGCACCGTCGGCAAGCGCAGCACCGTGTTCGGGCGCCGGCTGCAGCTCGACGAACTTGTCGCCGAAGAGGGTCTTGGGCACGAGGCGGGCGGTGGTGTCGGCGGCCACCCTGGCATCCGGATCGACTCGCAACGTGTAGCGGACCACGGCACCGGCCTCGTCGAGCTCGATGCCGGCGATGCGGCCCACCGGGACGCCGCGCACCCGCACCTCGTCGCCCTTGCGCACGTTGAGTCCGGCGCGCTCGAACTCGGCGATCACCCGGATCGACGCGGCGGCGGGCTGGTGCAGATAGGCCGCCGCCACGCTCGCCACCAGGAGGGCCCCCACCGCCTTGGCGAGGATCGGCGCGACGCGGCTCATCCGGAGAACCTCACCGTGTCGACGCTGCCCCAGAAGAGGTACGAGAGCAGGAAGTTGACCACGAAGATGGTCGTGATCGAGAGGCGGACCGCTCGCCCTACAGCCTGCCCGACGGCCTCGGGCCCGCCCGACACCCGGAACCCGTAGGCACAGTGGACGAAGGTGATGATCACGATGAACACGAGGATCTTTATCACGCTGTACACGATGTCGATGCGCGGCAGGTAGAGGTCGAAGTACTGGTCGTACACGCCCGGCGCGATGCCGAAGAAGTGGACCGAGGTGAGCTTGGTGGTCAGGAGCTGGATCCAGAGCCCGATGATGTAGAGCGGCAGCACGGTCACGAACGACGCGATGAGTCGGGTGGACACCAGGAAGCGCAGCGCGGGGACGCTCATGACCTCGAGGGCGTCGATCTCCTCGGAGATCCGCATGGCTCCCAGCTCGGCCGTGAAGTTCGCGCCGATCTGGGCGGCGAAGATGATGGCCGCCGCCAGCGGGGTGATCTCCCGGACGTTCGCGAAGGCCGACAGGAACCCGATCAGGTCCTCGGCGCCGATGAGCTCCAAGCCCTTGACACCTTCGAGGCTCACCTGGACGCCGATCACGCCAGTCATGAACACGACGACGACCACCGCCCCGGCACCGACCACCAGGGCACCGGCGCCGACTGCCACGTCGGAGATGAGCGACACGATCTGGGCCCGATACTTGAGCGCGGCGGGGATGTTGACCGTCGCCCGCCAGGAGACATCGAGAATCATCCGAAGCGTTCGCAGCGGTGCCGCGACCGGCCCCAGGGCCTCACCGATGACGGACGGCAGTTCCGAGGTCAGGGCGCGTCGGGGGGGTGGAGGACCCTGCGGGTGGCCGTCCGTCTCGTCGATGGGTGCGGCGGTGGCGGTCATTGGATGGCGTCCGGGACCAGGGCGAGGTAGCCGAAGGTGAGGATCATGTTCACGACGACCAGAGCGAGGATCGTGAGCACGACCCCGTTGTTGACCGCCTTGCCGACCCCGCCGGGGCCGCCCTTGGCATAGAGGCCCTTCCACGCGGAGATGAGGGCCGCGACGATCCCGAAGACGAACCCCTTCACGAGGGCCAGGTAGAGGTCGGGCATGCGGGCGAGGACCGTGAAGCCGTCGAGGAACGCGCCGCCGTTCGAGCCCTTGATGACGACCGCGTAGAAGTACCCCCCGGCGATCCCACCCACGATGACCATCCCGGTCAGGAGGAGAGCGGAGATCGCACAGCCGAGCACCCGGGGCACGACCAGGCGGTGGATCGGATCGATGGACATCACCTGCATGGCTGCGATCTCATCACGTACCGTGCGTGCGCCGAGGTCGGCGGTGATGGCGGTGCCGCCCGCCGCGGCCAACATGAACGTCGTCCCGAGCGGGCCGGCTTCTCGGACGATGGCAAGGACCATCGCGGCACCCTGGGCCGACTCGGCCCCGAACTGACGGGTGATGTTGTACACCTGCAGGCCGATGACCAGGCCGAACGACAGCGTCAGCAGCAAGGCGGGGAACAGCGTCACCGAGCACACGAACCAGGTCTGCCGGGCGACCTCCTGGGGCCGCCAGGGGCGCCTGGGCAGCCGCACGGCCACATCCATGGCGAGCGCGAAGAACCGACCCGTCTCGTCGACCCACCCTCCTATCCGCTGCGCCAGCGCACCCCCCATGATCCCCCCGGTCCGCCTTGTCTACCCAGCGACGGCGTCACAGTACTGATTCGCTGGACCGCTGGGACATCCTGCTTACAAGTCGGGAAAGTCGCGCCGCTCACTCCCGCTGCAGGACGTGGATGACGCAGACGGAGCCGGCACCCATCATGTGGGCCAGGCCGGTTCGAGCCCCTTCGACCTGGCAGCCGTCCGCTTCGCCCCGAAGCTGGCGGGTGACGTCGAAGATCTGGGCCAGCCCCGTCGGTCCGCCGGGGTGGCCCCGGGCGGTCAAGCCCCCGTCGGTCGAGAACGGGATCCGACCTCCGAGCGCCGTGGCCCCCTCGGCGACCAGCTTGTCGCCCTCGCCATCACCGCAGACACCGAGCAGCTCGTAGTACATCAGCTCCTCGATGGGGAAGGCGTCGTGCACGTGCACCAGGTCCAGATCGGCCGGCCCGAGCCCCGCTTGCTCGTACGCAGCGCGCGATGTCGTTCGCGTCAGCTCCCCCGGTCCGACCACGGCGCCCATGAACACGTGTCCGTCGGTGTAGCGCTCGGTCTCCTGGGCGGAGGCGGCGACCCGGACGAGGGGCCGGCTCGCGGCTACCCGCTCGGCGACCGACCGGGAGGCAACGATGGCACACGCCGCACCGGCCCCCGCGGCGCAGGCCATCTTCGAGGTGTGCGGGTAGGCGATCATCCTCGATGCGAGCACCTCCTCCACGGTGACCTCGTGGTCCGCCCGTCGCTGGGCCAAGGGGTTGTGCCTCGCGTGGTTCCAGTTCTTGGCCGCGATCTGCGCGAACGTCTCGACGGTGGTCCCGTAGTCGTGCATCCGGCGCGTGGCCCACATGGCGAAGAAGGCAGCCGGCAGCATCACAGTCTCCACGCCCGGCTTGAACAGGCCCGGGCCGCCCATGCGGTTCATGTCGTCGAAGCCGAGGGCCATCGCCACCTCGGCATGACCACCCGCGACCTGCAGCACGGCCTCGCGAAACGCCGAGGAGCCCGTGGCAGAGGCGTTCTCCACGTGGACGATCGGCAGACCGGTCAGACCGAAGTCCTTGGCCACGGTTATCCCCGCCAGGAGGCCACCCCCGCCGATGTACCCGTTGTAGAGCACCCCCACGTCGTCGAAGCGGATTCCGGCATCGGCGAGCGCGGCCACACCGGCCTCGAAGGCCAGGTCCCCGACCGGCACCTCGTGCTGACCGAACGGCGTCATGCCGACACCGATGACATAGACGTCATCCAGCATCATGCGGCACCCGCGGCGGCGAGGGGCGCGAACCGGAACGTCAAGAGATCGGTGCCTTCCTCGTCCTGCATGACCGGATACAGCTCGAGGGCGACGGGCATGCCGATCTCCCAGTCACCCATGTCGCCACCGAGGACGGTCTGGACGCGCACCCCTTCGGGGAGGTCCACCTGGCCCACCCCGTGGCCCTCGAGGTCGCCCATGCGGTTCTTGCCCATCCAGGGAGACACGACGAAGGTCCATGAGTACAGGACGCCCTCTGGCGACAGTTCGACGTCGACGACGGCCTCCTGGCTGACCGGGCACCGACGGCGCCGAGGGAAGAAGTGGAGGTCAGCGGTCGGGCTGTAGGACCCGAGGAGGCGAGGTGGGCCGTCTCCATCGGCAGGCACGGTGAAGTAGCCCTGTTCCAATGCACGGCTCGTTGCCATCGATGTCCTCCTCGGCTCCCCTGCCTGATCGCCGCCTGGCTTCGAGTCCATTTGACGACGAGAGACGCTGATCGCTTACTGTCTCACAGGGGAGATCGTCGAGTCGAGCCGGCGCCGCACCGCGGGCCGGATGGCGGACATCGTGGACAACTTTGGTTACGACGGGAAGGTCGCCCACATCACCGGCGCCGGGAACGGGTTGGGGCGCGAGCACGCGCTCTTGCTGGCCGGCCGAGGCGCCCAGGTCGTGGTCAACGACCTCGGTGGCTCGGTGGCGGGCGACGGCGCCGACAGCGGTCCCGCGCAGCAGGTGGCCGACGAGATCGAGGCAGCCGGCGGCGTGGCGGTGGCGAGCACCGCCTCGGTGTCGACCCGGGCGGGGGGGGAGGACATCGTTCGCACCGCCGTGGATGCCTTCGGGCGCGTGGACATCGTCATCAACAACGCAGGCATCCTCCGGGACAAGGCGTTCCACAACCTGACCGACGACCTCCTGGATCCGGTGCTCGACGTCCACCTCCGAGGGGCCTTCTACGTGACCCAGCCGGCCTGGAAGCTGATGCGCGACCAGGGCTACGGACGAGTGGTCAACACGTCGTCGGCGGCGGGCATCTTCGGCAACTTCGGACAGACCAACTACGGAGCCGCGAAGATGGGGCTCGTCGGATTCACCCGCGTCCTGGCCCAGGAAGGCGCCAAGTACGGCATCAAGGCCAACGTGATCGCCCCGGGCGCCAAGACCCGGATGACCGAGGACCTCATGGGCGCGATGTCCGACAAGCTGGACCCGCGCCTCGTCAGCCCCCTCGTGGCCTTCCTCGCGCACGAGGACTGCCCCGTGTCGGGTCAGGCCTTCTCGGTCGGTGGCGGGCGGGTGGCGCAGATCTTCATCGGCGTGACCCAGGGGATCTTCGATGCCGAGCTGTCGGTGGAGACGGTCCGGGACCGCTGGGAGGAGCTGTGCGACCAGACCGGCTACGTCGTCCCCACCAGCGCGACCGACGAGCTCGGGCTGCTCTTCCCGCACCTCAGCTGATCGGGGGGACATGGATCCGGTCGGGTTCTTCGCCATCGCCCAGGCTCGGCCGGACGACCTCGCGGTCGTCGACCGCCACCGCCGTCTCACGTGGGCTGAGGCGCGCGTCAACAAGCTGGCCCGGCTCCTCCAAGGCGCAGGGCTGCATTGCCGAGAGAACCTCGCCGCCTACAAGTGCCCCCGGTCGATCGACTTCGAGGACGAGCTGCCGCGGCACCCTACCGGGAAGCTCTACAAGCGGCTGCTCCGCGACCGCTACTGGTCCGGTGCCGGGCGCCTGATCTGACCCAGCCTGACGCGAGACGCGAGGTCAGGCCAGTCCGAGCGCGAGGAGCAAGGCTGCCTGCACGCACCCGATTGCTCCGCCCAGCACGCCGCCCATCAGGATCAGCGTCACTTCGTCCTCCTCGAAGATCCCTCGGAGCACCCGCTCGAACTCGACCTTTGGCATCGAGCTCAGCGCCGTCTCTATCGTGGCGGCAACAGCGAGCTGCTTGCTGAGCACCTCCTCGACGTCCGGACGAACATGGTCGAGCATCGGACCCAGGTGCGGCAGCATCGCGAACAAGACCCGCTGACGGAGCGCTTCATCGTCGGGCAGCCCGACGACGGTCGCGACCTCCGAGGCCAGGGGGGCGATCGCCTCCCCGACCAGCGGTAGCACCTCAGGGAGGAGCACAGGCGCGTCGGCCGCGGCCTGCGCGAAGAGGTTGTCCGGCGTGAGCACCTCAGCGGCCAGCATCACGCCGTATTCGCGCGCGATCTCGTGCTGCCGGGCCGGGAAGAGCCCCTGATACGGGAACACGCCGAGGTAACGGGTCCGCTCGAAGGGCCGAAAGATCATCTGGATGGCGAGGAAGTTGTTGATGAGCCCGTCGGCCGCGCCGACCAGGGGCAGGATCCACCAGCGCTCCAGGACGGCCGCGGGCAAGATGCCCACGGCACCGATCCCGAATCCGAGGATGCCGCCGTACCAGATCACCCACTGCAGCTCGCGGCCGGCCACGTGCCGCGTAAGGCGGGCCAGCCGATCGGCGTTTGCCCCGGACAGGAGGTCGACCACCAAGGCTCGCACGTCGAGGTGACGGCCGATCGTTGGGCCCAGCGAGACCACCATGCGGCGGACCGCCTCCTCGGAGTGATCGGGGAGCCGGTCAGCCAGCTCGTCCCGGGCCCTCGACGAGGCGCTCGCACCCGGGCGCGCCGCGTCGAGCAGCGCCACCGAGAGCTCGGTGGCGTGGTCCTCGAACACGGGGCGGATCACGGCGGCCAGATCGTCGCCATCCAACCGCTGGAGCAGCGTGTCGATCGACAGCGCACCCCCGGTGATCGTGTCCGCGACACCGGCTGCGAACTTCGGGGACCGGCGCTGCACGATGCCCTGCCAGCCGATGGGACCGATGCCCACGAACGTCGCCGGGTGGAACATCAGCTTGATCGCCGCCCACTTCGTCGCCAGCCCGATCAGCGCACCCGCGATCGGAAGGTAGACGACCATCACATGGAGCTCCACGGCACCTCATCCTCGTAGGGTTCGTTGAATACGACATGTCGGCCGACATGTCCCATCTTAGGCGCGGCCCATCGACCACGCTTATCCCCAGCGACCGTGGCAGCGGCTACAGCTTCACGAGAACTGCTGCGCTTCTCCGCTGCTCGCAACCAGCGCCCCAGGGCGGCTCGCGTGGGCCCATCGGCTGCTCAACGCCGGCCGATGTCCTCGCCATCGAGGGTGAAGCCGCTGTACCCCGCATCTGCAGCTGACCGACAAGCAGCTGCGTAGAGCTGCAAGCCGCCGGGCCAGTTCAGCATCTCGCGAGGCTTGCCCGGGATGTTGGCTCCCATGTACCAGGACTCGGCCCGAGGGAACAGGGTGAACGACGCGATGGCGTTCACCTGATCGCGCCAGGCCTCCTCCGCCTCGGGCCGAGCCTCGATGCGCGTGATGCCGTGGGCGCGGAGGTGGGCCAGGAGCTCGACGACCCAGTCGCCCTGCACCTCCGCGCAGGTGGGTCCGTTGCAGAAGCCCGAAGGGCTCTGCGGACCGTAGAGGTACAGCAGGTTCGGGAACCCGTGGCTCGCCAGGCCCAGGTGGGTCAGCGCTCCCTGCTGCCAGTGCTCCTTCAGGGTCTCCCCCCGTGAGCCGTGGATGCCGATGTTGGTGAGGCCACCGGTGACTGCATCGAAGCCAGTCGCCAGTACGAGCAGGTCGAGCGGGTGCTCGCCCTGCGTGGTCTGGACCCCGCTGGGGTTGATCCGCTCGATGGGGGTGGCCTTCACGTCCACGAGCGCGACGTTGTCCTGGTTGAAGACGTCGTAATAGGTCTGCTCGAGCGACGGACGCTTCACCCCGAAGGGGTGCGGGGGCTCGGTGGGGGCGAGCACCTCCGCGATGGCGGCGTCCTGGATCCGGGCGCGCACCTTGTCGCGCCAGAAGTCGTACGCCGTTCGGTTGGCTTCCTCGTTGATCAAGATGTCGGAGTAACTGCCGGCCCAGAAGCTGAACCCACCGGCTTGCCACAGGCGTTCGTAGGCGGCTCGACGCTCCTCGTCGGACGCATCGAGCGCCGACCCGCCCGGCTCGGCGTAGTCGAAGCCGCTGTTGGACTGGGTTCGCCGGCGGAAGATCTCCGGGTAGTGGACCTTGGCCGCGTCCTGCTCCTCACGGGTCAGGCGCCGCTGCTGCATCGCCAGGGCGAGGATCGGCGTCCGCTGGAACACCGTGACCTCGGTGGCCACCTTGGCCGCCTCTTGGATGACCTGCACCCCGCTCGCTCCGGTTCCGATCACCCCCACGCGCAGGCCCGTCATGTCGAGGCCATCCTGCGGCCAGTGGGCGGTGTGGTGGTGCACACCGGCGAAGTCGTCCAGCCCTGGGAACTCGGGGATGTACGCCTTGGCGGCGAAGCCGGTGCAGAGCACGAAGAACCGCGCCCGAAGGGATGCGCCCCGGTCGGTGTCCACGCGCCAACTGCGTCCCCCTTCGTCCCAGCTCGCGCTCACGACACGCGTGTCGAACTGGATGTCGCGGCTGAGGTCCCAGGTGGCGTCGACGTGCTCGAAGTAGCGGCGCAGCGCCTGCCAGTCGGGGAAGCGCTCATCCCAGTACCAGTCCCGCCACACCTTCTCGTCGGAGTACTCATAGACGGGCACGTGCGAATCGACTCGGGCGCCGGGATAGCAGTTCCAGTGCCAGATCCCCCCGAGGCCCGACCCAGCTTCGAGGAGGACGACGGAGAGGCCCAGGGCTCGCAGCCGGTGCAGCTGGTACAGGCCGGCGAACCCGGCACCAACGATCAGGACGTCGCAGTCGAGGCCGGTCGTGTCGGGGTGTGGTTGGTTCATGTGTGGCTGGCCTCCGCCGGTCATTGTTCGACACACCGCCGGACTGCGTCCGGGCGCGGTCCGCCGACACCGCGCTCAGCATCGCCGGTCCCGGGCGAACCGGGAAGCGTCGGAAGCCTCGAAGCACCGCGTTCGTCAACCGCTCGGCGCCGTCGGCCGCCCGCAGCGGTGTGCCGCAAGTCGAGGAGCTCCTCACCGGGGATGCGGGCCTCGAGCCTGGCCAGCGACGACCCCAGGCAGTAGTGGATCGCGATCGCCATGCCGATCTTCTCCTGAGTGGTCAATGTGCGACAACTACCTTACGTTGTGTTCTTGTCCGAACGGGGGTGACGAACGTCTGGCGTGGCGGCTCACCGCGCTCGTAGCGGCGCGCGCTACGTCACACGCCACCTGTTGCATGACGCGGGGACGATGCGCTTGGATGGCCGCCCACACCGTTCTTGGGGGAAGCCGTGCGCACCGCTGTCACCGATCTGCTCGACATCGAGTTCCCGATCCTCGCCTTCAGCCACTGTCGAGATGTCGTGGCCGCGGTCACCAACGCCGGGGGACTCGGCGTCCTGGGTGCGGTGGCCCACACGCCCGAGCAGCTGGAGATCGATCTGCAGTGGATCGAGGAGCAGGTGCGGGGCAAGCCCTACGGCGTTGACCTGCTCATCCCCACTCACTACGTGGGCGAGGACACGGGCGGGCTGGACGCCACCTCGTTGAGCGAGCTTCTCCCAGACGCGCACCGCCGCTGGCTCGATGAGCTGCTCGAGCGCTTCGACATCCCGGCTCTCCCGGCCAAGGACGGCGACGGAACCGCCCGCGAGTTCGCGGGGATGCGGATCGACCCCAAGAGCATGGCCCCGCTCCTCGACGTCGCCTTCGGGCACTCGATCTCGCTCATCGCGAGCGCGCTGGGCCCGCCGCCGCCGTACCTGATCGAGCGGGCCAATGCCTCGGGTGTGGTCGTCGCGGCGCTGGCCGGAGCCACCGAGCACGCCGTCCGCCACGCAGCTGCCGGTGCCGATCTGATCATCGCCCAGGGCACCGAGGCGGGGGGCCACACGGGGCAGGTGGCCACGATGGTCCTGGTGCCAGAGGTGGTGGACGCGGTTGCGCCGGTTCCAGTCCTGGCCGCAGGCGGCATCGGTCGTGGTCGCCAGCTGGCGGCATCGCTGGCCCTCGGCGCCGAAGGCGTCTGGTGCGGGTCGGTCTGGCTCACCACGCAGGAGGCCGAGACACCTCCCGTCGTGCAGCAGAAGTACCTACGCGCGACGTCGAGCGACACCGTGAGGTCCAAGTCGATCACCGGCAAGCCCGCTCGGATGCTGCGGACGCCATGGACGGATGCGTGGGAGCAGCCGGACGGCCCGGGGCCTCTGCCCATGCCACTGCAGCCGATGTTGGTCGGGGAGGCCCTGCGGCGGATCAACCGCGTCGCCCATCATCCCGGGAGCGGGGCCGAGGATCTCGTCACCTACTTCGTGGGCCAGATCGTGGGATCGATGAACGAGGTGCAGTCGTCGGGCCGCGTGGTGCTCGAGATGATCGATGAGATGATCGACGCCGTCCAACGGGTCGACCGGCTCCTCACTGCTGACCGTGCCAGCCTGGAGACATGAGTGACACAGGCCCCGCCCCTCGGGCGCCTCAGCGGTTGCGAAGGAGCTCGCGAAACGGCGTGCCGCTGGGCGGCCCGGGTTCCTTCGGGAGGCCGAGCACCCGTTCCCCGATGATGTTCCGCTGCACCTGATCGGTCCCGCCATAAATGGAGGGCGCCGGAGACATCAAGGTGAGCTCCTGCACATCGCCGCCGCTGGGGGAGCCCGGGCCGGTGATCGTGGCGCCGGCTCCCAGGATGGCACACCCGACATCGCGGGCGAGGCGAAGCATCTCGCTGTTGCGGAGCTTGGCGATGTTGCCTTCGCCGCCCGTGTTGGCGTTCCCCGACTTCATGCGCCCGATGTGCCAGGCATTGATCTCGACCAGGGTGTGGAGGCGGGCCAGGCCCTGGCGGATCACGGGGTCGGCCGCCAGGCCTCGCCCTTCGGCCAGCTCCCGTAGCTGCGCCAGTCGTCCCGGCCCGACCATGCCCACGTTGATCATCGGCCGATCGGACCCGAAGCTGCCGGCGGGCCGCTCCAGGTGACCGGCGACGGTGCCCGGGACGGCGGCGGAGCGCGCCGCTACGCTGCCACCCCCGATGCTCGAGCGCTCGACCATGAGGGTCGTGTTGGCGACGCGCCAGCCATCGTCGACATCACCGATGCGGTCCCGCGCGGGTACTCGAGCGTTGTCGATGAACACCTCGTTGAAGAGGGCGTGGCCCGTCATCTCGCGAAGCGGGCGCACGTCGACGCCTGGCTGGATCATCGGGAAGGCGAAGTAGGTGATCCCACGGTGCTTCGGGGCGTCGGGCGAGCTTCGCGCCAGGAGGATGCCGAAGTCGGCGTATTGGCCACCAGAGGTCCACACCTTCTGGCCGTTGATGATCCACTCGTCGCCGTCGAGCACGGCACTGGTCTGCAGGCCTGCGAGGTCCGATCCCGCCCCAGGCTCGCTGAAGAGCTGACACCATCCGTCCCGACCATCCAGGATCCGGGGGACGTACCGGTCGATCAGGTCTGCCGAGCCGTGGGCGAGGATCGTGGGGAGGGCCAACATCATCCCGATCCCCGCCGGGGGACCGAGGGCTCCGCGGCGCTGCATGGCCTCGGCCAGGGCGGTGGCGGCGGCACGGCTCCATCCGCGTCCCCAGGGCTCGGGGAGCATCGGGTTGGACAGGCGGGCCTCGGCCAGCTCGTGCCACCACTCGGCGACGGTCGCTGCCGGGTCCCAGTGCGCGTCGAGCCACACGTCGACGTCGAGGTCGAGGTCGACGGCCGGGATCGTCGTCATGGCGCTTGTCCGATCTGTTCCAGGGCTGCGAGACGGCCGAGATCCAGCCGGCGCGCTGGCCCGCTCGGCCGCGACTGAACATACAACAGACGTTTGATCACGTCGCACGATCCCGAGAGGGAGCGCCGATGGCCGCGGGAATCCCGTCGGTGCCGAGCGGGTTGGAGTGCTCCCAATCGGCGAGCAGGGTTCGCAGGGCTGTCAGCAGCAGAAGGGGCTGGTCCAGCATCGCATGGTGGCCGGCCTCTGGTAGCTCGATGACGGGCGCTCGACGCCCCAGCGCGTCGTACATCGTGGCGCTGATGTCCGACGTCACGAGCCCACACTCCGATCGGAGCAGGGCGAAGCGGCAGGTGACCTGCCGCAGGTAGGGCAGCGCGATGAAGCGAAGATCGCCCGCAAACTGCTCGAAGATCCGACGGTCGAGCTTCCAGACCCACCCGTCGGGCGTGGACCGCAATGACTGGCGCGCCACGTGGTCCATCACGAAGGCCAGGTAGTGCTCTTGGGGTGGCACCGTGCGGAACCGAGCTACTGCCTCGTCAACGGTCGCATACGAGCGCCCGCCAGATCCGAACCCGTTCGCTGCGTGGGAGGTGATCTCCGGATCCGGCTCGGACACGGGAGAGTCGCAGACGATGACCCCAGCGAGTCGTTCGCCATGGAGCGCGGCGCTGACGATGGTCACGAAGCCGCCCATGCTGTGGCCGACGACCACGGGCTGGCCGGCGATCCCGCCGTGCTCGGCGACCGCGATCACTTCGTCGGTCCACTGCTCGAGCGAGTACTCCTCGCGATGGTCGCTGTCGCCGTGACCAGAGAGGTCGATGGCGAGCACCCGGAACTCTCCGGCGAAACGGGCGGCGACGTGGGTCCACCAATGTGCGTTGGCGCCGCCCCCGTGCACGAAGAGCAACCCTCGCTTGCCCCTCGCCCCCCAGGCGAGGTAGCTGATCCTGGCGCCCCCCACCTCGGTGCTGGCACGCTCCATGCGCACCTCGAGCGCCTGGCGAAACCAGGGCGGCGCGTCGTGGGCGAGACGAGGCGGATGATCTGTCACTCGCCGACGGTACCTCCCGAGGAGGTGGTCAACGCCAGCTGGCCTGGGCCGTAGTGGTGCAGTTGCACAGAGAGATGTAGGACGCGTATCGTCTCATGAATGGTCGAGCATGACCTTCGGCGGGACATCCTGGCCGCGACCATGCGGTGCCTGGCCCGCTGGGGGTTGTCCAAGACGACGCTCGACGACATCGCCCGCGAGGCCGGTTGCTCCCGCGCCACCGTCTACAGGCTCTTCCCGGGTGGAAAAGACAACCTGCTCCGGCACCTGGTGGCCGACGAGGTCGCCCACTTCTTCTCGTCCATCGCCGATCGGCTCGACAGCGCCGCCGACATCGAGGACCTGCTGGTGGAAGGGCTCACCGAGGCCTTGCGTCAGCTGCGCGAACACCCTGCGCTCGGCTTCCTCCTCGAGCACGAGCCGACCACGGTCCTCCCCCACCCGGCCTCTGGCGCCATGGCCCACATGGTGGCCAGCGCCGGCGCGTTCGTCGAGCCGCACCTCACCCGCTGGCTCGAGCCCCCCCACGCACAGCGGGTGGCGGACTGGACCGTACGGATGGCGCTGTCGTACGCCACCGTCCCCCCCGAGTCCCCTCCGCCCGACGACCAATTCGGCGTGCGGGCCTTGGTCGAGGAACTGCTCGCACCCGCGGTGCGCCGGCTTGCAACCCCTGCGCCCTCTACCCCCTGAGAAAGGACCCCGACGATGACCACCTATGAGGAGCTGCTCGGCCGCGCTGAGCTCGACGACCTCGACGCGATCCTGGCGGTGGCCAACACCGACACCACCTCGGCGCTCCACGCGGTGCAGGACAACGCGCACGCCATCTTCACCTGGGACTACGAGAAGGGCCAGCGACCGGCGCTCAACAAGCTCTATGAGAAAGCCAAGTCCTCCCAGTGGAACGGAGAGACCGACTTGCCCTGGGACACGGAGATCGACCAGGAGCTGCTGGCGCAGCTCATGGCCGCCCAGTTCGGCCTCCAGCAGATGGACCTCAGCCACACGCCGTTCCGGAGCTGGGGCGAGACCGAGTGGACCGAGCTCGGCATCGAGAGCCAGAACTGGGCGCTCTCGCAGTTCATGCACGGCGAACAGGGCGCGCTGCTGTGCACCGCAAAGATCGTCGAGACGGTGCCATGGATCGACGCGAAGTACTACGCCTCCACCCAAGTGATGGACGAGGCCCGCCATGTCGAAGTCTTCGCCAAGTACCTCGACAAGCTCTCCGGCCACTACCCGATCAACGCCCACCTGGGGATGCTGCTCGACGACATCGTCAAGGACAGCCGGTGGGACATGACCTACCTCGGCATGCAGATCATGGTGGAGGGCCTGGCCCTCGCCGCCTTCGGCTTCATGCACCAGATCACGGCCGAGCCGCTCCTCAAGCAGCTCCTGCGCTACGTGATGAGCGACGAAGCCCGCCACGTGGCCTTCGGCGTGCTGTCACTCAAGGAGTACTACGCGGAGCTCAGCGACGCTGAGCTCGGTGAGCGTCAGGAGTTCGCCTTCGAGGCGGCCGTCCGCATGCGTGATCGCTTCCTCCAGCAGGAAGTGTGGGAGCGGATGGGCGTCGACGTGAAGGAAGCGTTGCAGCTCGTGCTCATGGACGAGAGCCGCGGCATGTTCCAGGCGCTGCTGTTCTCCAAGATCGTCCCGAACTGCAAGAAGCTCGGGCTGCTCGACGCC
>JAUXRW010000037.1 GCA_030681555.1 Acidimicrobiales bacterium
CCAGCCCAGCCCGACCCACGCTCCCCGGGCCAAATTCGAGCGGAACTCGACCGGTTCCCCCACCCCACGCGAAACCCGTCGTGGTTCTCCACTGCATCGTCGTGGAGAACCACGACGAGTTCCGGGCGTGTCACACGGCGCGCCCAGGCTTGTGGGGATGATCGACGAGACGGAGCTTCGGGAGTTGGCGTCCCAGCAGCACGGCGTGGTCGCCGTCCACCAGGCGGAGGCGCTGGGATACACGAGACGGACCCGCGATGTCCTGGTCGACGGGCACCGCTGGGCGCGTGCGGCGCCCAGAGTGCTCCGGCTCCCCGGTGCGCCGATCACCGACGCCCAAGCCGCCCTGATCGCCGTGCTGGATGCGGGACCCGGCGCGGCGCTGCGGGGTGAGTCGGCGGCGGCATGGTGGGCGATCCCCGGGAACCTCCTCCTGCCTGCGCAGGTGGTGCGCCCGCGGTCCCGGCGCGATCTCTGGGACCGCGTCGGCGTGGCACACCAGCCCCTCCTCCTCCCAGCTGACCACGTCGTCGTGCTGCAGGGCATTCCCACCGTCGTTCCCTGCCGTGCTCTGTTCGACGTCGCCGGGACCCAACGACGGGGGGCCGAGATCCCATGGTGGGTCGAGCGGATGGCGCGCATGGTCGACACAGCCTGGGCGATGCGCCTCGTCAGCGGCCGTTCGCTGCATGCGATGTTCGGTGCGCTCGCCCGGCGGGGCCGCCCCGGGATCGGCGTGATGCGCCAGGTGCTGGAGGACCGCGGTCTCGACTACGTGACGCCGGCCAGCGGCCTCGAGTCCCGTGTGGCACAGATCCTTCGCCGGGCGGGCCAGCCACCCCTCCGTCGCCAGGTCGACAGCGGCGACGGCGATGGCTGGATCGGGCGCGTGGACTTCCGAGATGCGTCGCTGCCGGTGGTCGTCGAGGTCCAGAGCGAGCGGTTCCACACCAGCAGGATCGACGCCCAGCTCGACGCACATCGCCGCAGTCTCCTCGCCACTGCCGGGTTCGAGGTCGTGGAGATCCTGGAGTTCGAGGTGTGGCACCGTCCTCAGGAGGTCATTCGGAAGGTGGCGGAGGGGCGGCGCCGGGTCGCCGCCCGGATGCGGGCCGCCGCCTGACGCATCCACGAGCCGAACCACGACGAGTTCGCCGCGGGTGGGGGGCCAGGGCAGGCTCTGGAGCAGAACCCGGAGGCCCCCGAAGCTGCGGTGGTCGGCCTGCCGGACGAGCGCCTCGTCGAGGTGCCAGCTGCGGCGGTGCGGTCGGCCGACGCCACCACGCTCGAGCAGGCGGACCTGCCGGCGTGGGCGAAGGACCGGCTGGCGGACTACAAGGTGCCCGAGCGCTTTGTCGCCGTCGTCGACCTGCCCCGCACCGGGACGAGCAAGGTCCAGAAGGCGGCCCTCCTCGACCTGTTCGACGCCGGCGATCCCGCCCCAGACGGCGCGCCGGCCGGAAGCTGGCCCCCGGTCAGCCGGAGGCGGTCGATGTCGTGATCTCGTTGATGTCGACGATGAGTCGGCCGTCCTCCACCCGCGTGGGGTAAAAGCGCAGGCCGGTGCCGTCCGGCGGGTAGCTGACGTCTCGATCGCACGCGTTCACCAGCACCTGCTCCTCGCGGTCGATCTCGACCCGGCACTCCGGGCGGTCGGGGTCGAAGGCGCCGAAGGCGGACCAGCCCACGTCTGGGTCGTCGCCCTCGTGCTGCACGAAGAGGTCGCGGCCCTCGTTCACGAGGTCGGGGAAGAGGAAGGGCAGCCCGTCGCCCTCGTCGATCGACTCGGCCATGCCCTCGACCCGCCCGGCGTCGAAGCGGTCGTCACCGAGCTTGATGTCGACGTCGCCCCGGTTGGCGGCCTGGGCTACCAGCCACGTGACGACGAGGAGGAGGAGCACGCTCACGCCGGCGATCAGCAGCGCCTTGCCGGCGTGGCCGCGGCTCTGGGCTACGGGCACGGGCTGGGTTCCCTCGACTGGCTCGGCATCAGCGGCACGCCCCTAGTATCGGCCGACCCACCGCACGGTCGGAAACCGAGCCACCTCCACGGGAGCACCGTCACGCATGGATCTCTATGAGTACCAGGGCAAGCAGTTCTTCGCGACGTACGGCATCCCGGTCTCGCCGGGGGAGGCGGTTCGCACGGTGGACGAGGCGGTGGCGGCGGCCGAGCGCATCGGCTACCCGGTGGTGGTGAAGGCCCAGGTGCAGGTCGGCGGTCGCGGGAAGGCCGGGGGCATCAAGCTGGCCGACGACGTCCACCAGGTGCGCACGCACAGCGAGGCGATCCTCGGCATGGACATCAAGGGCCACACGGTGGAGGTCGTCTGGATCGAGCTCGCCTCCGACATCGCCGAGGAGTACTACGCCAGCTTCACGCTCGACCGCTCGGCCAAGCAGCACCTCGGGATGCTGTCGGCCCAGGGCGGCGTGGAGATCGAGGCGGTGGCCGAGTCCGACCCCGACGCCCTCGCGAAGATCTGGATCGACCCCGTCGACGGCCTCACCGAGGAGGCGGCCCGGGCGTGGGTGGCGGCGGCCAAGCTGAACCCCGACGCCACCGAGGGCACAGTCGACATCCTCCGCAAGCTGTACACGGCGTACACCGAGGGCGACGCGGATCTCACGGAGATCAACCCGCTGATCCTGACGCCGACCGGAGCGGTGCACGCGCTCGACGCGAAGGTGACCCTCGACGGCAACTCGGTGTTCCGCCACCCGGACTACGAGCAGTACGAGGCGACCCAGGTGCGTGACGAGCGCGAGCAGGCGGCCCACGAGAAGGGCCTGCAGTACGTCGGCCTCGAGGGCTACGTGGGCGTGATCGCCAACGGGGCCGGGCTGGCGATGTCCACCGTCGACATCGTCAACCAGGTCGGCGGCAAGCCGGCCAACTTCCTCGACATCGGCGGCGGCGCCAACGCTGACGTGATGGCCGGCGCCCTCGAGGTCATCACCAACGACCCGAACGTCCGCTCCATCTTCATCAACATCTTTGGTGGCATCACGAAGGGCGACGAGGTGGCCAACGGCATCGTCACGGCGCTCGGTCGCGTCGACATCACCGTCCCGATCGTCATCCGCCTCGACGGCACGAACGCCGACGCCGGACGGGCGATCCTCGAACCCCACCTGTCCGCCAAGCTGCAGCTCGCGCCCACCATGGTGGAAGCTGCCGAAGCCGTCGTCGCCGCTGCCGGCGCCCGGAGCTAGGAGCCTTCATGGCCATCTTCGTCGACGAGAAGACCAAGGTCGTCTACCAGGGCCTCACCGGCTCGCAGGGCCGGTTCTACGGCCTGCTGAACCGTGATTACGGCACCCAGGTCGTGGCCGGCACCAACCCCAAGAAAGCCGGCACCGACGTGGACGGCGTCCCCGTCTACGCGTCGGTGGCCGATGCCGTGGAGGCCACCGGCGCCACCGTGTCGTGCATCTTCATCCCGGCGCCGGGCGTGAAGGACGCGGTGATCGAGGCCGCCGGGGGCGGCGTGAAGCTCATCGTCGCCATCACCGAGGGCGTCCCCGCCCACGACGAGGCGTGGTTCTTCAACAAGCTGAAGCGGGACTTCCCGGACGTGCAGCTGCTCGGTCCGAACTGCCCGGGCATCATCAGCCCCGGCAAGTGCAACATCGGCATCACGGCCGGCCACATCGCCAAGGCGCCGGTCGCCGGCAAGCCCAACGTCGGGATTGTCAGCCGGTCGGGCACGCTCACCTACCAAGCCCTCTACGAGCTCAAGCTCAACGACATCGGCGTCACCACCTGCGTCGGCATCGGCGGCGACCCCGTGCCCGGCACCAGCTTCATCGACTGCCTCGCCGCCTTCGAGGCCGACGGCGACACCAAGGCCGTCATGATGATCGGCGAGATCGGCGGCTCGGCCGAGGAGGAGGCGGCCGCCTTCATCGCCGACAAGATGACGAAGCCGGTCGTGTCCTACGTCGCCGGCGTCACCGCGCCGGCCGGCAAGAAGATGGGCCACGCCGGCGCCATCGTCTCCGGCGGCAAGGGCACGGCGGCGGCCAAGCAGGAGGCCCTCCAGGCGGCCGGTGTCCGGGTCGGGCAGAACCCCACCGAGGCCGGCACCCTGATGGTCGAGGTCGTCAACGGGCTCTGACGCCGTCCGCCGGGTCCTCCTCGCGGCGCTGCTGACGGCAGCGTCGGCGGTCGGCTGCTCGCGAGCCGACGATCCCACGCTGCAGCCGGCAGACCGTCCGGCCAGCACGTCGGAAGGCGCAGCGCCCACGACGCCCACAACGCCCACGACGGCCGAGTCGACCACGACGACGGCGCCCCCGATCCCGTGGCCGCCCGTTCCCGCCGGGCCGGTCAAGGCGGTCGCCACCCCGACCGGCGTCGTCCTCGCTGTGCTGCGCGAAGCAGGAGCGGGCACGTACGTGGCCCGGTCTCCCTGTGGACGTGAGGTCACCGTGACCGGCACGCCCGTCACCGGCGCCACCGTCGTGCTCGACCCCGGTCACGGTGGGGTGGAGCCCGGCGCCCGCGGCCCGGCCGGCACCGCCGAGAAGGACGTCAACCTGGCGATCGCCCAGGAGGTCGAGCGACGGCTCGAGGCGCTCGGCGCGATCGTCGTCCTCACCCGCACGGGGGACTACCGGATCACGCTGGCCAGCCGGGCCGCCATCGCCACCGCTCTGACGCCGGTGCTCTTCCTCTCGATCCACCACAACGCCGAGCCCGACGCGCCGAGCCTCGGCCCTGGCAGCGAGACGTACTTCCAGATCCGGGATCCGGCGTCGAAGCGGGCTGCCGGCCTGGTCTACGAGGAGTTGATCCGCGCCCTGTCGCCGTTCGACGTCAGCTGGGTGGCGGACTCCGACGCCGGCGCCAAGTACCGCCTGGCCTCCGACGGCGGTGACTACTACGGCATCCTCCGGCGCAGCGCCGGGGTGCCGGCCGTCCTGTCCGAGGCCGCCTTCATCTCGAACGGTCCCGAGGAGGCGCTCCTGGTCGACCCGGCCTTCCAGGCCGCCGAGGCGGAGGCGTTCACCCGGGCCGTCGTCCGGTTCGTCACGACCGCCGACCCTGGTTCGGGCTTCGTCGAGCCGTACCCCCGCACCACGCCCGCCGGACCCGGCGGCGGCGCGGGAGGCTGCGTCGACCCGCCGCTCGCCTAGCTGGTCCGATCACAGAACGGGTCAGATGGAGGAGCGGCCGCTGGCCTGCTCCTCCCTGTACTTCATGAAGCCGCCGGCGGCGAAGGCCAGGGCGGCGAGTGTGGCCAGGAAGAGGCCCCACGCCCGGTCGACGTCGATGCCGAAGGCGCCGTCCTCGCCCATGATCAGCTTGAGGACCACAAGGATCGCGGAGAGGGCGCCAGCGGCGAGGAAGGCCTGCCCCCACGTGATGGGGAGGTCGGGAACGTTGGCGGTTCCGGCCTTGGTGAGCAGCACGACCGCCGCAGCGGCCAGCCCGAGCAGCGCGGGGATGCCGGCCCACACGAAGCCGACGTCCCATCCGTTGCCGCTCTCGCTGAAGCCGGCGACGCTCACCTCGAACCAGGGGAGGAACGAGGCGATGAACAGCACGAGGCCGGAGCCCGCTATGACCTTGTCGCTGGTGCTGAGCTTGCTGAGGTCCACGATGGTCCGCCTCCAGGCTGGGGATGTGGTGCGGGGCCGACGCTAATCCAGACCGTGACCGGCACGACGGACCGACGGGGTCCCCCGGAGACGGCGCCGGGCCGGGGCCCCACAGGCGGCTGGTACGTTGCCGCGGTGCGCATCGCCGTCCTCGCGTCGGGGAGCGGGACCCTGCTCGACGCCATCCTCTCCGATGGCATCCCGGTCGAACTCGTCGTGGTCGACCGACCGTCCCGCGCGACGGAGGTGGCGGCCGGGCACGGCGTGCCCGCCGTGCTCGTGGAGCGCACGAGCTTCGGTGCAGACTTCGACCGCGATGCCTACACCAAGGAGGCGGTCGGCGTCCTCGAGTCGGCTGCCATCGAGCTCGTCGTGATGGCCGGCTTCGGCACCGTCTTCGGTGAGCCGATCCACGACCGCTACGACGGCCGGATCCTCAACACCCACCCTGCGCTCCTGCCGGCCTTCAAGGGATGGCACGCCGTGCGGGATGCGCTGGCCGCCGGCGTCAAGGTCACGGGCTGCACGATCCACGTGGCCACGCTCGAGGTCGACGCCGGCCCGATCCTCGCCCAGGAGGCCGTGCCCGTCCTCGCCGAGGACGACGAGGCCTCCCTCCACGAGCGCATCAAGGCTGTGGAGCGCCGCCTCTACCCCGACACCATCCGCGCCGTCCTGGCCGACCCCTCGATCCTCCGGACGGAGCCGGCGTCCTGATGCGGGCCCTGCTCTCCGTGTACGACAAGACGGGCATCGTCGCCCTGGCCCGCGAGCTGCGCAGCCTCGGCTGGGACATCGTCTCCAGCGGTGGCACCGCCACCGCCTTGCGCGAGGCCAACCTCGACGTCACGGACACGGCCGAGCTCACCGGCTTCCCTGCGATCCTCGGGCACCGGGTCGTCACCCTCCACCCGAAGGTGCACGGCGGGATCCTGGCCGACCGACGCGACCCGGACCACCAGGCCGACATGGCCGCCTACGGCATCGACCCGATCGACCTCGTGGTGGTGAACCTCTACCCGTTCCGGTCCAACCCGTCGATCGAGCTCATCGACGTGGGCGGTCCCACGATGGTGCGGGCCGCCGCGAAGAACCACAAGGACGTGGGCGTCCTCACCGACCCCGCTGACTATCCGCAGGTGATCGAGGAGCTCAAGGGCGAGGGCGTGCTGTCGGCGGCCACGAAGCGGTCCCTGGCCCGCAAGGCCTTCGCCCACACGGCGGCCTACGACGCCGCCATCGTGGCCTGGCTGGACGAAGGCGACGACGCCCCGCTGCCGCCGACGCTCCACCTCGCCCTCGAGCGCGTCCAGGACCTGCGCTACGGCGAGAACCCCCACCAGACGGGGGCCCGCTACCGGCAGGTCGGCACGTCCTCGTGGTGGGACGACGTCACGCAGCACGGCGGTCTCGCCCTCAGCTACCTCAACCTCTTCGACGCCGACGCCGCCTGGGGCCTGGCCAACGACCTCGCCACCACGACCGGCCGGCCCGCCGTCGCCATCATCAAGCACGCCAACCCGTGCGGCGCCGCGGTGGCCGACACCCTCGACGAGGCCTACCAGCGCGCCTTCGAGTGCGACGAGCGCTCCGCGTTCGGCGGCATCGTCGCCCTCTCCCACGAGGTCGACGAGGCCACCGTGGCGCGCATGGTCGCCGCCGCGCAGGCCGACGTCGTCATCGCCCCCGGCTACGCCGACGGCGTGATCGAGGCGCTCGCCAAGAAGCGCAAGAACACGCGCCTGCTCACGGCGGCCCCACCCACGCCCGACCCGCTGCAGATCCGTCAGCTCACCGGCTCCTGGCTCGTGCAGGACGCGCACCACTTTGCGGCCGCGCGCGACGACTGGCGGGTCGTGACCAAGCGCGTGCCCACCGACGCGGAGTGGGTCGACGCCGAGCTGGCGTGGCGCCTGGTGGGCTGGGTGAAGAGCAACTCCATCGTGCTCGTGAAGGACGGCACCGCCTGGGGCATCGGCGCCGGGCAGCAGAACCGCGTGGAGGCCGGACAGATCGCAGCGGCGAAAGCGGCCGGCCGGGCGGCGGGGGGGGCTTGCGCGAGCGATGCCTTCTACCCGTTCCCCGACGGCATCGAGGCGGCGGCGGAGGCGGGGGTGGCCGTGGTCATCCAACCCGGCGGCTCGGTGAAGGACGACGACAACATCGCGAAGGCCGACGAGCTGGGTCTGTCGATGGTCTTCACCGGAGAGAGGCACTTCCTGCATTGACTGCCACCCATCTACCTGGGGCACCCGTCGCCGAGGCGGTGTTCGCCGACCTCGTCCCCCGGATCAAGGCGCTGGACGCGGCGGGGCACCCCATCGGACTCGGCACGCTGCTCGTCGGGAGTGACGGCGCCTCCGCCGGGTACATCCGGATGAAGCAGGAGAAGGCGGTCGAGCTGGGGATGACCGCCCCGCACATCCACCTGCCCGACGACGCAACGCAGGCCGACGTGCTGGCCGCGATCCGGCGGATGAACGAGGACCCCGCCGTCACGGCGTTCCTCGTCCAGCACCCCACGCCGCCGCAGATCGACTTCGACGCGGCCCTGCTCGCCATCGACCCCGACAAGGACGTCGACGGCCTCCACCCGCTCAACATGGGCCGCCTGGCGCTCGGCATGCCGGGGCCGGTGCCGTGCACACCGGCCGGCATCGAGGCCCTGCTCGCGCAGCACGGCATCCCGGTGTCGGGCCGCAGCGTGTGCATCCTGGGCCGGGGCACGACACTCGGCCGTCCGCTGGCGCTGCTCCTGTCGCAGAAGCGCGACACGGCGAACGCCGCTGTCACCGTGGTGCACACGGGCGTGCCCGACTGGCCCGAGCACACCCGGCGGGCCGACATCGTCATCGCGGCCGCCGGGGTCCCCGGGATCCTCCAACCGGAGCACCTGACCCCGGGCGTGGTGGTCGTGGGCGGCGGCGTGCGCTACGAGGGCCGCCGGCTCCTTCCCGACGTGGACGAGCGGTGCGAGGAGGTGGCCGGCTGGATCACGCCGCGCCTCGGTGGGGTGGGCCCGACCACGATCGCCATGCTGTTCCGCAACTGCGTCGAAGCCGCCGAGCGGAGCGCCGGCGGGCGCTGATGGCCGGGTCGATCAGCGAGCTGCCCGCGGTGCCCATCGAGGGCCACCAGCCGATGGCCGTGGGCTCCGCGGACCACCCCATGCGGCAGATGACCCGCCGGGCGGCGGGGCTCGTGCCCGATGCCCCGTGGGACGACGCCGCACGCGCCGAGGTCGCCGCCTACTTCGACGACCTGGCGCCGACATGGCACACCCGCACCTCGCCCGGGCGGGAGGCCGTCGTCGCCGACGTGCTCGAACGGGGCGTCCCCACCGACCTTGCCGCGGCCGACGTCTGCGTCGAGCTGGGCAGCGGCATCGGTGCCTACACGCCCCTGCTGGCCCAGCGATGGCGCCGGGTGCTCGCAGTGGAGCTGGCCTTCGAGATGCTCCAGCGGGCCCCGGCCGAGCCCGGTCATCGGGTGCTGGCCGACGGCGCGCTCCTGCCCGTGGCCGACGGATCGGTCGACGCGGTCGTGCTGGTCAATTGCTTCCTGTTCCCCCTCGAGGTGGACCGCGTGCTCCCTCCGGATGGCCTCCTCGTGTGGGTGAACAGCAGCGGCACGCACACGCCCATCCACCTCAGCTCCACCGACGTCGTCACCGCCCTGCCGGGCCGGTGGGAGGGCGTGGCCAGCGAGGCGGGCGAGGCCACGTGGTGCGTCGTACGGCGGAGCGCGGCGTGACGCCATCCACTCGCCGGAGGCGGCGCCCAAGGCCTACCGTGGTCGATCCATGGCACGGATCGGCGAACTCCTGGCGGCCCGACCGACGTTGTCGTTCGAGTTCTTCCCGCCCAAGACCGACGAGGCGGAGCGGGCCCTCGAGAAGACGGTGGCCGACCTCGCGGAGCTCCGTCCCTCCTTCGTGTCCGTCACGTACGGCGCCGGCGGGAGCACCCGCGAGCGCACCCGCGACATCGTTGTCCGCATCAACCGCGACCACCCCTTCCCGGCGATGGCCCACCTCACGTGCGTGGGGCACACCCGGGCCGACATCGCCCAGCTCCTCGACGAGTACGCGGAGAGCGGGGTGGAGAACATCCTCGCCCTCGGCGGCGATCCGCCGGCCGACGGAAGCGATCCCGGCGGCGACTTCGCGTACGCCAGCGACCTCGTCGAGCAGGTCCGGGCCCACCCGGCAGGGTTCTCGATCGGCGTGGCCGCGCACCCGGAGCTCCATCCGCGATCCACCAGCACCGATGACGACCGCCGCCGGCTGGCGACCAAGCTCGAGATGGCCGACTTCGGCGTGACGCAGTTCTTCTTCGAGCTCGATCCGTACCTCCGGATGGTCGACGAGCTGGGCCAGCTCGGGTGCGACAAGCCCGTGCTGCCCGGCATCATGCCGGTGATCAACGTGGCCGGCGTCCAGCGGATGGCTGGCATGAATGGCACGCACATCCCGCCCCCGCTCCTGGAGCGCCTGGTCGCCGTCGAGGACCAGCCCGACGAGGTCGCCAAGATCGGTGTCGAGACGGCGACGGCGCTCGGTGCCGCTCTCCTTGCCGAGGATGCCCCGGGGCTCCACATCTACGCGATGAACCGCAGCGCCGCCCCCCGGGAGATCCACGCCAACCTCGCGCTCGGCTGAGCTCGCTGCCGGCGATCGTTGTCCGAATCGTCCGTTTTCTGGAACACTGTCGGCGTCACACGGGCGCGACAGGAGGTGCGGGTGGAACCACGCGACGCAGGCGCTACGGGCGGCTCGGGCAGAGGCTCCCGCGCGTCGGCGGGCGTCCCGCCGCTGTCCGACGCCTCCGACCGCGTCGCCGCCATCGTGCGGGACGGCCTCGACATCATGCTGAGCCAGGGGCGCATCTGGTTCGACCGCAGCAAGCAGCAGTCCACCTGGAGCCCGGAGGACGTGGTGGGCGATTCCACCAACCTCGTGGAGCACGTGACGCCCCTCGTCGAGCGCAGCCTCGACCTCTCGATCGAGCTGCTCCGGCCGTGGGCCCAGGCCTTCGAGGCGCGCAAGTCGTGACCGCGCCCGAGCCCGACGCCTACGAGCGGGTCACCGAGGTCTTCGCCGGTGCAGCGGAGCGGGCGGTGGAGTACGCCGACGTGTGGCGCAGCGCGATGCAGCGCAACGCGGCTGGGGCGTACAAGGCCGAGGACCTACTCGTCGACATGCAGACGGTGTGGGGCATGAGCGTGCGCGATGCCGCCCGCACGGGCGCCGCCGTCATCGAGGCGATGGCGCCGCTGGTGCCGGCCGAGCCATCCGCCGCCGAGCCCGGTGGCAAGGCCGGCGCGGGGCCCCCAGAGGCCTGAGCGGCCCGATCATGGCGGACCAGGGCCGGACGGACCGCCTCGCGGCGGCAGTTCGCAGCGCCGCGCGCCGCGCTCTGGATCGGGGCGAGTGGGACGAGGCCGCGGCGCTGGCCCGTGAGCTGCTCGTCGACGATCCGGACGATGCCGTGGCCGCCGGCATCCTCGACGCAGCCGACCATCGCGGCGCCACCGGTGACACCGGGCAGGGGCGCCGGTTCCTGACCGTGCTCTTCTCCGACGTCGTCGGGTCGACGCCGCTGAGCCAGCGGCTCGATCCGGAGGACTACCTGGTCGCAATCGCGGCGTACCAGGACGTCGTGCGCACGGCGGTGGCCGCCCACGGGGGCTACCTCGAGCAGTTCCAGGGCGATGGCGTCGTCGCGTACTTCGGGTACCCGGTGGCCGACGAGGACGATCAGATCCGCGCGGTCGAGGCCGGCCTCGAAATCGTGCAGCGGGTGGGTCTGGCCGAAGAGCACGCCGGCGTGGAGCTCGCCGCGCGGGTGGGGATCCACCTCGGCCGAACCGTGCTGACGAGCCCCGGCTTCGGCACGCGCCACCGCAGCGCCGCCATCGGGTTCGCAGCCAACGTGGCCGCACGGCTCCAGGGCATCGCCAAGCCGGGCACCGTCGTCGTGAGCGAGGCGGTGGCGGAGGCGGCGTCGCAGTACTTCGAGCTGGAGCCGCTGGGAACGCCGGAGCTGCGCGGGGTGGACGAGGAGATGCGGGTCTTCGAGGTGCGCTCCCTGCGGGCGCGGAGCACGACGGCCGACCATCGCTTGGCCACCCCGCTCGTCGATCGCGTCGCCGAGCGGGCGGCGATCGACGGGGCCTGGGCGGCTGCCGTCGCCCGCTCGGACAGCGAGCGGCGCATCCTGCTCATGGGCGACCCCGGCATGGGCAAGAGCCGCCTGGCCCGCTACGCCACCGACCTGGCCCGCATCGACGCCGCCAACCTGATCGAGATCAACTGCGGTCGCGGCCTGCGCCACGTCGGCCTCGGGGCGGTGCGGAGCGGCCTCGAGAAGGCCCTGGGGCTACCGCCCGGGGTCACGGGCGCGAGCCCTGCGGTGAGCGCAGCGATCCGCGAGCGGGCCGAGCTCGTCGGGCTCACCGCCACGTCGGGGGAGGTCCTCGAGGCGCTCCTCGGCGAGACCCCCGCTGCCGGCACGGTGCCCGAGCTGGCACCGAGCCTGCTTCGCGAAGCACTCATCAGCGCGCTCATCGAGTGGATCACGGCCGAGGCGCGCATGGCTCCGACGCTCCTCGTCGTCGAGGACCTGCACTGGGCCGACGACACCGCGATCGAGACGATCCGCCGCCTGACCTCGCGCCCCCTCCCGCCCGGGCTCGCGGTCGTGCTCACGAGCCGCACCGGCGGCCTGCCGCTGGCGCTGCGAGCCCGTGCGGCCGGTGCCCTGCTCGTGGGCCCGCTCGACGAGGGCGACACCCGCCGCATGGCGGAGGCTCTCGCCGGGAGCAGGCTGGATCCCGACGCGATCCACGCACTGGCGGACCGCAGCGAGGGCGTGCCGCTGTTCACCGAGCACCTCGTCATGGCCACCACCACCACCACCGTGGCCAGGGCGGTGGGGGACGACCTGCCGGAGACGATCGAGGCCCTCCTGCAGACCCGCCTCGACGCCACCGGCTCGGGTCGAGGGGTGGCGGAGGTGGCCGCGGTCATCGGCCGGGAGTTCTCGGTGGACGTCGTCGAGGCGGCCTTGGTGCACCTCGGCCCGCGTTCGCCGGTCGCCCCGGAGTCGGCGCGTACCGCCTTGCGCCTCCTCGAGCGGGCGGGGCTGGTGGAGCGTGAGTCGACCGGGCACATGCGGTTCTGCCACTCCCTCGTGCGTGACGTCGCCTACGCCATCCAGCTGCGCAGCGAGCGGCCGCACCGGCACCGAGCGGTGGCGGCCGCCCACATCGAGCGCCGGGGGTCGGACGCGGCACCGGAGACGCTGGCCTACCACCACGAACAGGCGGGGGAGGTCGAGCCGGCCGCGGCAGCCCACATCCGCGCGGCGGTCAACGCCTCGCAGCTCGCTGAGTACGACCTCGCGCTCACCCACCTCCGCAACTCCGCTCGGCTCGTGGAAGGCGTGCCCACCTCGTCCGCCCGCCGTCTCGAGCTGGACGCCTACATGCAGATCGGCGCGGTGTACGCGGCATCGTTCAGCTACGCGCAGCCGGAGGCGGCCGACGCCTACCGACGGGCCTTGGAGCTCTGCGACATCATCACCGCCGACCAGGGTCGTGACGACGGGCTGGAGGCGCAGCTGGCCGCTGCCCTCGGCGGGCTCTGGTCGAAGGAGATCGTGGCCGGCGATCTCCCGGCGGCCATCCGCGTCACCGATCGGCTGGACCGCCTGCTGGCCAGGTCGTCGGAGCTCGAGCTGGAGGTGCGCCGCTTCACCCTCGGTTGCCGCGGGCTCGAGCTCATGTACCTGGGGGACACGACGGCCGCGGCCGCCACCCTGCACCAGGCATCTCGGCTGGGCCGGGCCGGACCGATGCCGATTTCGCTCGGCACCCCACACGATTACGTGGCCGTCACCGACGCGGTCCTGGCCGTGGCCCTCACGCTCACGGGGGACGACGCCGGAGCCAGCACGGCGCTGGAGCGCGCCTTCACACGGGCCCGCGACCTCCCGTTCCCCGTCGGACCGTTCTCCGTGGCTGTCGTGCAGGTCTACGCCGCGTACCTGCACCGCCTGCGGGGCGACACCGATGCGGCCCGCACTGCGGCCCAGGAGGTCTGCGACCTCGGCGCCAAGCACGGCTTCCAGGAGCACTCGATGGTCGGGCAGATCCTTTCGCTCGTCGCCGCTGCGCTGGAAGGCGACGAGCCGGCGTGCCAGACGCTCGACGCCACCCTCGGCGTCTGGCGCATGGCCGGCGGCGGCCTGGCCGTCCCGGTGCTGCTCACGGAGCTGGCCGACGGGTGCCTCGTGATCGGCGACGTGGACCGGGCTCAGGCCGCCCTCGACGAGGCCGCGGCGATGGTGGAGCTCACCGAGCAGCGCGGGTCGGAGTCCGAGGTCCTCCGGCTGCGGGCCGAGCTCGACGCTCGGTGCGGGGCGTCCGACCAGTCGGTTCTGAAGGGGCTCGTGGCGGCGGCCGAGCTGGCCCTCGACCAGGGCGCCGTGCGCCTGGCCGGTCGAGCCTTGCACGGCGTCCGGCGGCGGACCGGCGACGAGCTGCCCGCCGTGACCGCCGACGTGGGCAGGCGCTTCGTGGCGTCGGTGCCGCCGACGGCCGCGGGAGACCTCCGCGAGATCGAAGGGTGGGTCAGTGCACGGGTGTGACGCGCACCACCGGGATGAGGCGGTCCGAGGCGCGCTGCTGGTAGGACGCGAACTTCGGGTAGACCGCGACGAGCCGCGCCCACCAGCGCTCTCGTTCCTCCCCGTGGAGCACCTCGGCGCGGACGGGGGCGTGGTGGTCGCCAGCCCACGTCACGACCGGCGCGGCCAGTGGCTGTCCGTCGTACGTCGAGATCACCCCCTGGGTCTCCTGCGCCTCGTAGGCCAGGAGGTTCCGGTACCAGTCGGGATGCTCGGTGGTGCCGCCCCGCGAGCCCACGAGGATCCACGCGTCGCCGTCGGGCAGCGCCAGGAGCGGCTTGGTTCGACGGATGCCGGAGCGCCGCCCGCTCACGCGCAGCAGGACGACCGGGGAGCCCCAGATCGTGCCGCCGACGCGTCCCTTGGACACCTCGAACAGCGACACGTTGATCGCCTCCATCACCCGCACGCCGAGGAGCCCGGTGCGCTCGCTGAACGGCGTGGCCGGTGGTCGGGCGTCGAGGTCAACCATCTGTTCCCAGACTACGCGAAGGGCAGGGTCCATGGAGCGCCGTGACGAGCTCGAACTGGCCGTCGTCGGTCTGCTCCACACGCTCGACGAGAAGGAGGTACCGCTCGTGGACCTCGTGCCGGAGGACCGCCTCGAGGAGGTGGGCGGGCGGGACCCCGCGGAGTCCGTGCGGCTCGTGCTCGAGCTGTCGGATCCCTCCGATCCCGTCGAGCGGCTCTGGCTGGCCCGTCTCGCCGTCGACGTCCTGCGCAAGGGGCGCGGCCGCGTGGGCGGCAACGCCGCAGATGCCCTCCTCCAGCGCGTGGTCAGCCCGGTCGCGGCTGGGCGCGAGGAGTCCGCTGCCCGAGCCCTGCGCTCGATCGTCGAGCGGCTCGAGCCCGGGGCACCGCTCACCCAGGACGTCTTCGACGAGCTGCAGGAGGCGTTCGGGGACGCCCTCGAGATCCGGGGCGCGGCGTCGGACGTGCAGGTGCTGCTGAGCGGCGACGCTGGCGCGCTGGCGACCCTGTTCCTCGAGCTGGCGACCAACGACCTGTCCTGCGCCTCGTCGATCCACCAGGTCGAGGTCGAGGGCGAGCTGCGGGACGTCATCTTCGTCGAGGTCGACGTCTGCACCAACAAGTCCTTCGACAGCTGCAAGAGGTCCATCGACCCCACCAGGTGGCCCGACGCAAACCCGCTGTTCCGGAGCGTGGACGTGCTGAGCGTGGCCGCCACCTCGGGGGCGGACTGGGCCGGTGTCATCAAGGAGCGGGTCGGTCCCGGATTGAACGGGAAGGTGTACGAGACCAACCTGTCCGTCACCTACCTCGAGCGCGAAGGGATGGCGATCACTGCGTTCGACCTGGCGCCGGGCCCGCCGGCGGGCGGCGGGAAGGTGACGGTGGACCGCGGGTTCCTGTCGCTCACGGAGGAGGGCACCCACCGGCGCATCCGCACGCTGAAGGTGTACCGGATCGAGGACCTCGTGACCGAGCCGTCGTGGATCTGCCCGCTCTGGTCGTCGCAGCTCGCCCTCGCCGGATGGTGGGACGCATGAGCCCGAAGGGGGGGAAGGCCAAGCTGGTGGCCACGTCCCCGACAGCGCATGATCGCCTGCTCCTGGCCGTCGAGCGCCTGGTGGACGACGCGTCCACGGGCGTGCTGAGCCACTGCGACCTCCACGCCGGGCTCGGGTCGACCTGCGGCGGTGCAACCGGCACCAGCACCAAGCCGGGGAGCGCGCCGACGTCCTTCGCGGTCGCGACGCACACGGCGTGCCGCAGGGCGGCCACGGGGACGCAGGGGGAGGTGGCCGTCAGCGTCCCGGTGTCGACGTACCCGCGCCCGCTCGATCCCTGTGGCGCGGTCCACGTCGTTGCCGGGCAGCTGCCGAGCACCACGGCGCAGCCCGCTCCGGTCACGACGCCTGCGGCGATCGGTGCGGGGGAGGACCACATCCTCGTGTCGCTGGCCCCGAGCGGGCCGGTCGGGGCGTACGTGGCGCGCGTGTCCGACACCTCGCACGCGGTGCGACGACCCGTCGTGATCTACCTCGACGGCCTCCCGTAGTGGGCGCGGGGCGCCGCGTCGCCGTCCTCGGCGGGGGGATGGCCGGAGTGACGGCAGCGTGGGAGCTGAGCCGGCCGGGCTGGGAGGACCGCTTCGAGTCGATCACGCTGTACCAACGAGGCTGGATGCTCGGCGGAAAGGGCGCCAGTACGCGGGACGACCAGGGGCGGATCCTGGAGCACGGCCTCCACGTCTGGCTCGGGTACTACGACAACGCCTTCCGCGTGCTGCGGGAGTGCTACGAGGAGCTGGACCGGGCCCGCACCGATCCCACCTGCCCGGTCCGGACGTGGCAGGACGCCTTCCTGCCCGCCCCCGAGGTGGGCGTGTTCGAGCACGGCCCGGATGGCGTCACGGACGTGTGGCTGGCCCGGTTCGGCACGAACGAGCTGCTGCCGGGCGGGCCCGCCCCGACCGAACCGGACCTGGGCGAGCTCGTGCGTCGAGGAGCGGGGCTGGCCGCCGACCTCCTCCGCTCCGCCCGGCAGCGGCCGAACATCCGCGTCGACGTGGCCGTCGACCTCGTGACGACCGTGCTGCGGGGGATGGCCGCCGACGGCCTGCTGCGGCCCGGGGGCGGTTTCGCGAGCGTCGACCACCACGACTTCCGGGACTGGCTCCGGCGCCACGGGGCGGCCGAGGCGACGATCGACGGCGGCCTCGTGCGAGGGATGTACGACCTCGTGTTCGGTTACCGCGACGCCGATCACACGAGGCCGGCGTTCTCTGCCGGCCTCGGCGTCTTCCTCGCGGTCCGCATGTTCCTGGATTACAAGGGCGCCATCTTCTGGAAGATGACGGCGGGGATGGGCGATGTCGTGTTCGCCCCGTTGCACCAGGCCCTCCGCCGCCGGGGCGTCGGGATCCGCTACTTCCACCGCCTCGAGGGCCTGCGCCTCTCGCCGGACGGAGCGCGCTTGGCCGCCGTGGACCTCGTCCGGCAGGCGCCCGCCGAGGTCGCCGAGGAGTACGAGCCGCTCGAGCGCTTCGGAGGCCTGCCGTGCTTCCCGTGGCGCCCGCGCCTGGGCCCGGCGGCGCCGTCGGACCGGGAGCCCACGGAGCACGACCCGCTGACGCTGGACGGCGAGGCGGTGTCCCTGGTGTGCGGCGTGGACGTCGACGACGTCGTCCTCGCAGTGGGTCTCGGTGCGCTGCCGATCGTGGCCGCCGACATCGTGCGGGCCCATCCCCGCTGGCAGGCCATGATCGAGCACGTGCGCACGGTCCCCACCCGCTCCGCGCAGCTCTGGCTGCGCGACGACGAGCCGTCGCTCGGCTGGGCCCACCCCGGCGCGACGGTGTCGGGCCTCGAAGCGCCGTTCGACACGGTCGCGTCGATGACGCACCTTCTGCCGGCCGAGGGCTGGTCCGATGCGGGGGCCGATGCGGATGCCGACGTCCCGCGGTCGCTGGCCTACCTCTGCAGCGCGCTGCCCGGCGGGGCCACCGATCTCGCCTCCACCACCGACGAGTTCCTCGGCGAGTGGTCGAAGGCGCTGTGGCCCGCCGGCGGACCGGTCGGGCTCGAGGATGCCGGCGTCGTGGCCCACCACGTCTCGGCCAACACCGATCCGTCCGACGGCTACGTGCAGTCGCTCCCGGGCTCGGGTGCGCACCGCCTCCGTGCGGATGGCTCCGGCGTCGAGGGCTTGGTACTCGCCGGCGACTGGATCGACTGCGGGCTGAACGCCGGGTGCATCGAAGCCGCGGCCATCGCGGGGGTGCAGGCCTGCGCCGCCGTCGAGGGCCGCCCACTCAGCGAACGCGTGCTCGGACCGCTCACCTGGGACAGGGCATGACCGACGACCGGCCGCCCCGCTCGAAGGGACCGTTCGGGCCGCTGGAGATGCTCGACGAGGTGCAGCGGCAGGCCTTCGAGGCGGCCCTGCGCGTGACCGCCGAGCTGAGCTCGCTCGGCGGCGGCCTCGCCGACCTCTCGTGGCTGCGGGACGGGGCGCGCGCGTCGTCGATCGACGCCGGAGCTGGGCCCGACGGCGCCGAGCCGATCGACGTCGGCCGGCTCCGCGCCGACGTCGCCAAGGCGGCGGACACCTTCGCCGACCTGCTTCGGGCCATGCTCGACGTCGGGTTCGACGCCATGGACGAGCTGGCCCGGCGCGGTGGCGCGCGCCCCGTGGGGGCCGCCTCCCCGGGTGGGGTCGCCGAGGTCCGCTGCACGGTGCGGAACGACCTGCACGCAGCGAACGGCCTCCGCGCCCATGTGCCGCAGCTGGCATCGGTGGACGGGGTCGTGCTGGCCGCCGCCGCCCACGTCGACCCCGAACGGTTCGACCTGCAGCCGCACGAGCGCCGCGAGGTGTGCGTCGGCGTGCCGGTGCCCGCAACGGCAAGGCCCGGCCGCTACCACGGCCTCCTGCTCGTGGCCGGGCTGCCCGACGCGGCGCACCAGATCACCGTGGAGGTGGCGGCGCCTGCGGCGCCCGAGGGGCCCGATGACGGCGACTGAGGCCGTCGCCCCGACGCTGCCGTCGGATCTCCTGGCCTACTACGGCGACATCGTCCACGAGGAGGTCCAGCGCACCCTCCGCTCGGAGGAGCGCTCGCCGCTCTCGCCGCTGGTCGCCGACTACCCGGGTCGCCCGGGGAAGCGCCTGCGCCCGGCCCTGCTGCTCGCGGCCTGCGAGGCGTTCGGCGGCGACCTCCGGGACGCGCTGCCGGCCGCCGTGTCGCTGGAGCTACTGCACAACGCCTTCCTCGTCCACGACGACATCGAGGACGCGAGCGGCCGGCGACGCGGCAAGCCCTCCCTCCACGTGCAGCACGGTGTGCCGATGGCGGTGCACGCGGGCGATGCGCTGGCGGTGCGGGCCATCCTCCCGCTCCTCGACCAGCCGCGGCTGAGCACACACCTCGTGCAGCGCGTCACCCGCGAGCTCCTGGAGACGGCTCGCCGCACGCTCGACGGGCAGTCGATGGAGCTGGCCTGGCGGGACGACGTCACCCGGCGGGTCGACCTCGACGACTACCTCCGCCTCGTGCTGCACAAGACCTGCTGGTACACGACCATCTACCCGCTCCGCGCCGGGTGCCTGATCGGCAGCCGCGGGGGCGTGCCCCTCGGACCGCTCACGAGCTTCGGCTTCCTCCTCGGCGCAGCGTTCCAGGTGCGCGACGACGTGCTCGACGTGGCCGGCGACGCGGAGGCCCACGGGAAGGAGGCGATGGCCGACCTGCGGGAGGGCAAGCGCACCCTGCTCCTCGTGCACCTCCTCGGCGCGGTTGCGCCCGACGAGCGCCGGTGGCTCGAGGCCTACCTGGCCACCCCGGCGCAGGAGCGGACCCCCGCCGACGCCGAGGCCGTCCTCGCCCTCCTGCACGCCCACGGCAGCATCGAGACGGCGACGGCCTGGTCCGACGGCCTGGCCGAGGGTGCCCGGGCGGCGTTCCCGGCCGCCTTCGCGCACGCGGTGAGCCCGTTCCATGCCCGCTTCGTGGAGCAGCTCATCGACTACGTGGTCGCTCGCCCCAGCTGAGGCGGCGGCGGGTCAGCCCAGGGTGGCGAGCAGGTCGTTGAACGACTGGCTCGGGCGCATGACGGCTTCGGCCTTGGCGTCGTCCGGGCTGTAGTACCCCCCGAGGTCGACCGGCCGGCCCTGCACCTCCAGCAGCTCCTCCGCGATCTTCGCCTCCTGCTCGGCGAGAGCGCTCGCCAGCTGGGTGAAGCTCGCGGCCAGGTCCGCGTCGTCGGTCTGCTCGGCGAGCGCGTCGGCCCAGAACAGCGCGAGGTAGAAGTGGCTGCCCCGGTTGTCGAGCTCGTTGACCTTCCGCGACGGCGACCTGTTCTCCTCGAGGAGCCGCCCGGTGGCCTGGTCGAGCGTGTCGGCCAGCACCTGCGCCTTCGCGTTGCTCGTCGTCTGGGCGAGGTGCTCGAAGGAACTGGCCAGCGCCAGGAACTCGCCGAGCGAGTCCCATCGGAGGTGGTTCTCCTTGATGAGCTGTTGGACGTGCTTCGGGGCGGAGCCGCCGGCGCCCGTCTCGAACAGGCCGCCGCCGTTCATCAGCGGGACGATCGACAGCATCTTGGCGCTGGTGCCCAGCTCGAGGATCGGGAACAGGTCGGTGAGGTAGTCCCGCAGCACGTTGCCCGTGGCCGAGATCGTGTCCTCGCCACGGCGGATGCGCTCGAGGGAGAGCGCGATGGCCTCCACCGGCGGCAGCACCTCGATCTGCAGGCCGTCGGTGTCGTGGTCGCCGAGGTAGCGCCGCACCTTCGCGATCAGCTGGGCATCGTGGGCCCGCGCCTCGTCGAGCCAGAAGACCACGGGCGCACCCGACAGGCGGGCTCGCTTCACCGCGAGCTTCACCCAGTCCTGGATCGCCAGGTCCTTGGTGGTGCACATGCGCCAGATGTCGCCGGGCTCGACGGGGTGCTCGAGGACCACGGCGCCGGCGGTGTCGACGACGCGCACCGTGCCCGCAGCCGGGATCTCGAACGTGCGGTCGTGGGAGCCGTACTCCTCCGCCTTCTGCGCCATGAGACCGACGTTGGACACGGACCCCATCGTCGTCGGGTCGTAGGCGCCGTTGGCGCGACAGTCGTCGAGGACCACCTGGTAGATGCCGGCGTAGGAGCTGTCGGGCAGCACCGCCTTCGCGTCCTGCGGGTCCCCGGCGGCGTTCCACATCTGGCCGGAGGTGCGGATCATCGCGGGCATCGACGCGTCCACGATCACGTCGCTCGGCACGTGCAGGTTCGTGATGCCACGGTCCGAGTCGACCATGGCCAAAGCCGGGCCCTCGGCGAGGCCCGCCTCGATGCCCGCCCGTATGGCGTCCCGCTGCTGGGCGGGGAGGACCTCGATGCCGGTGAGGAGGTTGGCCAGGCCGTCGTTGGGGCTGATGCCGGCCTCCTCGAGCACGGCGCCGTGCTCGGCGAACACCTTCGGGAAGAAGGCCTCGACCGCGTGCCCGAAGATGATCGGGTCGGACACCTTCATCATCGTGGCCTTGAGATGGATCGAGAAGAGCACGTCCTGGGCCTTGGCGTCGGCGATCTGCGCCGTGAGGAACTCGACGAGCGCGCGCTTGCGCATCACGGTGGCGTCCACCACCTCGCCCTCGAGCACCGGCGTCGACTCCCGGAGCACGGTCGTGCCGCCGTCGGCCCCGACGAGCTCGATCCGGAGCGTGTCCGCCGCCGCCATCGTCGTGGACCGCTCGTTCGAGCGGAAGTCGTCGGCATCCATGGTGGCCACGTGGGTCCTGGAGTCGGGCGACCACGTGCCCATGGAGTGCGGGTGGCTGCGGGCGTAGGCCTTCACCGAGGCGGGAGCCCGCCGGTCGGAGTTGCCCTCGCGCAGCACCGGGTTGACGGCGCTGCCCTTGATGGCGTCGTAGCGCGCCCGGATCTCGACCTCCTCGGCGCCGGTGGGCTCCTCGGGGTAGTCCGGGAGCGCGTAGGCCTTGGCCTGCAGCTCGGTGACTGCGGCGCGGAGCTGTGGGATCGACGCGCTCACGTTCGGCAGCTTGATGATGTTGGCCTCAGGTCGCTGCGCCAGGGCGCCCAGCTCCGCGAGGGCGTCGGGCACCTGCTGGCCCTCTGCGAGATGCTCGGGGAACGCGGCCAGGATGCGTCCGGCCAGCGAGATGTCCCGGGTCTCCACCTCGACGCCCGCCGCTGCCGCGAACGCCTGGACGATGGGCAGGAACGAGTAGGTGGCCAGCGCCGGCGCCTCGTCCGTGTAGGTGTAGATGATCTTCGAGGTCACCGTCCGAGGCTAGCCACGTCCCGGAGGCCCACCGTCGGGGCCCCGGTGCTCCCGTCGGCAAGCGGGGATCGGTAGCGTGGCAGGGCTGTCACATCCCCTCCGTAGGGTCGCGGTGTGACGAGGACGACGAAGGGGCTGGCAGCGGTGACCGCAGGCGCGCAGCGGAGACGAGCGACGTTCACGTCGTCGTTCGGCGTGTCCCGGCGCGAGAACCACGACGCCTCCGGCTTCTACGCCCGCTTCACCGCCCCCATCGTGAGCAACGACGCCACGGTCGAGCGCCCGGGGGTGGTCGACCAGATCTACGTCGGCGATGCCCGGCACATGGATCGGGTGCGCCCCGCCTCGGTGGCCCTGGTCGTCACCTCCCCGCCGTATTTCGCCGGCAAGGCCTACGAGGAGGAGCTGGGGGAGGGCCACATCCCCGCCACGTACGTCGAGTACCTCACGATGCTCGAGGAGGTGTTCGCCGAGTGCGTCGACAAGCTCGAGCCCGGCGGCCGGATCGCCGTCAACGTCGCCAACCTGGGCCGCAAGCCGTACCGGTCCCTGTCCGCCGACGTCATCGGGATCCTGCAGGACCGGCTGGGCCTCCTCCTGCGGGGCGAGGTCATCTGGCGCAAGGCGCGGGGCGCCGGAGGGAACTGCGCGTGGGGGTCGTTCAAGAAGCCGGCCAACCCGGTGCTCCGCGACCTCACGGAGCGCGTGGTCATCGCCAGCAAGGGCCGCTTCGACCGCGCCATCGACCCGGTCACGCGGGCGGCGCTCGACCTCCCGTCGATCGCCACCACCACGGCCGACGAGTTCATGGATGCCACGCTCGACGTGTGGGAGCTGGCGCCCGAGAGCGCCACCCGGGTGAACCACCCGGCCCCGTTTCCGGTGGCGCTCCCCCAGCGCCTGATCGAGCTCTACACGTACCGCGGCGACGTCGTGCTCGACCCCTTCATGGGCTCCGGCACCAGCGCGGTCGCCGCAGTGCGAACGGGTCGCCGGTACCTCGGCTACGACACCGACGAGGTGTACGCGAAGGCGGCCGCGGAGCGTGCCGCTGCCGAGGCCGAGCGCATGCTCGCCCAGCCCCCTGTGCCGGCGCCCGACAAGGCGGCTGCGGCGGCTCACGACGTGCTCGTGGCCGCCGGCTTCACGGTCGAGGACGCAAAGGCCACCAAGCGGCGGCGCTTCACCGGCGGCCTCACCGTCGACTGGGTGGCGGCCGACGACGCCGGTCGCCCCTGGGTCGTGCTCGTGGCCGGCACGGGCACGGTGGCGCGCGGCGGGCTGCGGCGGTCCGACGTGCTGTTCCGCACCCTGGGCGAGGCCACCGTGCTCACGACCGCCGGCCACCGCGTGCTCGTTCTCACCACCGACCTCCCCGCCTCGCGCTCCGCGGCGGCGGCGGCGCTGAGCGCGGCGCGGGGCACCTCGCTCGTCGACGCCCTCCAGCTCGGCGCCCGTGGGGTGCCGGAGCGCCTGGCCGTCTACGCGGGGGGGTCCGTGTCGGATCCCGTGGGCGATCTCCTGCCCGGCGCCTGATCTCCTATGCCGTCGGCGAAGACGGAGATCACCGAGGTCGTCACGGGAGTGGCCATCGCCGGCGCGCCCAGCCTCGCGGCTGGGCTGTGCGAGCGACCGGTCGCCAACGTCGGCGACGATGTCTGGGCGCGGCTCGTCCACCTCGACCGCGACGGCCGGCATCGTCAGGAGTTCGCGGCCGCCTGGGCCAACGGCCAGGCCTTCCTGCGCGCCGACGAGGGGCTGCGCGGCGTGCCACCCCGGCTCGTGGAGTGGAAGGGCCCCACCCATGCTCCGGGCGACGAGGTGGTGCCCGCCGACCTCCGCATCGACCACGTGTGGCTGATCAGCTGCAAGTACCTCTCCAAGGTGCTGGCCAACGCCGCGCCGGCTCGCCTGTTCGACCGCGGACTGGCTGCCGGTCCCGCCTCCGTGGGGGCCGACTGGTACGGCGAGGTTGCACCGGCCGCCTACCAGGCGCTCTTCGCCCAGGTGCGGCGGGAGCTGGGCACCCGACCGTCCCTCCCCCCGCACGCCGCAGACCTCACCCCCACGCACCGAGCCGAGTTGCGGGCGTACCTCGACGCGGGCTGGTCGGAGGAGGCGCAGGCCGCCTACCGGCGCCTCGTGGAAGAGGTGAGCGCCGCCTCCGCCCAGCGGTGGAAGGCCATCCTCGGCAAGCGCTCCCAGGCCGAAGCCGTCCTGTGGCGCCTGCTGCGCATCGGGAGCGCCCCGTACTTCGTGCTCGGTGCCACGCGCGAGCGCTCGTTGCGCGTGCGCGTCATGACGGCCTGGGACTGGCGACAGAGCTACGAGCTCAAGCGCGTGGACGTCTGGGGCGACGATGCCGGCCAGCCCCAGGTTCGCTGGCAGGCGCGCGTGCGCTCACGGGTCACGGGCCAGGAGCAGGCCGTCGACGGGCACGTCGAGGTGCGGTGGAGCCACGGGCGGTTCGGGAAACCGCCGGAAGCCAAGGCGTACCTCGACACCCCGCACCATCGAGTGCCGGGCTACGTGCCGATCGGCTGAGGCGTCGGGAGGGTCAGCACGAGCTCGCCGAAGCGGCGTTGCAGGACCCCGTCGGCCGGCAGCGGGCCGTCGTCGGGCTGACGGCGGAGCAGCGCGCACGGCTCGAAGTCCTCGTCCATCAGTTCGGCGCTGTCGTTGCGCACGCCCACCGCACGGATCTCCCCCTCCCACCCGTGGTGGTCGAGCCCGACCCACAGCGGGTACTCCTCGCCGATCGCGGTCGACAGGCCGAGGGCCCGGCAGCCCGACGCAGCCAGGGTGGCGGAGACCGCGTCGTAGTCGGCCGCGGTGGTCGCCTTGCCGTCCCACGGGAAGACGTAGTGCTCCAGGTAGGCGTCGACGTCGTCGTAGGTCGGGTCGAGGAGCGGGCGCTCGGCGTTGTCCAGCAGCATCGGGAGCGACGCGGCGACCAGCAGGGCGATGACGACGTGGCTGACGATCCGCCCGCACCGGGCCAGCACCAGCGCGATGAGCGGGCACCAGGCCAGCAGTCCGGGCAGCTGGAACCTGTTGCCGAACACCTGCCAGCGGACGAGGGACGCGAACAGCACGAAGCCGAGGCCGACCCCGACGACGAGCCCGACGGTCCGTCGGTCGACCGTGCGCCGTGCGGCGGCGACGAGGAGGGCGATCCCGCTGGTCGCCAGCAGCAGTGCGTGCCAGGGGTTGGCGCTGAACTCCGACCAGCGCTGCAGCCTCCTGTAGTCGCGGACGGCGAAGGCGTCGGCGTCGAACCCGAGGGTGTAGCGGGTGTCGTCCTGGTCGATGTCGAAGAGCTCGTACGCGTCTTCCCCCAGCCGCAGGGCGGCCTCGCCCACCACGTGCTCAGGGCCCGACCGGCCGTTCCCCACCCGGAAGTTGGAGGCGATGCTGCGCACCGTGTTGGCGGCCGCGCTGTCGAACGTGATCTCCTCCACCACGAGGTCGTCCTGGTCCGCGCCCGTCGGTGATCCGAAGAGTGCCAGGTTCCGGCCGACGAACGGTCCGGCCGCGAGCAGGAACGCGACCACTGCGACCCCTGCGGCGGCCCCGACGCGGCCCCAGCCCGCCCACCGATCTCCACGCTGCACCTCTCGGCGCGCTGCGGCCAGCGCGAGCCCGACGAGGGCGAGTCCGACCGTCGGCGCCACGGTGCCCTTGGCGAGGACCGCGAGCCCGGCCCCGAGCCCGAGCAACCCCGCCTGCGGCAGCACGGGGCCGTCGGTGTCCCAGGCCAGCACCAGCACGAGCACGCACACGCCGATCGCCGCGCCGAAGAGGTCGTTCTGGGCGCTCGTGGCCTGCAGCACGGCCGCCGGGAGGGTCATGGCGAGGGCGGGCGCGAGCACCTGGGAGAGGCGGGAACCGCCGAGGAGGCGCGCCGCCTCGGAGGCGCCGGCCGCAGCCACCACGTAGGCGAGCAGCTGGACGAAGCCGTCCAAGCGGTCCCCTCCGGTGAGGAGATGGAGCTGGACGATGGAGTACTCCGACAACGGGGACAGGTCGATCTGCGCCAGGAAGTGGGTGGCGAAGGGGGCGACGGATCGGTCCTGGATCCAGTGCTCGACGCGGGCCAGGTGGTAGGTCATGGCATCGCCGGTGGCAGGGCGGTAGAGCGCGGCGACCGTCGCCAGGACCACCACGTAGGCCAGGCCCACCCCGGCGACGATCCGCTCGAGGACGGAGCTGGCCCGCCACCCTGCGAGCAGGGCGCGGGCCCGCCGCCGGACCGCCCAGCCCCGCCCGATGCCCCCGAGGAGGGCGATGGCGAGCCCGCTCCAGCAGAGGGCGACCGTGGTTGCCGTGAGGCGGTGGCCGATGCTCGCCACCTCGCAGACGGCGAGGACGGCCGCGTTCAGGAGGACGTAGGCGACGACCAGGCTGCCTCGAGCCGACAGCCCCCCGAGCCCCAGCCGGGCACGGTGATCGTGCGTCGCGATCCACAGGAGCGCGAGGCAGAGGGGCAGGAGCAGGGTCGCCATGGCGGGTACATGTTTGCTCCTGGCCGGCCGGGCGGGCGCGAACCAGTTGTTCGCTCAGCCGGCTTCGGCCAGCTCCCGGAGGCGCTCGAGCGTGGCTCGCATCCCGGCCCGCATCTCGTCGTCGTGTTCCTCCACGCCGCCGAGGGCCACCTTCGAGAACACCTTGGCGAGGAGGGGGCGGTCGCGCCACGCCTCGCGTCGCTCGGTGACGATCGTGCCGTCGCCGTCCGGGTCGAACCGGTAGGACCACCGCATCCCGCTCTGCTTCGTCTCGAACGCGAACGCCTTGCCCGGCTCCGCGGCGACGACCGTGTTCGTGGTGGACCAGCGGGCGATGCCCCGCTTGTTCCGGCCCTTGAAGCGGGCGCCGACGGCCGGTCCCGTCGCCCCGTCGAGCCACTGCCCGCCGGTGCACTCCGGGCTCAGCCGGCCCATGCCCGCCACGTCGGCGACCAGCTCGTAGAGCCGCTCCGGGGTCGCCGCGATCCGCAGTGCCACCTCGTCGTCGGGCCGTCCCTGGCCCGTCTGTCCACCCATGGCCCGGACTGTAGCCCGGGGCTGCCACAGGTTGGCGGGAATGGTGGGCGCCGGCATGTGCGCGGCGTCAGGAGCGGCGGTAGCGTCGACCGCGTCCGCACGCTGCGGTCACAGGTCTCGACCAGGGGGAAGCGCACGTGCACGAGCACGACACGATCTACATCGACGGCGCGTGGGTGCCGTCGCAGGGCACCGGCTCGATCGAGGTGTTCGACTCCACCAACGGTGAGGTCATCGGCCGCATCCCGGACGGGAGCGCGGCCGACGTCGACGCCGCCGTGCAGGCAGCCCGCGCCGCCTTCCCGGAGTGGTCGGCCAAGAGCCCCGAGGAGCGGGCCAAGTTCTGCAGCCGCATCGCCGAGGGCCTCGGCGCCCGCATGGACGAGATCGCCACCGTGGTCACGCAGGAGGCGGGCATGCCCAAGTGGCTGAGCCTGCTCGTCCAGGCCGGCCTGCCGATCAACTCCTTCGCCACCGCCGCCGCCATCGCGGAGAGCTACGAGTACGAGACCACCCTCGGCAACAGCGTCATCCGCCGCGAGCCGGTCGGCGTGGTCGGGGCCATCACGCCGTGGAACTACCCCCTCCACCAAGTCGCCGCCAAGGTCGCCTACGCGATGGCCGCCGGCTGCACCGTCGTGCTGAAGCCCAGCGAGGTCGCCCCGCTCGACGCCTACATCCTCACCGAGGTCATCCACGACGTGGGCCTCCCCGCCGGCGTGTTCAACCTCGTCACCGGCAGCGGTGCGAAGGTCGGCGAGGCCATCTCCCAGCACCCCGGGGTCGACATGGTGTCTTTCACCGGCTCCACCCGCGCCGGCAAGGCCGTGGCCGCCGCCGCCTCCACCACCCTCAAGCGGGTGGCGCTCGAGCTCGGCGGGAAGTCCGCCAACATCCTGCTCGACGACCTCGACGACGCCGCCTTCGAGAAGGCCGTCCGCGACGGCGTGGGCAAGGCCTACCTGAACTCCGGCCAGACGTGCACCGCCCTCACCCGGATGCTCGTGCCGACCGGCCGCCTGGCCGACGCCGAGCGCATCGCCGCCGACGAGGTGGAGACGAACTACCAGCCGACCGATCCCTTCGCCGCCGGCGCCCGGCTGGGGCCGCTGTCCAGCCAGGCCCAGGTGGACCGCGTCACGTCCTACATCCAGAAGGGCATCGACGAGGGCGCCAAGTTGGTCACCGGCGGCCCCGAGCGCCCGGAGGGCCTCGAGAAGGGCTACTACGTGCGCCCCACCGTGTTCTCCGAGGTGCGCAACGACATGACCATCGCGCAGGAGGAGATCTTCGGGCCGGTGCTGTCGATCCTGCCCTACGACAGCGAGGACGACGCCGTCGCCATCGCCAACGACTCGCTCTACGGCCTCTCCGGGGGCGTGTGGGGCGGCGACGCCGACCGGGCGAAGGACGTCGCCCGCCAGATCCGAACCGGGCAGATCGAGATCAACGGCGGGGCGTTCAACCCCAACGCCCCGTTCGGCGGCTACAAGCAGTCCGGCTACGGCCGGGAGTACGGCACGCACGGCTTCGAGGAGTTCCTCGAGACCAAGGCGATGCAGCTGTAGGCAGGTAGCGATCCGCTCCTGCGGGCCGCGACGCACCGCACGCGGATGACGGCTGGGCACGCGAGGCCCAGCCGTCGTCGCGTGATCGGGTCGGGGGTGTTCGGGGTAGGAGGCGGTCGTGAGCGCAGGGCGGAGGGCGGCGCGGGCGGCCAAACGGGCCGCCGACAGCGTCTGGGCGGACCGGGTCGCCCGGCTCGGCTTCTGCTGTCGCGGGCTGGTCTACGGGATCATCGGGGCCATCGCGCTGCAGATCGCCTGGGGCGACCAGGTGGGTGCCCGCAACGACGCGAACAAGAACGGAGCGCTCCGCGAGATCTCCGAGCGCTCGCTCGGCGGCGCGCTGCTCGTGGTGCTGGCGGTCGGGCTCGGCGGTTACGCGCTCTGGCGGGGGAGCGAGGCCGTCTGGGGCGATCGTGACGAGGACGACGAGCGGAAGCGGACGGCCCGCCGTCTGACGTCGGCCGGGAAGGCGGCGTTCTACGCGGTGTTCATGGCCAGCACCGTGCGCTTCACCGCCTCGGGCCCGTCGGGGGGCCATCGGGGTGACGAGCAGGAGGAGACGCTCACCGCGCGGGTGCTCGATCTGCCCGCCGGGCGCCTGCTGGTGATCGCCATCGGCGTCGTCGTGGTGGCCTACGGCGCCCACGCCGTCTACCGCGGCGTGACACAGCGGTTCGAGAAGCGGCTGGACACGTCGGCGATGGGGCGGGTGACGGGGCGCGTCATCGACGTCGTCGGCACCGTCGGACTGGGGGCCCGGGGCCTGGTGTTCGCTTTGGCGGGCTTCCTGCTGGTCCGGGCGGCGGTGGACTACGACGCGGACGAGGCCGCCGGTCTGGACGGCACGCTCGAGCTGATCGCCCGGCAGACCTACGGCCGGGCGCTCCTCACCGCAACGGCGCTGGGCATCATCACCTACGGCGTCTACTCGCTCGCCGAGGCACGGTACCGTGAGCTCTAGGCACCGTCTGCCCAGGTTCTCGGGGCCCTCGGCGGGGTCATAAGGTTGAACGGCATGGCCGCCTCCAACCCCCCTGTGCGCGTTGCTGTCACCGGTGCTGCCGGACAGATCGGGTACTCGCTCCTCTTCCGGATCGCCTCGGGCTCGATGCTGGGGCCCGACCAGCCGGTGATCCTCCAGATGCTGGAGATCACCCCGGCCCTCGGCTCCCTCGAGGGCGTCGCGATGGAGCTCGAGGACTGCGCGTTCCCGCTGCTGGCCGGCATGGTCCGCACCGACGATCCCGACGAGGCCTTCGGCGACGTCGACATCGCGCTGCTCGTGGGCGCCATGCCGCGCAAGGAGGGGATGGAGCGGGCCGACCTGCTCGGCGCCAACGGTGGCATCTTCAAGCCGCAGGGCGAGGCCCTCTCGCGCTCGGCGCAGCGGGACGTCAAGGTGCTGGTCGTGGGCAACCCGGCCAACACCAACGCCCTCATCGCCCAGCGCAACGCCCCCGACCTCGACCCGAGCCGCTTCACGGCCATGATGCGCCTCGACCACAACCGCGCCGTCGCCCAGCTGGCCGCCAAGGCCGACGTGCACACGACGTCCGTCACCAAGATGACGATCTGGGGCAACCACTCCGCTACCCAGTACCCGGACGTCCTGCACGCGAAGGTCAACGGGAAGCCTGCATTCACTGCGGTCGGCAGCGACCAGGGCTGGCTCGAGGAGGACTACATCCCGGCGATCCAGCAGCGCGGCGCGGCCATCATCAAGGCCCGTGGGCTGTCGTCGGCCGCCTCCGCGGCCAACGCCGCGGTGGACCACGTTCGTTCGTGGGTGGCCGGCACGCCCGACGACGACTGGGTGTCGATGGGCGTGGTCAGCGATGGCAGCTACAGCGTGCCCGAAGGGCTCATCGCCGGCCTCCCGTGCCGGTGCAGCAACGGCCGGTACGAGATCGTGAAAGACCTCGACATCGACGACTTCAGTCGAGTCAGGATCGACACGTCCGTAGCCGAGCTCGTCGAAGAACGTGAAGCAGTAGCTGACCAGGGCCTGATCTAGCCCCGCCGCGCGGTTCGAGCGCGAGCGCGAGCCAAAGGGGGCACGCCAGGGGCGGAGCCTCCTCGACGCTCAGAGAGATCCCGTAGTTCCTGAAGTAGCCCTCCGGGCTACTTCAGGAACTTGCTCGTCGTGTTGTCGGCGAGGGCCTTGCCGTGGGTCTGGCACGTGGGGCAGTAGGCGACGGTGTAGCGGCTGTACTCCACCGAGCGGATGTCGTCGCTGCACACCGGGCAGGGCTGGCCGACCCGGTGGTGCACGTTGCCCGGGCGGTCGGCCGACGAGCTCATCTCGGTGAGGCCGCGCTCGAAGGCGAGGCCCTCGCCGATGCAGACCTGGATCGCCTCCACCAGCGCCTCGACGTCCTCGTCACTGAGCTTGGTCGTGCTGGCGAAGGGAGACAGGTGGGCGCGGTGGCAGACCTCGTTGGCCAGGCGCCGCCCGATGCCGGCGATGCGGTGCTGGTCGCGGAGGAACCCGTGCAGGCGCGTCGACTGCACGTCGAGGAGGCGGCGCATGGCGACGGCGTCGACCGTGTCCGCGTCCGGGCCGAGGTCGTCGAGCGGAGGGTGCCCTTCGGGATCCCCGTCGACGACCCACACGCCGGCCTTGCGTTCGGTGCCGGCCTCGGTGAGCAGCAGCGCCCGCCCGTCGGTGAAGCGCCATCGCGCCTGCCCGTTCCGGGGCTTGGCCGACTGCTTCTCGTCGCGCTTCAGTCGGCCGCCCTGCATCAGGTGCACGACGAACGTGACGACCCCGAAGTCGGCCAGCAGGAGCTTCCCCCGACGACCGAAGAACACGAGGGCGTGGCCGTGGGCTGCGTCCGGCGGGGGCGCGAACGTCTTCAGCGACGTGAAGGCGATCGGCGTGAACCGCTCGAGCGTGGCGCCGCTGAACGCCGCGTCGAGCCGCTCGGCGTGGGCCTGGACCTCGGGGAGCTCAGGCATGCGGTCCCTCGATCTCCGAGGCGGCCGGCCGGGCCGGCCCGAACGGGTCGCCGAGGCCGCTGATATCGCCGGCGAGGCCGATCACGGAACGCAGGTCGCCGCCGACGCGGAGCCGCCCGTCGATGAAGGCGGCCTGGGCGGACTGCTGGCCGGTGGCGACGGCCTCGGCGGTGACGCGGTCCTGGGTGAAGGTCACGTCGGCGTCGGGGGACCGTCCGGGCAGGACGCGCATCGACCCGTGCGCGATGCGGATCTCATACGCGACCTCCCCGCCGTCGGGCAGGGCGACGATCTGCTGCACGACGACCTGCAGGTCCGCTGGCGTCGGGGTGGCGCGGGCGGCCGCATCGAGGTCGGCGAGCCACTCGGCGGACAGGAACTCGGCCATCCCGGGAACCTACCGCCGCGCCCGAGGCTCCGGCCCCGTTCTGTTTGGCGGCCGCGGTCGCGGCCCGGATCAAGGGCACGTGGCCCCGCCTCAAGATCTGCCCGGCCGAGGACTGCCTGCGGCCTTCTACGGCGGCTCCCGCAAGCGATCGAAGCGCTGGTGCTCGATGGAGGTGTGCGGCAACCGCGCCAAGGTCCGTGCCTACCGGGATCGGGCCCACACGTGACGCGCTACGGTCCGCCGCGATGCAGGAGATCGGCCGGGGCGCCAAGGTGTTCGACCACGCACCCGTGCGGGGCCGCTTCCGCCCGATGGAGGGCCCCGACGACGTCCTCGAGCTGATGGACAGCGGGGCCGACGGCGTGATCGCGCTGGTGCGCGATGCGGGAGCGACGTTCCTCGCGCCGATATACCACGAGCTGACCGCGATCATCTGCACGAGCGGGACGGTCCGCAGCCACATCGGCATCGTGAGCCGAGAGTTCCAGGTGCCGTGCGTGATGGCCTGTGCCTTCAGCGACGGCGAGCCCGAGGCCGGCGCGGAGGTCGAGCTGGACTGCTCCGGCGTGGAGGCGATCGTCCGTGGCTGACGAGGTGCCAGGTCGAGCCGACGCCGTCGCGGCGGCCAACCGCCTGATCGAGTACCACGGGCCGATCTCCAAGGCCCTCACCCAGGAGCGGACGTCGCTCGAGAGCGCGCTCATCCCCGTGACGGCCTACATCGTCGTGGCCTGCGCAGAGGCGTTCCTGCGCTACCCGGAGATGATGCGGCGGATCGACGCCGCGATGCCGGCCGAGGAGATCGGGCGGCGCGCCCGCCGGCCCGGGTGCCAGGTGAACACCTGCTACCTCTGGTCGATCAGCAACTTCTTCCTGCTGGGGCGCAAGATCATGGGCATGGTCCACCCGGGGGCCGACGACCCGGTGGACACCGCCTACGTGCTCGACTTCTGGGAGCGAGCGGCCCTCGCCTACCGGGGCGACGACGGCACCCGCCAGGCCTGGGACACCGGCACGGCCACGCCCTACGACACCCCCACCGTCGAGGCCCTCCTCGCCGGCGTACGGCCGATCGAGGACGACGAGCACCGGGCCCGGGTGAAGCGCTTCGGCGCCACCCTCGTCAACCATCTCTTCCTGCTCTACTTCGACACTCGGGCGGGCTACGGCGACACCGGGCCGTACCCGGTGCCAGGCCAGCCGGGTCGGACGCTGCTGGTGCGCGACTTCTACCGCCTCGCCGAGGGCGACTTCCCGTGGTCGTCGGTCGCCAGGGACGTGCCGTACCACCACCTGACCGCGGCGATGGTCCTCGAAGACGTCCAGACGACGATCACCGACTTCGGCACCTCGAACCACGTGCCCGAGGACTACCTCGACCACCTCGTCGGCTTCGCCCTCTCCACGACCGACGGTCTGCCGCCCGGCGAGCTCCGGCTCGTGCCGCCCGAGGAGCACGACCCGATCGTGGCGGCCGTCCGCAAGGCCCAGGGGCAGCACTACCGGAACATCGCAGCGATGGACCGGGACGAGAAGATCCGGGCCGGTGCCTACGTGTACTTCACCTTCCTGCGGCCCTTCGCCGAGCTGGCGGGGGTCGCGGACGAGCTCGACTGGAGCGTTCCCCGTGACCTCCCGGAGCCCGTCTACCAGCTGGTGTCGGCGATGCAGGGCGAGAACGCCGGCGTGCCCGAGGACGAGGCGTACTACGAGCCGTACTACAAGCCGTCTTCGGCCACCACGGGCTGAGGACCGAACCTTCTGCCGGCTGGCGCGTCCGGCCAGGAATGGGGATGGAGCACGGCCTGGCCCTGGGGGCCCGCTCGCGACGCGGCTGCGTACAGCAGGCGGGAGGAGGCGGCCCCGCGCAACTGGAACGACGTCGCCGCGGCCTGGGTGCCGCTGCAGGACCGCCTGTGCCGGCTGGACCTGCTCATCTCCGGTGACCGGGCCGATGCCGAGGACGTCGTCGCGGAGGCGATGGCCGCCACCTTCGTTCCGGGGACCTCGGGCCGGGTCGAGAGCCTGCTGGCGGACGCCCGCACGGCGGTGGTCACCAAGCTTGCGGGCGGAGGACGGCGAGCGGCTGGCATGCTTCGGCCATGCACGACCTCGGGTGGCTGACCGCGGCGGACGAGCGGGCCCACCCGCCCGGTGAGGAGCGCCTCTGGAGCGAGTCGTGGTACTTCGACTTCACGGACCGCGCCGGCGCGCTCGGCGGCTACGTCCGGCTCGGGCTGTACCCGAACCTCGGGGTGGCCTGGTACTGGGCGTGCCTCGTGGGAGAGGGGCGCCCGCTCGTCACCGTGCTCGACCACGACGTACGTCCACCCAAGGACGGGTCGCTCGAGATCCGGGCCGACGGCCTCTGGGCGGACCACACCGTCGAGACGGCGTTCGAGCACGTGTCCCTCGGCTGCGAGGCTTTCGCCGTCGGCGTCGACGATCCGGCAGAGGTGTACGGGGACCTGCGGGGCGACCGGGTGCCGTTCGGCCTCGACCTCGAATGGGAGACCGACGGCGGCGTGTACCCCTGGCGGGAGACCACCCGCTACGAGGTGCCGTGCACCGTCCACGGGGAGATCCTCGTGGGCCACGAGGTGATCGACTTGGACGGCATCGGCCAGCGGGACCACAGCTGGGGGGTCCGGGACTGGTGGAGCCTCGGGTGGGTCTGGACGGCGGGAGGCCTCGACGACGGCACCCGCTTCCACACCGCCCGCATCCGGCTGCCCGGCCTCGAGGCCTTCGCCCCTGGCTACGTGCAGCCCCCCGGCGGCGTCCCGGAGCAGATCGACGTCTGCCGAGCCGAGGAGGAGCTCGGCGAGCACGGGTTCCCGACGACGGCGTCGGTCACGTGTGGGGCGCTCGACCTGGCCGTCGAGCCGGTGGCGTTCTCGCCGGTGCACCTCGTGGACGACGACGGGTCCGGGCCCCGGCATGCCCGGTTCCCGCGCGCGCTGTGCCGCTTCGAGGCCGCCGACGGTCGTCGGGGGGTGGGGTGGACCGAGTGGAACCAACCGGGCTGACTAGCCTCGTCCGGTGCCCATCGCTGCTCTGGCCTCCGTGCTCGCCCTGCTCCCCGACTTCCTCGACGCCGAGCACCTGATCGACACGTTCGGCCTGCTCGGCATCTTCGTCATCGTCTTCGCCGAGTCCGGGCTGCTCGTCGGCTTCTTCCTCCCCGGCGACGCGCTCCTGTTCACCGCCGGCTTCCTCGCCTCCGGTCCCGAGTCGGTGCCCGATGCCCTGCACCTCCCGCTGGTGCCGCTCCTCCTCGGCATCTGGGTGGCCGCCATCGCCGGTGACCAGGTCGGCTACGTGTTCGGCCAGCGGGTCGGCCCCGCTCTCTTCCGGCGCCCCGACTCACGGTTCTTCAAGCAGGCCAACGTCGAGAAGGCCACCGCCTACTTCGAGAAGCACGGCGCCAAGACGATCGTGCTGGCGCGCTTCGTGCCCGTGGTGCGGACGTTCACCCCCATCGTCGCCGGGGTCTCCAACATGGAGTATCGGCAGTTCGTGCGCTGGAACGTGATCGGCGGCACGATCTGGGCCTTCGGCGTGACCCTGCTCGGCTACTTCCTCGGGCAGGTCGACGTGATCGAGCAGAACCTGGAGCTGGCCATCCTCACGGTCGTGGGGATCTCCTGCGCCCCCATCGCGCTCGAGCTGCTCCGGGCCCGCCAGGAGCATCGCGCCAGCGTCCTCACCGACGTGGCGTCGGACCTCTTCGAGCCCGACCTCGGCGACATGATCGAAGAGGCCCGAGACCCCAACGGCAAGCTGTAGCCCTTCGGGCTCGCTCACGCCCGCCCGAGCTGGGTGGCACCGGCCTGCGGCCGGCTGCGGGCGCTTCTCCGCCTCCTCCCAACCCGCGTGTGTGGCGAGCCTGGAGACCGCGCCACGGGGCCGAGGGCAGCGCAGCGAGCCGAATCAATCCTGACTGAGCAGTTTGCGGTTCTTCAGCTGGGCGCGGACGTAGTCGCGGTTCATGTAGGCGATGAAGTCGATGGAGATCTCCTTCGGGCACGCCTCCTGGCACTCGCCGTGGTTCGTGCAGGACCCGAAGAACTCCTCCATCGCGTCGACCATGCCCAGCACGCGCTGGTAGCGCTCCGACTGGCCCTGGGGCAGCAGGTTGAGGTGGTTCACCTTGGCCGACGTGAAGAGCTGGGCGGCGCTGTTGGGGCAGGCGGCCACGCAGGCTCCGCACGCGATGCAGGCGGCGGCGTCCATCGCGGCATCCGCCACGTCCTTCGGGATGAGCGTGAGGTTGGCGTCGGGCGCAGCACCGGTCGGCGCCGTGATGTAGCCGCCGGCCTCCACGATCTTGTCGAAGGCCGAGCGGTCGACCACCAGGTCGCGCAGGACGGGGAAGGCCTTGGCCCGCCACGGCTCGATGTAGATGTGCTCGCCGTCGGCGAACTTCCGCATGTGGAGCTGGCAGGTGGCGGTGCCCCGCTCCGGGCCGTGGGCCTGGCCGTTGATCATCATCCCGCACGAGCCGCAGATACCCTCACGGCAGTCGTGCTCGAAGGCGATCGGCTCGCGCCCTTGAGAGTTGAGCCGCTCGTTCACGACGTCGAGCATCTCGAGGAAGCTCATCTCCTCGCTGATGTCGGGAGCGTCGTAGGTCTCCATGGTGCCGGGGGCACCGGGGCCGGCTTGGCGCCAGACGTGGAGCGTGACGTGCATCGTCGATCGGCCTCTACTTGTAGGAACGCTGGGTCAGGTGGACGTTGTCGAAGGTCAGCGGCTCGCGGTGGAGGGTGGGAGTGCCGCCCGGACCCCCCGACTCCCACGCCGAGACGTGGGCGAAGCGGTGGTCGTCGCGGAGGGCCTCGCCGTCGGGCGTCTGCGACTCCTCGCGGAAGTGGCCGCCGCATGACTCCTCGCGCTCCAGCGCGTCGCGCACCATGAGCTCGCCCAGCTCGAAGAAGTCAGCCACGCGCCCGGCCCGCTCGAGGGACTGGTTCATGGGGCCGTCGCCCAGCACCCGGACGTTCTTCCAGAACTCCTCGCGGAGCGCGGGGATCTCGGAGAGGGCCTTCTCCAGGCCGGTGCGGTTGCGAGCCATGCCGCAGTAGTCCCACATGATCTTCCCGAGCTCGCGGTGGTAGTGGTCCACCGACTGGGTCCCGCCGATCGACAGGAACCGCTTCACCTGGTCGTCGACGGTGGCCTGGGCGTGGGCGAACACGGGGTCGTCGACGGGCACCGCCGGCGTGCCGAGCAGATCGGCGAGGTAGTTGGCCAGCGTGTAGCTGATCACGAAGTAGCCGTCCGCCAGCCCCTGCATCAGGGCCGAGGCACCGAGGCGGTTGGCGCCGTGGTCGGAGAAGTTGGCCTCACCGAGCACGAAGAGGCCGGGCACGTTCGACATCAGGTGGTAGTCCACCCAGAGCCCGCCCATCGTGTAGTGGACGGCGGGGTAGATGCGCATCGGGACCTTGTAGGGGTCCTCGTCGGTGATGCGCTCGTACATCTGGAACAGGTTGTCGTACCGCTCCTTGATGACGTGCACGCCCACCCGCTCGATGGCGGCAGCGAAGTCGAGGTACACGCCGTTCTTGAGCGGACCGACGCCGCGGCCTTCGTCCACGACTGCCTTCGCGTTGCGCGAGGCGACGTCGCGGGGCACGAGGTTGCCGAAGCTCGGGTACTTGCGCTCCAGGAAGTAGTCCCGCTCGGCCTCGGGGATCTGGTCCGGGGAGCGGGTGTCGTCGGCGTCCGTCGGCACCCAGATGCGCCCGTCGTTCCGGAGCGACTCCGACATCAGGGTGAGCTTTGACTGGAAGTCGTCGGAGGCCGGGATGCAGGTCGGGTGGATCTGCGTGAAGCATGGGTTGGCGAACAGCGCCCCCCGACGGTGGGCCCGCCACGTCGCCGACGCGTTGGAGTACATGGCGTTGGTGGACAGGTAGAAGACGTTGCCGTAGCCGCCCGTGCACAGGAGCACCGCGTGGGCGGAGTGCCGCGTGACGGCCCCTGTGACGAGGTCGCGCACGATGATGCCGCAGGCGCGGTCGTCCTTGACGACGAGGTCGAGCATCTCCGACCGCGTGTGCAGCTCCACGGTGCCGAGCTGCACCTGCTTCATCATCTGCTGGTAGGCCCCGAGGAGCAGCTGCTGCCCGGTCTGGCCCCGCGCGTAGAACGTGCGCGACACCTGCGCGCCGCCGAAGGAGCGGTTGTCGAGCAGGCCCCCGTACTCCCGGGCGAACGGCACGCCCTGCGCCACCATCTGGTCGATGATGTCGACCGACACCTCCGCTAAGCGGTGGACGTTCGCCTCGCGGGAGCGGAAGTCGCCGCCCTTCACGGTGTCGTAGAACAGGCGCTGCACGGAGTCGCCGTCGGACTTGTAGTTCTTGGCGGCGTTGATGCCGCCCTGGGCCGCGATGGAGTGCGCCCGCCGAGGGCTGTCGTGGTACGTGAAGACCTTGACGTTGTAGCCCTGCTCGCCCAGCGTGGCCGCCGCCGACGCGCCTGCCAGGCCCGAGCCGACGATGATGACGTCGAACTTCCGGCGGTTGTTCGGCGCCACCAGCTTCATGTCGAACTTGTGCTGCGTCCAAGCGTCTGCCAGCGGTCCGGTGGGGACGTTGCCGGTGAGCTCGCCGATCACGGGTGGGCCTCCTCGTACTCGGTGCACCTCTCGATGACGTCGCCCCGCTTGGTGCACGCGTCGTTGTCGTCGGCGCTGACGAGCCCGGTCATCACGGCGAGCGGGAAGCTGAGGTTCATGACCCCGATCAGGGCGGCGAACGCGATGGCGAAGTGCTTGCGCCAGGCGTTCCACCTCGGGTTGTTCAGCCCGAGGCTCTGGAACAGCGACCAGGCTCCGTGGAAGAGGTGGATGACGAGGGCGGCGTTGGCCAGCAGGTAGAAGATCGCCACCGGCGTGCGGCTGAAGCTGGCGACGAGGTTGCGGTACCCGTCACCGCGGACGTAGTCCGGGTTGGCGGTCCCCCATGTGAGGTCGAACAGGTGGAACACCACGAAGAGCGCCACCACCACGCCCGTCCATCGCATCGACCGGCTGGCCGCCGTCGCGGCCTGCCAGTCTCGGGACTGCTGGTAGCCGTCGGCGTTGGCCCGCTGGTTCATCCGGGTGAGCGACCAGGCGGCGTGGATGTGGAAGGCGAAGGCGGCGATGAGCCCGAGCCGCATGAGCCAGAGGAAGATCGTGCGGGGCAGGATCGGCACGAGGATCTCGCGGAGGAACTCCCCGTAGTGGTTGAAGTCCTCGGCGCCCAGGTACACCTTCAGGTTGCCGATCGAGTGGAAGAAGACGAACCCCATCAGGAGGAGGCCGGTGATCGCCATCACCCACTTCTTGCCGACCCCCGAGCGGTAGAACTCGACCGGCCACGGGGCTCGCCGCGTGGGGCGAGGGTGCACCGGTTCGGCGCCGGTGCGGTCCATCGTCGTTGCCATCGCTCGATCAGCCTCCCCGAGCTGGATCCATCTGTCTCCCAGGGACGCTACTCCTGCCCCGGAAGGTTCCAGAACTCGGCACCGGGCGGACCTCCGGACGGGTCAGGGGACGACGATGGCGCTGTCGTAGCGGTTGTCGGTGACGGCGTCGCCGTAGTGGCACACGAGCTCGAGGGTGACAGGGCCGGGCATGGCCGGGACGCCGAGGGACACGGTGCCCACCCGCTCGCAGGCGTCCGCGGGGAGGTCGCCCGTCCACCGCCAAGTGCGCTCCGCGCCGGGGAGGGTGAGCCGAGCCGTGACCTCCGCGCCCTCGATGGGCGTGCGGAGGTCGCTGACGACGTGCACGTCGAGGTCGACAGCCGTGCCGGGCGCCAGCGCCTCGGGGAGCCGGTCGGCGACCACGATCACCGGCCGGCAGGCGGCCCGCAGAGCGTCGTACGCAAGTTTCGGCGCACGGTCGTGGCCGAGCACGGACCACGTGACGGCGGGATGCCCGTCGCCGAAGCAGAACTGGGCGAAGCCCCCCGTCGGCTGGTACTTGATGCGGCGCAGTGCCTCGACCTGCCGCCGGACGACCATCGCCTGGTACGCCTGAGTGGCGTCGCGCCACTCGCTGAAGGTCGCGTGCTCGGCGGGCGGCACCAGCTTGTCGAAGATCGGCTTCTGCAGGGCGTGGGTGTGGCCCAGGCGCTCCCAGTCGAGGTCCGGCCACCGCTCGGGCTCGCAGAACTCGGCGGAGGTGGGCACGGCCTGGGCGCCGAACTCGGTGACGAAGCGGCCCATCCTGGGCAGCGCCCGCAGGAACCCGGGCAGGTCCCGCTCGTGGCCGTAATACCAGCCGAAGTACAGGTGGCTGTCGGTGCCGTCGAGCAGCGGGGGGTGGGGGAGCACCCCCGAGTGCGCGACCACGGGGCGGGTGCCGTCGGCCCGGTCGAGCGCTCGCTTCACCGAGCGGTCGAGGACGGTCTTGTTCCACGTCGGGAGCTGCTGCGCGGCGAGCGCCTTGACCGCCATGCGGCGGAGCTCCTTCGGCTCGCCCCACATCGACGGGTTGTTCTCGATGGCTATCGGCTCGTTGTGCCCGCACCAGAGCGCGATCGACGGGTGGTGGCCCAGCAGGTCGACCGCGGCGGCCGCCTGCCGCACGGCCTGCTTGCGGATCCCGCGCTCGTAGCCCCACTGGAGCGGGAGGTCCTGCCAGAGCAGCAGGCCCTGCTCGTCGGCCGCCTGGTACAGCTCCGGGCGCGAGATGTGGGCGTGCACGCGGAGCAGGTCCAGGCCGGCGTCGCAGGCCAGCGTCACGTCCCGCGCCAGGTCGTCGGGCGTGGCCTCGGCCAGGGCCATACGGGTGGGTCCCTGGTTCGAGCCCTTCAGGAAGAGCCGCTCGCCGTTCACCGCTGCGATCCACGATCGCATCCTCACCTGGCGGAGGCCGGTGCGGAGCATCCGTTCGTCGGAGACGCCGCCCCCGTCCTCGGGGCCGAGCACGATCTGCACGACGAGGTCGTGGAGGACGGCGCGGCCCAGCGCGCGGGGCCACCAGAGGGCCGGCTTGTCGACCGTGAGGGTCCACTCCACCTCGTTCGGGCCGTCGGCGAGCGGCTGGTCCTTCTGGTGGTCGAGCGTCCCGAGCGTGGAGTGCAGGCAGACCGTGCGGGCACCGTGGCTGTCGAGCGTTGCCCGGAGCACCAGCACAGCCCGATCCTCGGTGGCCTCCCGGCACACGACCCGCAGCCGGGCGATGCGCACCGGGCCCGTCTCGGTGAGCCGCACCGCCCGCCACAGCCCGCCGGGGTTCCAGTCCGGGTCGAGGCAGTCCCAGTGCTGGAAGACGCCGGTGATGTTGCGCTTCGCCGTGAGATCGGTGGGCCTCGAGCACGTGACCTCGACGGCCAGGTGGTGCTCGCCTCGGGAGCGGAGTGCGTCGGTGACGTCGAAGGTGTGGGGTACGAAGTACCCCTCGGTGTCACCCAGGTAGGCGCCGTCGAGCCAGACGTCGCCCTGGTAGAAGAGCCCGTCGAAGGTGAGCCACGCCCGACGGCCCTCCGGCGGGCCCATGGCGTCGAACGAGCGCCGGTAGAGAAGCGGCCCGTCGGTGTCGGCGAAGGCCGGCGCGGACCGCCAGTGCCCGGGCACCTCGACGGCCTCCCACCCGCTGGCGTCGAAGTCCTCGTCCTGCCAGCTCCGGCGGAGGTCCTCGTCGGCGATCGCCGCCCGCCACGTCCCGCTCAGCTCCATGGCCGACCGACGTTAGTGGCGCGCCGAGTCAGGCGGCGGCGGTGGCGACGACCGACCACGTGCCGCCGGGCTCGGGGGTGACGACGAGGTCGAACGGTCCGTCGGCGAGGTCGAACACCGTGGCCGACCGGGTGGCCCCCGAGCTGTCCGTGATGGCGAGCTGGCCCTCGAGGTGCACGGACCCGGGGCCGGTGAGGCGATGCGGCCCGGTCGGGCCCAGGACCAGCGCGGTGTCCCCGGTCGCCTCGAACCTGGCTTCGGCACCGGCTTCGAAATCGACTGCGTCGCGCGGCGTGGCCACGCCCGCCGATCCCACCGCCACCGGGGTGTTCAGCCGGTACGCGCCGCGCGCGACGGCGTGCACGCCCCCGCCCAGGGTGAGCCGCAGGCCCTCTCCCGTGAGGTCGACGGGCAGGGGGTCGAGCACCAGGGCGGGTCCGGACGACAGCACGAACGGGCGGCCCCCGTCCCACACGATGGCGCTGTCGCGGCCGCCGACCGTCACCCCGGTGAGCTCACCGCCGTTGCCGAACCCGCGCTGGGAGACGAGCGTGAGGGGCGTCGGCACCTTGCGGGGCTGGGGCACCGCGCCGTCGAGGTGCAGCGCGGTCAACGAGCCGGTGATCCGCACCTGGCCGGCCGCCGGGGCCACCGCTCCGCCCGGGGCGGTGGGGGTGCTCGTGGTCGGGTTGCCCGGGGCGCCAGACGCCCCCGGCGGCACGGTCCCGTCCGGCACGTCGATCACCTGGTCGCCCGCGCCAGCGCCGTCGTCGAGCCGGTCGGCGACCACGACGGTGGTGCCGATGGCCGCGACGAGGATCGAGCACAGGCCGACGAACCAGTGGAGGCGCACGCGCCCCAGGCTGGTCGTCCCGGCGGGCCGACGTCACGTCGACCACGCCGGTACGCCCCGGGGGGCGACGATAGGTTGGCGGCCATGACGTCCCCCTCCACCGAGCACCGGGCCCACCCGTCGCCCGCCACCGTCGGCCAGCTGCGGGAGTCGGGCTGGCAGTCCTTCCCGGTCAAGGAGGAGCTGCGGCGGAACGCGATCGCCCGCATCCAGGCCGGCGAAGCCCTCTTCCCGGTGGTCATGGGCTACGAGGAGACCGTCCTCCCGCAGCTCGAGAACGCGCTCCTGGCCGGGCACGACGTCATCTTCCTCGGGGAGCGCGGCCAAGCGAAGACACGGATGATCCGGGCCCTCGTGGGCCTCCTCGACGAGTGGATGCCGATCGTGGCCGGGTCGGAGATCAACGACGACCCCTACGCCCCGACGTCCCGCTACGGCCGCGACCTCGTCGCCGAGCACGAGGACGACACGGTCATCGAGTGGGTCCACCGGAGCCGCCGCTTCGGGGAGAAGCTCGCCACCCCCGACACGTCCATCGCCGACCTCATCGGCGAGGTCGACCCGATCAAGGTGGCCGAAGGCCGCTACCTGTCCGACGAGCTCACGCTCCACTACGGCCTCGTGCCCCGCACCAACCGCGGGATCTTCGCCATCAACGAGCTGCCCGACCTCGCCGAGCGCATCCAGGTCGGCCTCCTCAACGTTCTCGAGGAGCGCGACATCCAGGTGCGGGGCTACAAGATCAACCTGCCGCTCGACCTGATCCTGCTCGCCTCCGCCAACCCGGAGGACTACACCAACCGCGGCCGCATCATCACACCGCTGAAGGATCGCTTCGGGTCGCAGATCCGCACCCACTACCCGCTCGAGATCGAGACGGAGGTGGCCATCGCGCTCCAGGAGGCCCGGCCCCTCGAGGCCGAGGGCGTGCGGGTCACCGTCCCCGACTACATGACCGAGATCGTGGCGTCGCTGTCCCACCTGGCCCGTTCGAGCCCCCACATCAACCAGCGGTCGGGCGTGTCCGTCCGGTTCACGATCACCAACCACGAGGTGATGGTCGCCAACGCGGCGCGTCGGGCCCTCCGCCACGGCGAGCGCGACGTCGCGCCCCGCGTCAGCGACCTCGAGGCGCTGCCCGCGTCGATGATGGGCAAGATCGAGATCGAGTCGCTGGAAGAAGGCCGCGACGCACAGATCGCGGAGAACCTCGTGAAGGCGGCCGTGCTCACCGTCTTCAAGGAGCGCTTCACCCCCGAGCGGTTCCGACCGATCGTCACGGCCTTCGAGGAAGGCGCGGTGATCCACGCAGGGGAAGACGTCACCTCGGCCGAGTACGTCGCCCTGCTGGAGCAGCAGCCGGCCCTGCGCGCCGCGGTCAGCGAGCTGACTGGGGGCGACGAGTCCGCCGCCTCGGTGGCGTCCGCCGTCGAGCTCCTCCTCGAGGGCCTGCACCTGAGCAAGCGCCTCAACAAGGACGCCGTCGGCGCCCGCGCCACCTACCGCGCCCGCGCCTGACGCGGCCCCTACCCGCAAGGGCGCAAGGGCCGCGTTCCTGCGCTCCCAGCGGCTGTCTGACGGCGCCTGAGGGTGCAGAAACCCGGCGGAAGGCGGCCGTCAGCCGCGCAAGATGTCCCGCACGCGGCGGACGAGCCACTCGGGTTCGTGCGCGTAGGTCCGCCACGTGAACGGCAGCACCGTCCAGCCCAGCGCTCGCAGCTCGACGGCCTTCACCTGGTCCCGCTCCCAGACCTCCGCCTCTTCGCGGTGCACCCGACCGTTGAGCTCCATCGCCACCATGCGCTCGGGCCAGGCCAGGTCGACTTCGGCGATGAGCACGTCGCCCGCCCAGACCTCGTGGTGGAGCACGGGGGTAGCGATGCCGTGCTCGGCGAGCAGCGCGAGGACGAGGAGCTCGAAGTCGCTGTCCGTGACCTCGTCACGATCGCCGTGCTCTGCGATCACCGTGCGCAGGCGCCGGATGCCGTGGCGCCCCTGCCGCGCGTGACGCAGGAGCACGTGGACGATGGGTCCCCAGGTGAGGTCGTGCGAGCGCCGGGCGCTCTCCACCGCCCGGGCCAGGCGCGGTGGCCGGAAGTAGCGGCCCAGGTCGAGGAGCGTGCGCGGCAGGTCGGTCGTGGGGATGCCGGCTCTGGCGACGACCGTGCAGCGGTCGAGGTCGGTGCTCTCGTGGCAGCGAACGGCGTCGGAGCGATGGTGGCGCCCACGTGGGATGGACACCTCTGGGCGTCCGGCTCGGCTGAACCCGTCGAGGTCCCAGAGCGCTCCAGCGGTCAGGTGCGACGCGACTGCGCCCGGGCCGGCGCCCCACACGCCCGCCAGCACCTGCGACTCCCACGTGGGCGCCACGCCGCCGATGCGGTACACGGTGTGGTTGACGCGCTCGAGCGCACCCGACCTCGCCCGTCGGTCCAGGTGGCGCCGGTCGCCCCCGAGGTCTCGCATCTGCGCCAGCGTGATGAGCGCATGCTGCTCGCGCGCCACCCGGGCGATCTCCGCATCCAACACGACGGCCACGTCCTTCGCAGGGGTCCGCATGCCGGGGAAGCGATCGGACCGTACTCGTCCTACGTCGCGCGCGAAAGACCCGGTCCGGTCTGTTTCCTGCACCCTCCGACGCCGCCTGTCGGCGTCTGAGAGCGCAAGTTCGCGGGGGTTTTGAGGACGTCGTCGTTCTTGCACCCCAAGACGTCGCGAGGCGGCGTCTGAGAGCGCAGGAACGCGGGGGTTGGGGGGAGAGACCCCCGGACAGACCGGCAGCACGCGACGCCGGGGCGTACCAGGGGGATCAGGAGGGGCGGGACGCGAGCTCGGCTTGGAGCGAGGTGAGGGCCTTGACCCACCGGTCCGTCTCCAGGGCGCCCTGCAGCATCCACTCGCCCTCGATCACGAACGTGGGGACGGCCGAGATGCCGTGGGCGTGGGCGGCTGCCTCCTCCGAGCGCACGGTGTCGGCCTCGCCGCCGGTGACAAGGACCTCCTCGGCCTCCTGCCGGTCGAGGTCGGCCTGCTCGGCGACGACCGCCAGCACGCCGCGGTCCGAGATGTCGCGGCCTTCGCTGAAGTAGGCCCGCAGCAGCGCTTTCTTCAGCGTGCGCTGGGCCGGGCCACCCGAGGTGCGGCGGGCCCAGGCCAGGAGCCGATGGGCGTCGAAGGTGTTGGCCCGTCTCATCAGCGACCACTGGAAGTCGATGCCGAGCTCGGCGCCGGCCTGCCCGATCCGCGTGTGCGCCGCCGCCACTCGACCCCGGTCGCCGAACTTCGCAGCGAGGTAGTCGACGAGCGGGGGAGCCTCGGTCCCGGTCGGCACGTCGGGATCGAGCTCGAAGGCGCGGTAGACGACGTCGACGTCTGCTCCGACCCCCATCTGCTCGACGGCGCGCTCGAACCGGACGGCGCCGACGTAGCACCAGGGGCACGCGATGTCGCTCCAGATCTCGACCTGCACGCCTTCGTCAACCCGGCGTCCGGCTCCTTGCTTCCCGTAGCGCTTGTGCGCACCGCCCGGTGGTCATGGCGATGGCCCCGGCTTGGGCCACCCCCGCCCGGTCGCGGAGCAACGAGAGGCGGTGCCGCGTGTCCACGACCCCCACGGCCCGGAGCGCCTGCCGTCGACCCGACAGAGGGTCCCTGCCTCGCTGAGCCGGACCCTCGCGGCCGACGGCAGCGCCACGTGCGCCCACCGGTCCCCGTCGAGATCCTCTCGAACCCGTAGGGCGGACCGTCCGGTCGGGGCCCGACCACGTCGGGCCCAAGCCGGTACGGTGACCCCCATGCCCCGAGCGCCGCGCTTTCGCTACTCCCGGTGGGACGGGTCGCAGATCGGGTTCGACCTGGATGCGGAGTCGATCCTCGACGAGATCACCGACGACGTCCTCTACCACGGTGACCTCCACGCCGCCCTCCGTCGCCTCATGCAGCAGGGCTTCCGCGATCGCAACGACGAGCAGCTCATGGGCATGCGCGACCTCATGGAGAGGCTCCGCCGCCGACGTCGCGACCAGCTCGAGCGCTACGACCTGGGCGGCGTCTACGAAGACGTCGCCGAGTCGCTCCGCGAGGTCGTCGAGACCGAGCGGGCTGGGCTCGACGAGCTGGCCCGGGAGGCCGGCGAGTCCGGGGATGCCCGGCGCCGGGAGCTCACCGATCAGGTGGTGTCCGACCGCAACCTCCAGCTCGACCTGCTCCCCCCGGACCTCTCGGGGATGGTCAAGGAGCTGCAGCAGTACGAGTTCACGTCGAGCGAGGCCCGTGAGAAGTTCGACGAGCTGATGGACCAGCTGCGCCAGGAGCTCGCCCAGAGCTACTTCAACCAGATGTCCGGCGCGATGGCGGACGTCAGCCCCGAGTCGCTCCAGCGGATGAAGGACATGCTCTCGGAGCTGAACGAGCTCCTTGCGCTGAAAGAGGCCGGACAGGACACGCAGCCGGCCTTCGAGGAGTTCATGGAGCGCTACGGCGACTTCTTTCCCGAGGGGCCCGAGAACCTCGACCAGCTGCTCGAGATCATGGCGCAGCGCATGGCGGCGATGCAGTCGATGCTCAACTCGATGACGCCCGAGCAGCGGGCCCAGCTGCAGGGCCTCTCCGAGCAGCTCATGGAGGACATGGACCTCCGGTGGCAGATGGACCAGCTGGGCAGCCACCTGCAGCAGCTGTTCCCCCAGATGGGCTGGGACCGCCGCCACGACTTCTCCGGCCAGGACCCGCTCGGCTTCGCAGAGGCGGCGCAGATGCTCAACGAGCTGGGCGACCTCGACCAGCTCGAGCAGATGCTCCGCGGCGCCTCCAGCCCGGGCGCGCTGGCCGAGGTCGACATCGACCGCGCCCGGGACCTCCTCGGCGACGACGCCGCCCGCAGCCTCGAGCAGCTCACGAAGCTGGCGCAGCAGCTAGAGGACGCCGGCCTCATCAACAACACCGAGGGGAAGCTCGAGCTCACGCCCAAGGGCCTGCGGAAGATCGGGCGCAACGCGCTGTCCGACCTCTTCTCGAAGCTGGCCAAGGACAAGCTCGGCCGCCACCAGATCGAGCGCACCGGCATCGGCCACGAGCGCACCTACGACACGAAGGCCTACGAGTTCGGCGACCCGTTCAACCTCCACATCGAACGAACCGTCCGCAACGCCGTCCGCCGCACGGGGGGCGGCACGCCCGTCCGGCTGACGCCCGAGGACTTCGAGATCGAGCAGACCGAGCAGACCGTCCGGTCCTCCACGGTGCTGATGCTCGACCTCTCCCTGTCGATGCCTATGCGGGACAACTTCCTCGCCGCGAAGAAGGTGGCGATGGCCCTGCACTCGCTGATCTCGATGCAGTTCCCCCGGGACTTCCTCGGCATCGTCGGGTTCAGCGAAGTGGCCAGGGCCATCAAGCCCGAGCAACTGCCGGAGGTGTCCTGGGACTTCGTGTACGGCACGAACATGCAGCACGGCTTCCTGCTCAGCCGGCAGATGCTGGCGCGCCAGACCGGCACGAAGCAGATCATCATGATCACCGACGGCGAGCCCACGGCCCACTTCGAGCCCGGGATGGCGGCGCCGTTCTTCAGCTACGCGCCCGTGCAGCCCACCATCGACGCCACGCTGCGGGAGGTGGCCCGCTGCACCCGCGAGGGCATCCGGATCAACACCTTCATGCTCGACGCCACCCCGTACCTGAAGGACTTCGTCGAGAAGCTCACCCAGATGAACCGCGGCCGGGCGTTCTTCACCACGCCCGAGACGCTGGGCGACTACGTCCTCGTGGATTTCATCGAGCAGAAGCGGGCCCTCCGGGCCGGCCGGGACCGGCGACCCGCGTAGCTGGCAACCGCAGGAGTGAAACAAGCCGGCGAAGGGGGCCCCCGGCTGGGGCACCGGCCAGCGCTCGACGGCATCCGGGGCCTCGGGATGCTGCCGGTCGTCATCTTCGACACGAAGAGGTCCCCCGGCCCTCACGCTGGTCCGTCCCCGCCTCGTCGACGCCCCCGCGCTGCGCGTCAAGGACCGGTTCGCGCCGGTGATGTCGCGGCGACTGCTCCATCCAGCGGCGCCGCCCTGACCGTGCACCCCCAGAGATCTCGGGCTGTTCTCGCCCGCCGCCCTTGCGTCCGGCCCGGATCCACGACAAGATCACACCGTTGTAATTACCGATGTGGTATTGCCGAAACCGGCAGTACGCCCAAAGGGGGGCACGTGCAGATCCCCATCTCCATCGAACCGAGCGACGACGATCAGTCCTGGCAGGACTACGCCAACTGCCTCGGGGTCGACCCTGATCTCTTCTTCCCCGAGCGGGGTGCCTCCACGCGCGAAGCGAAGGAGGTCTGCCGCGGCTGCGTCGTGCGCGAGGACTGCCTCGAGTACGCGCTGGTCAACGGCGAGAAGTTCGGCATCTGGGGCGGGATGAGCGAACGCGAGCGGCGGCGCCTCCGGCGCCAGCGGGCGCTGGCCCGGCGCGCCGACGTCACCGCCTGAAGCCCGTCAAGCCCTCACCCCGCCACCTCGCGCGGCAAGGCGCGCTTCTATGGTGCGCCCGGAGGCGAGGTCGAGCTCGTCCCAACGCTGGGCGGGCTCGCGGAGCAGCACCTCCTCGGGCACGAGCCCGACGAGCTCGGCGCCTCCCACGCCGACGCCTGCGGCCCGGGCGGCGTCGGCCACGAGGTCGTAGGCCGCTCCCGGCCCGACGAGCCCGGGGTCCACGAGGTTCATCGACACCTGCGCCCGGTCACCGACGGCGAGGCCGAGGGCCCGCACCGCCGGCTGCCGCACCTCGCGGGCGACCGCCCGTGCGACGTCGAGGTCGGGCTCCGCCAGCCACACGTTGTAGGCGACGAGGAGGGGGCGGAAG
>JAUXRW010000038.1 GCA_030681555.1 Acidimicrobiales bacterium
CCAGCCATGCTCTTCGATCCACGCCCACTTCGCGAATCGAACCGCTCACCGCCGATTGCTCAGCAGTCTCCTAGGCCTTCACGAGGCGCTCGATGGCCTTCGTGGCCTCGGCGATCATCTTCTCGAGGTTGGCCTCGTCGCCGACTGCCACGGCGTTGCGCACGCAATGGCGGACGTGCTCGTCGAGGAGGTTCACGGCGACTGCTTGGAGGGCCTTGGTGGCGGCGCTCACCTGGGTGAGGACGTCGATGCAGTAGGTGTCCTCGTCGATCATCCGGGCGATGCCTCGCACCTGGCCCTCGATGCGGCTGAGCCGCTTGGCGTAGTCCGCCTTGCCCTCGGTGTACCCGCGTTCGGTCGGGGTGTCGGTCATCGGGCGTGGAACCTCCGGAGGCGCAGGCTGTTGGACACCACGAACACGCTAGAGAACGCCATCGCCGCGCCGGCAAGCATCGGGTTGAGCAGGCCGGCGGCGGCCAGTGGCAGAGCCCCGACGTTGTAGGCGAACGCCCAGAAGAGGTTCCCCTTGATCGTCGCCAGGGTCCGACGCGACAGTCCGATGGCGTCGGCGGCCGCCCGAAGGTCGCCGCGAACCAGGGTGATGTCGCTGGCCTCGATGGCCACATCGGTGCCCGTCCCCATGGCGAGGCCGAGGTCGGCCTGAGCGAGTGCGGCCGCATCGTTCACGCCGTCGCCGACCATGGCCACGACCTTGCCCTCCCCCTGCAGACGCCGGATCACGTCGACCTTGTCCTCCGGCATCACCTCGGCGATGACTTCGGCGATGCCCACCTGATCGGCCACGGCTCGTGCCGCCCGCTCGTTGTCCCCGGTGAGCAGCACCGGGCGGAGACCGAGCTCTCGAAACTGCTGGATGGCCCCCGGGGACGTGTCCTTGATGGTGTCGGAGACCACCAGGACCCCCCGGGCGACCCCGTCCCACCCGACCAGCACGGGCGTGCGACCGGCGGCCTCCGCCTCTCGCTTGGCTGACTGCAGCTCGGCCGGGAGCACGAGGGACCAGTCGGCCAGGAACCGCTCCCGACCAGCGACCACAGCGTGACCGTCGACGACACCCTGGATGCCCAAACCCTGGGTGTTGGCGAACGACTCCACCGGGAGGAGCGACGCGCCCCGCTGGCGGGCTCCGGCGGCGATGGCCCGGGCGATGGGGTGCTCGCTCGCATCCTCGAGCGATCCGGCGAGGCGCAGGACCTCGTCTTCGTCGGTGCCTTCGGCGGGGACGACGGCGACGAGCTCCATGCGGCCGGTGGTGACCGTGCCGGTCTTGTCGAGGACGATGGTGTCAACCTGCCTCGTGGACTCGAGCACCTCGGGGCCCTTGATGAGGATGCCGAGCTGAGCGCCTCGGCCGGTGCCGACCATCAGCGCGGTCGGCGTGGCCAGCCCGAGGGCGCAGGGGCAGGCGATGATCAGGACGGCGACGCCGGCGGTGAATGCGGCCGTGGCGCTGTCGGTGGCGGCGGCGGTGAGCCAGAACCCGAGGGTCGCCACGGCGAGAGCGATGACGATGGGGACGAAGACGGCGGACACCCGATCGGCCAGCCGCTGCACGGGCGCCTTGCCCGTCTGCGCATCCTGCACCAGCCGGGCGATCTGGGCCAGAGCGGTGTCGGCGCCGACGCGGGTGGCTTCGACCACGAGCCGGCCGCCGGCGTTGACGGTGGCTCCAGTCACTGCATCACCCGGGCCGACCTCGACGGGGACGGGTTCGCCGGTGAGCAGCGAAGCATCGATGGCCGAGGTGCCCTCGACCACGGTGCCGTCGGTCGCCACCTTCTCGCCGGGCCGGACGATGAAGCGGTCGCCGACCGCCAGGTCGCCGATGGGGATGCGCACCTCGTCGCCGTTGCGGAGGACGGCGACGTCCTTGGCCCCGAGCTCGAGCAGGGCGCGGAGGGCCGCGCCGGAGCGCCGCTTCGCCCGCGCCTCGAAGTAGCGACCAGCGAGGATGAAGACGGTGACGCCGGCCGCGACCTCCAGGTACACCTGGGAGTCGCCAGCCCCTCGCTCGGCGGTCCAGGAGAACCCGTGGGTCATGCCGATCTCTCCGGCCGTGCCCCAGAACAGGGCGTAGAGGGACCACCCGAAGGCCGCCAGGACGCCCACCGAGATCAGGGTGTCCATGGTGGCGGTGGCGTGGCGGAGGTTGACCCAGGCGGCACGGTGGAACGGCCAGGCGCCCCACGTGACCACCGGTGCGGCCAACGTGAGGGACAGCCACTGCCAGGCGTCGAACTGCAACGCCGGCACCATGGCCAGCACGATCACGGGCACCGTGAGCGCCACGGAGGCCAGCAGGCGGATACGAAGCGGAGCTGTCTCGTCCGGCTCGGGCTCGCCGCCCTCGGTCGGTGATGCCGGGTCGGTCGCCGCCCCGATGGGCCGGGGCACACGGGCGGTGTAGCCCGCCGCCTCCACCTGGGCGATCAGGTCCTCCGAGCTGACGCCGTCGGGGACGGTGACCTTGGCCTGCTCGGTGGCGTAGTTGACGGTGGCGGTGACGCCGTCGACCTTGTTCAGCCGCTTCTCGATGCGGGCGGCGCAGGAGGCGCAGGTCATGCCACCGATGACGAGGTCGACGGTGGTCGTGCTGGGAGAGGTGTCGGTGCTCATGGCGCTCATCCCTCGTGGGCGCCGTGGGAGGCGCCGGGCTGCTCGTCGACCTCGAGGACGAACCGGGCCGTGCGCACGACGCCGTCGACCTGGAAGTCGAAGAACAGTGCGTACGTCCCGATGGAGGGGACCTCGACGGCGAAGCGGACGGGGCCGCTGGGCTCGTCGTCGAGCGGGTGGACGTGGAGGTAGGCGAGGTCGCCGTCGCGCAGGGCGACGAGGTGTCCGGCCGCCGCCAGGTAGGGCTCCGTGACGACGACGTCGCCGTCTCGGTAGACCGTGACCGTCAGCTCGGTCCCGTCTTCACCGGTCTGGGGGTCGAGCCGCACCTCGAGCCCGTCCACATCATCGACGAACGAGGGCGCAAGGGGCGCTGAGCGCACTGCGGCACCGGGTGCCGTGAGGTCGATGCCGAGGGTGTACTGCTCGGCACCTGCGGGCTGGAAGTCGGCGAACGCCCGGTAGGGGCCGGGCGGGAGCTCGGGGAGGTCGACCGTCCAGCGCCCGTCGGCGTCGCGCGTGGGGTGGAGGTGGGCGTAGCCCTGCAGGTCTCGCGAGGCGACGATGAGGTGCAGCTCGCGGTCGTGGAGCAGCTCGTAGTCCTGCACCGGCTCGCCGTCGGGCCCGATGATGGTGAAGGCGAAGGCCCCGGGGTCGGCGGTGCGGTCTTCCGGGGCGAAGGAGTAGCCGTCCTGGGAGACCAGGAGGCCGCCGGCCGGGAGCTCGGCGGTGGAGGTGGTGGGCATGGTGGGTTCCTCTTCGGTGTGGGTGTCGTGCGGCGCGTCGCCGCCGACGTCGATGGGCCCTGCCGCGGCGCCCACGACCGCCCCACCGCCGAGGACGGCGGCGAGGACGAGGCCGTAGGCGCCGAGCTTGGTGCCGGCGTTCATCGGACGACCGTGTAGCCGGCCTCGTCGACGGCGGCCTCGACGGCGGCGTCGTCCACGGGCTGGTCGGACTCGACGGTGACCTTGCCGGACTGGAGGTCGACGTCGACGGTGGTGACGCCGTCGAGCTTGCTGACCTCCTGGGTGACCGAAGCGACGCAGTGGCCGCAGGTCATGCCCTCGACGGTGAAGGTGGTGGTGCTCATCGGGGGGTCCTTCCGTGGGGTCAGGCCGAGGCGGCCAGGTGGTCGGGTTCCAGGCCGGCGACCAGGTTGAAGGTGCCGGTGAGGACGTTGAGGGCCACGAGGCCGACGACGTCGAGGACGTCGCGGTCGCGGAAGCCGAGGTCGCGCAGCAGGCGGATGTCGTCGTCGCCGATGGACGACGGCTCCTGGTGGACCCGCGCGCCGAAGGCGACGATGGCGGCGACCCGTGGGTCGGCGGAGGTGCCGAGCTTGGCCCGCTCGATCTCCTGCTCGTCGACGCCCGCGGCACGAGCGCCGTTGGCGTGGGCCTCCAGGCAGAGGGCGCAGCCGAGGCGGGCCTGCACCGCGAGCGAGATCCGCTCCGCGATGCCCCGTTCGAGCCGCGACCGCTTCATGGCTCGGCTCAGGTCCAGGTAGCCGCCGAGCACGGAGGGGGACCCGGCCATGGTGCGGACCATCGCTCTGGCGGACCCGTTCCTGGACACGATGTCGGCGAGCAGCTCGGCGGCCTTGCCGTCGGCGGAGTCTGGGGTGTGGGTCGGGAAGCGCATCAGGACTCTCCTTCGGTACCCCGGCGGGGTACGGACGACTATACCGGCGGGGGGTATATCAGCCAACCTCGTCGGGCAGCTTCGGACGGAGGTCGAGGCGGCGCAGCAGTTGGGCGTTGGCGGCCACGACGATGGTCGAGACGCTCATGAGGACCGCGGCGACGGCGGGGGGCATCGACACGCCTGCCCACGCCAGCGCACCGGCGGCGAGGGGGATGGCGGCGACGTTGTAACCCGCCGCCCACCAGAGGTTCTGGAGGCTCTTGCGGTAGGCCGCCTGGGAGAGCCGGATGATGCCGGTGACTGCTCGGGGGTCGGAGCTGGCGAGGATCAACCCGGCCGACTCGATGGCGACGTCCGTTCCGGCCCCGATGGCGATGCCGACGTCGGCGCGGGCCAGGGCCGGGGCGTCGTTGACCCCGTCTCCGACCATCGCAACCTTGAGGCCCCGGGCTTGCAGCTCGGCGACCTTGGCGTCCTTGTCCTCCGGGAGCACCTCGGCGAAGACCTCGTCGACGCCGAGGTCCGAACCGACGGCCTCGGCGACCTGACGGGCATCGCCGGTGATCATCACGACCTTCCGGCCCATGGCCTGCAGCTCTCGAACGGCCGCTCGCGCCTCGGGCCGCACCTCGTCCTCGAGGGCGATGGCACCGACGATCGAGTCGCTGCGGACCAGGTAGAGCACCGCAGCGCCGCGTGCCTTCCAGCCGTCGGTGGTGGCGGCCAGTTCGTCCGGCTCAGCGAGCGTGCGCTCCCGCAGGAGCGCGGGCCCACCCATGGCGTAGCTCGTTCCGTCGATGGTGGCCTCGACGCCTCGGCCGGTGATCGACCGAAAGTCGGTGGCCTTCGCCAGGCTGCCCGGGCCGGTCGCCGCCGCGACGATCGCTCGTGCGAGCGGGTGCTCGCTGTCGGACTCCACGCCGCCGGCCAAGCGCAGGACCTCGTCCTCCTCGAGGCCCACCCCTGCGACGCCCACGACCGTGTGCTGGCCCTTGGTGAGGGTCCCGGTCTTGTCGAAGAGGAAGGCGTCGATCGTGCGGCTCTGCTCGAGGGCGAGCCGATCCTTGACGAGGATCCCGTTGCGGGCGGCCATCGCCGAGGACAGCGAGGTCGTCAACGGGATGGCGAGGCCCAGGGCGTGGGGGCACGAGATCACCAGCACGGTGACGACCCGCACCACAGCGTCGTCGACGTCGCCGACGGCCAGCCACACCACGGCCGTGACGGCGGCTGCGGCGGTGGCCACGTAGAAGAGCAGTGCGGAAGCCCGATCGGCGAGGACCTGGGCTCGGGACCGGGAGTCCTGCGCCTCGGCCACCAGCCGCCCGATGCCGGCGAGGGCGGTGTCATCACCGATCGCGTCGATCGGATCCGGATGGCCGAGTCGGTGGAGACCGTCCCGGCGACGACCCGGTCGCCCGGATCCTTCGACACGGGCTTGGACTCGCCGGTGATCATCGACTCGTCCAGCTCAGCGGACCCCTCGACGATCTCACCGTCGGCCGGGACCCGTCCGCCCGAGCGCACGAGGACGACGTCACCTGCGGCGAGGTTGCCCAGGGCAACCACCTCGACCTGGCCATCGGCGCCAACGCGCTCCGCCTCGTCCGGGAGAAGGGCCGCCAGCGCAGCCAGGGCGTCCTGGGCCTGGCCGAGCGCCTTCATCTCCTGCCAGTGGCCGAGCAGCATGATGGTGACGAGAAGCGAGAGCTCCCACCAGAAGTCGAGGTCGAACCAGTCGAGCGAGGTCGCCATCGACGCGCCGTAGGCCACCGTGATCGCCATCGCGATCAGCAGCATCATGCCCGGCTGCCGTTCCCGGACCTCCTGCCGCCCGCCTGCGAGGAACGGCCAGCCGGCCCAGAGGAAGATGAACGAGCCAAGGATCGGTCCGACGGACTCCATGCCGTAGAAGTCGAGCTCATAGGCGAACCAGTCCATGACCATGTGGCTGGTCGCCACGACGGGGACGGTCAGGACGAGCGTCCACCAGAACCGGCGTCGGAACATCTCGACGTGGTGGCCGGCGTGCTTCCCGTGCCCGCCTCCGTGGTTGGCGTGACCACCATCGCCCTGGGCGGGGGCGTGGCCGGCATCCGCACCGTGGGTGCGTGTCCGGCTCTCCGGCAGGTGATCGGCATGGGCGCTGGCTTCGCGGCTGTCGAGCTCGAGGTGGTTCATCGGATGCTCCCTTCGCATGCCGTTCAAGATACCCCCCTGGGGTATACTTGTAAACCCCATAGGGGTATGGGCTGAACGATCTCACGACGGCGCCTCCGCTGGGGCAGCGGGAACGAGCGAGCAGACCAGGGCCAGGTTGGTGGATCGCGTCCGACGGAGGGTGTCCAGCGCAGCGCTCGTTCGATCAGCAGCATGCCCCCTTCGACAGCGGCCGCTCACCGACCGCCTTTGTTGATCCGAGGTTCGGCGGTGAGCGGACCGCTCACCCGCGCGCCTCCAGGGCAGCCGCGTACCGCTCCAGATCCGAGGGGGACACCGAGCTGGTCAGACGCACCCAGTGGTCGTCGTCGACGGCGATTCGGATTTCGCTGCCGGTCGTGCCCAGGTGGAGTGTTGCGTCGCCCAGGGTCGAGCCGACCTCAGAAGCTGCGTCACGCTGGTCGATGCTCCCGGTGCCCGCCTCCACGGTGAGGAAGTCGCCGCCGCGCTCCATCACCCACGCGCTCGTCGACAGCGGCCCGAGCGCTCGGTCGACCGATGCGGTCTGGAACCGGCCCGTGCGCCGGAAGCCACGGGGCAAGGGGGGTTCCGCGATGAAAGAGGAGATCCTCGTCACCGCCCTGACCATCGGGCCCTGGGCGAGCGATGCGTCCGTAGGCGCTGGGTCCCCCAGCTCGCCGAGCGCATCGAGCTCGGGCTTTTCGTCGACGGCGACGGCTGTGCGCACGAACACGAGCTCCCCATCGAGCTCCCACACCTCCCGTAGTACGAGTCCGGCCTCGTCGAGGCACAATGTGGCGCGGGAGTCGGCGGTGGGCGCAGCGAGGACGCGTGCACCCGGCTCGTTCACTGCGAAGAGCCGACACGGTCGGCCGAGGACGCGCTCGTCCTCGCTGAGCGCGACCGCGCGGTCGAGCCGAACCGCGTCCTCCAGTACCGCCGCAAGCGCTTGATCGCCGATGGCGACCGTCGGGACGCGACCCTGCACGGGAACCGACTGCCCGTTGGTGATGGACAGGATCAGCGATCCCAGGCTCTCGGTCCCGGAGGTCTCCGGGTCGTCGATGTCGACCTCGCGGGATCGCGACCCAAGCAGCCTCCCGTCGAAGGGGCGGCGGACGAGGCGTTCCTCGAAGGTCGTCGACGAAGGGTCCTGAAGCACCTCCACGCGGTAGAGGATCCGAAAGGCGGTGGGACCGGGACGACGACCGAGCTGGAGGCCGTCGGGTTCGGCGGTGCTCCATACCGCGAGGGCGAGCGTGAGCGCCAAGGCGATCGGCAAAGCAGATAGAAGCGGTCTGGTGCGTGCCGTGTGGATCGCCCAGCGGATCGGTCGGGGTGCCCCCATGGTGCTCCAAAAACTTTCTTATTGATCAATCGGTAAACTAGTTCTACGCTACCTGGACACACACCAGCGGGCGCGCCGCGCCCCTGCGGAGCAGGGTGGAGCCCAGCATGACCACGACCACCAACCCGGTCAGCGAGTTCTTCAACCAGGACGTCATCGAAGACCCGTACCCCACGTACGAAAAGCTTCGATCCCAGGGCCCGGTCGCGTATGTCGACAGCCTCGACGCCTACATGGTGACCGGCCACGCCGAATGCATGACGGCCATGCGGAACCACGACGTGTTCCGGCAGTGGGACGGCTCCGAGCTGAACGCCATCAACCCTGACGTCGCCGAGGAGCTGGCCGAGATGTTCGGCGTGGACGCCGAGACCGCGCAGAAGGGCGGGCTGCGGGGCATCGCCTCGACCTCTGGCTTTGGCCTCATGGTCGACACGCTCGTCACGGCCAACCCGCCCGAGCACACGCGCTACCGCCACGTGACGAACCAGGCCTGGTCGGCCAAGCGCACGGCGGTGGACGCCGAGCCGCGCATCCGGGAGGTGACCAACTTCCTCGTCGACGACTTCGCCGGCTCCGGAAAGGTGGAGTTCATGTCGAGCTTCGCTGCGCCGATGCCGTCGCTCGTGATCTCGGAAATCCTCGGCCTGCCCAAGGAGGACTGGACGAAGTTCAAGGAATGGTCCGATGTTGGTCTCACGTTGCTCGGCGGAAACCTCGAGCGGGACCAGGTCCGCGCCGCGGTGACGGCAATGATGAACCTCACTGCCTACCTGGGAGCGGCCATCGAGACACGCCGCAGCGAGTCCACCGACGACGCGCTCTCGGCGCTCCTGCGGGCCAAGGACCGCGACGGCGTCGGCCTCGAGCAGCAGGAGCTCCTGAGCATCGCGCTGCACCTACTCGGCGCCGGCCACGAGACCACGATCAACGCCATGGGCAACATGATGTGGCTCATCCTGCGCGACGCCGAGGTTCGCGACGCGATCCTGGCCGACCGCTCCCTGATCCCCAACGCCGTCAACGAGTCGCTACGCCTCGAGGCGCCGGTGCAGTTCCTCTTCCGCCAGACGAGCGAGGCGAGCACGCTCGGCGGAACCGAGGTGCCGGGCGATGCCAAGGTGTGCCTCATCTTCGCGGCGGCCAACCGGGATCCTGCCGTGTTCCCGGATCCGGACCGCTTCGATCTGCACCGGGAGAACTCGCGGCACCACGTCTCGTTCGGCTTCGGCATCCACCGCTGCATCGGTGAGCCGCTGTCGATCAAGGAGTTGGAGCTGGCCGTCGACACGCTGCTCACGCGCCTGCCCGATCTGCAATTGCACCCCGACCAGTCGTTCGACCACAACCCCCACCCCTTCCTGCGCCGCTTCAAGGAGCTTCAGCTCACCTACGGCTCGTCTGTCGCCAGCTGAACCCACCCAATGACGGCGCTGCGCATCGAGATCGATCACGGCCTATGCGGAGGAGCGTCGGAGTGCGTGCGGGCGCAGCCCGAGCTCTTCGAGCTGAACCAGGAGGGGCGGGCGTCGCTGCGCCGAGTGCCCGGCGACCACGAGCGGGACGCCTGCCTGGCCGCTGCGTGGGCCTGCCCGACGTCCGCCATCCGCGTGTTCGAAGGTGACGAGGAGCTGGATCCCTACCCAGGATGAAGACCATGCCCGACACACGATTCATCGACCCGTCCATCGCCACCTGGCCGGGGGAAGCTGCCCGCCTGCTCGGAGGCCGCTGCGACGGTTGCGCCGTGGTGACCTTCCCGGCCCCGAAGGGCTGCCCGGCATGCGGCGGCGGCGACGTGTCGCAGGTGGAGCTCGATCCGGTGGGAACCGTCTGGACCTACACCGTGCAGGGCTTCCCCCCACCGGCGCCGCCCTACCTCGGACCGGCATCTCCGGATACCTTCCGGCCCTTCGCGGTCGCCTACGTGGATCTCGGCTCGGTGCTGGTGGAAGGGCCTGTGCTCGGAGATCCCTCATCCGTTCGCATCGACGATCCGGTCCGGGTCGTGTTTCCCGTTCTCGGGCAGGACCAGGACGGCAACGATGTCGTGGCCTTCGCGTTCGAGCCCATCGAGGAGGGCAGCCATGCCTGAGTCCGAGGTCGTCATCGTCGGGGTCGGCATCCACCCCTTCGGTCGCCACGAAGGCCTGTCGGGCCTCGAGCAGGGGGCCATCGCGGCCCAGGCGGCGCTCGCCGACGCCGGGTGTGCGTGGCCTGACATCGACGTCGCCTACGGAGGCAGCGTGGCATCTGGCGCTGCCGATTCGCTCGTCAGCATCCTCGGCCTGACCGGGGTGCCCTTCGTCAACGTCGCGAACGGGTGCGCGACCGGCGGCAGTTCCCTGATGGCGGCCTTCGACGCCCTTCGATCGCGCCAGTGCGATCTCGGGCTCGTGGTCGGCTTCGACAAGCACCCCCGTGGCGCGTTCAATGCAGATCCGGCCCTGCTCGGCCTACCCGACTGGTACGCCGAGGCGGGGATGATGCTCACCACCCAGTTCTTCGGTATGAAGTTGCGACGCTACATGCACGACTTCGGCATCACCGAGGACGCGCTGGCCCGTGTGGCGGCCAAGGCCTTCCGCAACGGGGAGCGCAACCCGAACGCCTGGCGTCGCAAGCCGATCACCGAGGAGGAGATTCGCAACTCCTTCGTCATCGCTGACCCCCTCACCCAGTACATGTTCTGCGCCCCCGCCGAGGGAGCGGTGGCGTTGGTCGTGGCCCGGGCCGAGTCAGCGCCGGCAGGGAGCCGACCGGTCACCCTCCGCTCCGCTGTGCTTGCGTCGCGCCGTCACGGGACCTTCGAGGTCTTCAGCCCCAGCCTGTCGAGCACCCGCGCGCCGAGCCCCTCGGTGTTCGCGGCGCAGGGGGCGCTCGAGATGGCCGGGGTGTCGGTCTCCGAGATCGATGTGGCGCAGATCCAGGACACCGAGAGCGGAGCGGAGATCATGCACATGGCCGAGACGGGACTGTGCGCGGACGGCGACCAGGAAGCGCTGATCATGAGCGGGGCCACCGAGGTCGATGGCAGCCTTCCCGTGAACACCGACGGCGGTTGCCTGGCCAACGGAGAGCCCATCGGCGCGTCGGGTTTGCGCCAGATCCACGAGAACGTGGTGCAGCTGCGCGGCGACGCAGGTGAGCGCCAGGTCCCTGGCGAGCCGCGGGTCGCGCTCTCGCACGTCTACGGCGCTCCAGGGATCAGCGCCTGCACCGTCATCACTGCCTGATCGCACCTGCGGTCAGCGCCACGAGAGGGAAGGACATGCCATGGAGTTGTCGGGGAAGGTGGCCGTGGACCCCGGGGCGGGGTCGGGCATCGGCCGGGCGTCGGCCTCGCTGCTGGCCAGCAAGGGCGTGAAGGTCGTGGTGGCGGACATCGACGAGGACGGGGGCCGCGAGACGGTCGCCACCATCGTGGGCCAAGGCGGGGACGCCCACTTCGTCTTCGTCGACGTGACCGACCCTGGCTCGGTCACATCGCTCTACGCCGCGGCCGTCGAGCACTACGGTGGCCTCGACATCAGCCACAACAACGCCGGCATCGTGGCCGGCAACCCCCCCTGGCCGGAGACCCCCATGGAGCGGCTCATGCAGCTCGCCATGGTGAACCTGGGCGGCGTCATGCCCTGCACCCGTGCGGCGGTGGACCACCTCCGCAACCGAGGTGGCGGAGCCATCGTCAACACTGCGTCCATCGCGGCCCAGTTCCCCATGGCCGACGACGCGGCCTACTCGGCCACCAAGGCTGGCGTGGCCATGTTCACGCAGGCGTGTGCCGCGCTGAAGGACCGCGACGGGATCCGGGTGAACGCGGTGCTCCCGGGTCTCGTCGACACGCCGATCATCAACAAGACTGGCGACGGCACCAAGCCGGCCGACTGGCTGGTCGCTGCGCTGGAGGTGGTGCCCCCCCTCAAGCCCGAGGAGGTCGCCGAAGCGGTGCTCGAGCTCATCGTTGACGACAACGCCTACTCCCAGCTGAAGCCAGTGATGGCCGGGCTGTGACCGACCACCTGATCACCGAAAGGACGCCCGCACATGGCTGACGACGCCACGCTCGACCCCGCGGTCCACCGCGGCCTCTACCGGACGATGAGCCTGATCAAGCAGTGCGACGACCGGTTCCGCACCATGCTCTCCAGCGGCCAGATCTTCATCGTGTACTACTCGCCTCGCGGCCAGGAGGCCATCTCGGCCGGTGTCGGAGCCCACCTCCGCCCGGACGACTCGGTGGTCACCACCTACCGCGGCCTGCACGACCACCTGGCCAAGGGCGTCGACCTGCGGGGGCTCTGGGCCGAGTTCCTCGGCAAGTCCACCGGTCTGTGCAAGGGCAAGGGCGGCCCCATGCACATCACCTCTCCCTCCGACGGGCTGATGGTGACCACCGGGATCGTGGGCGCCGGCCTCCCCATCGCCAACGGTTTCGCCATGGCTGCCCAGCTCGACGGGTCGGACGCCGTCACGGTGGTGAACTTCGGCGACGGGGCGTCGAACATCGGCGCCTTCCATGAGGCGGTCAACCTGGCCGCGATCTGGAAGCTGCCGGTGGTGTTCGTCTGCCACAACAACCTCTACGCGGAGCACACGGCCTTCGAGGCGGGCACCGCAGGCGGGTCGGTCGCCGGACGCGCCAGCGCCTACGGGATCGCCGGTCAGCGGGTGGACGGCAACGACCCTGTGGAGGTGTACCTGGCTGCTCAGGAGGCGGTCAGGCGCGCCCGTGCCGGCGAGGGGCCCACCATCGTCGAGTGCATGACCTACCGTTTCCACGGCCACGTGGTCGGGGACGCGATGGAGTACCAGCCCCCGGACGAACGGGCCGCCGCCATGGCGGCTGACCCGGTCGATCGCTACCGAGCTCGGCTCGTCACCGACGCGACCCTCACCGAGGCCGAGCTGGCCGACATCGACTCCACCATTGCGGCCGAGATCGACGACGCCGTGGAGTTCGCGCAGTCCAGCCCTGCCCCGGACCTGTCCGAGCTGTATACCGATGTCTACGCCGAGGGGGTCGCGCCGTGACCGCCACGGAGACCACCCGAGTCATGATGGTGCGTGAGGCCATCAACGACGCGCTCGATCGAGCGCTCGCCTCCGACGACAAGGTGGTGCTGCTCGGGGAGGACATCGCAGACCCTGGTGGTGGGGTGTACGGCATCACCAAGGGCCTGTCCACGAAGTACGGTCTCGACCGTGTGCGGCCCACGCCGATCTCGGAGCAGGCCATCGTGGGCGCGGCAATCGGCGCTGCCGTAGCCGGGTATCGGCCGGTGGCGGAGATCATGATCATGGACTTCTTCGGGGTCTGCCTCGATCAGGTGGCGAACCACGCCGCCAAGCTCCGATACATGTCCGGCGGCCAGACCACCGTCCCGCTCACCATCCGCTGCTCAGCCGGGGCTGCGATGTCCCTGGGCGCCCAGCACTCGCAGATGCTCGAGGCCTGGCTGGTCCACACTCCCGGCCTGAAGGTGTGCATCCCGAGCAACTCGGCTGACGCCAAGGGGATGCTCACCACCTGCATCTTCGACGACGATCCTTGCGTCTTCGTCGAGCAGGTCATGGGCTACTTCAATGGCTCGGAGTGCCCCGAGGGGGAGCACCGAGTGCCGATCGGTGAGGCCGCCATCCGGCGTGAAGGCGACGCCATCACCCTCGTGAGCTACGGCCGCCAGATGAACGACGTTCTGACGGCGGCCGATCAGCTCGCAGCTGACGGGATCGACGCGGAGGTCATCGACCTGCGCTGGCTGCAGCCGCTCGACACTGCGACGATCCTGGCCTCTGTTCGTAAGACAGGTCGGCTGGCCATCCTGCACGAGGCCGTCAAGCGGGGAGGTGTCGGGGCGGAGATCGCAGCGGTCGTCGCAGAGGAGGCCTTCGACTCGCTCCGGGCACCCGTGGTGCGCATCGCCGGCAAGAACACCCCCGTCCCCTACGCACGGGAGCTCGAGGCGGCGTTCCTGCCCACGGTGGGCGATCTCGTGGCTGCAGCCAGGGCCCTGGTGAGCTGAGGGTGAAGATCAACGTGCCCCGCCTGGGGTTCTCGATGACCGAAGGCACCCTCGTCGAGTGGGTGGTCCCCGACGGCGGGCAAGCCGTCGCTGGGGAGGTGTTGTACATCCTCGAGTCCGAGAAGGTCGAGAACGAGGTCGCGGCGCCCCTCACGGGCACGCTGCGCCACATCGCGGCGCCTGGCGACACGCTCGACGTCGGCGCGCCACTGGGCGAGATCGAGCCGGCCTGACGGTCCGGAGCGCGCGACGCAGTCTCCGCTCCCCCCGGAGAGCCAGATGGGTGGCGAGCCCGACGGGCCGCCACCCATCTACGCGTCGGGACCCTCCGTGGGCGGACGCTGCCTGCGCTGCCGGACCAGACCAGAGGGATCGATCGGCAGATCGAAGCGCTCGCGGTTGTGGGAGTGGGCAAGGGAGTGCAGCCCGAACGCGCCCCGCATCGCGGTCCAGAAGCCCTGCGCCTCGAGGGCCTGGTTCACCGACTCCTTGGCCAGCTTGAGCGCAAACGAGGGCTTGGTCGCGATGCGCTCGGCCAGCACCAGGGCCTCGGTGTCCAGATCGTCCCGGGACGGGACGACCCGGTTGACCATGCCGAGCTGCTGCGCCTCGGCGGCCGTGATCGCGTCGCCGGTGAAGAGGAGCTCCTTCGCCTTGCGAGCACCGAGCTCCCACGGGTGGGCGAAGTACTCGACTCCGTTGACGCCGAGGGCGACGGTGATATCGCTGAAGGTGGCTTCGGCGCTGGCGATGACCAGGTCGCAGACCCAGATCAACATCAGTGCGCCGGCGATGGAACGGCCGTGCACGGCGGCGATCGTGGGTTTCGGCAGGTTGCGCCAGCGCCAACACATGTTGAGATAGACCTCCTCCTCCCAGGCCATGAATCCCTCCGCTCCTGGCCGGTCGAACGATGCCGACGTGCCCACGACGGCGTGGGTCTCGCCCATGGTTTGATCGGCGAGATCATGCCCGGAGCAGAAGTCGGGCCCGCGCCCGGCGAGGATGACGACCTTCACGGCGTCGTCCTGGGCCGCTCGGTCGAAGGCGGTGTTGAGCTCGTAGGTCATGCGCCGGCTCTGCGCGTTCCTGCGCTCCGGACGGTCGAGCACGATGCGTGCCACCCCCGGCGCGGGCTCTTCGTAGGCGATGGTTGTGAACGTGGTGGACACGGGTCCTCATCGGGGTGGGAGGCGGTTGGACAGTTTCTAACTGATTGACTAGAATGTCACTTCGCTACGGTGCGCGGACCACAACTTCGGTGGTCTGCCACGAGACCTTACGACGGGGGCAAGGATGCAGATCGAGGTGTTCCGGGAGGAGGCCGTCCGGTGGCTGAAGACCACCGCGGTACCGCGCGCCGACATCGCGGGGGACGCTCCGCTCGTGTGGGGGGCCGGCAGCGATTCGGTCGCCGTGTTCGAGAACACCACCGAGGAGGAGGAGCGACTCCAGGCCGAGCGGATCTCCGACTGGCAGAGCACCAAGTTCGACGCCGGGTACGGCGCCATCGCCTGGCCCACCGAACTCGGCGGCCGAGGGCTGACCCCCGCCCACGAGGCCGCCTTCCGGGCGGAGGAGGCGAAGTTCGAGACTCCGGGCTTCAACGAGCTGTTCGGCGTGACGATCGGCCTCGTGGCTCCCACCATCGGCATCTTCGGCACTCCGGAGCAGCAGCAGCGGTTCATCCCGTCGCTCCTGCGCACCGACCTCCTCGCCTGCCAGCTCTTCAGCGAGCCCGGTGCGGGCAGCGACCTGGCGTCGTTGTCGTGCCGGGCCGAGCGTGACGGCGACGGGTGGCGCATCACCGGGCAGAAGGTATGGACCTCCGGAGCCAGGGTGGCCCACTACGGCGAGGCCATCTGTCGCACCGACCCCAGTGCCCCCAAGCACCATGGCATGACCGCCTTCCTCGTGCCCCTCGACGCGCCTGGCGTCGAGGTGCGGCCCATCCGCCAGATGACCGGTGGGTCCACCTTCAACGAGGTGTTCCTCGAGGACGTGCTCGTGCCCGACGACCTCCGACTGGGAGCCCCCGGCGACGGGTGGAAGGTCGCGCTCACCACGTTGGGCTTCGAGCGAGGGCTCTCCAGCGCGGGTGGTGGCGGGCTCGGCGGGTCCTTCCGACGGCTCCACGCCCTCTCCCGGCAGCTCGACCGCACCACCGAGCCCGTGACCCGCCAGCAGCTGGCGAAGCTCTACATCGGCGAGCGGCTCCTCTCGATGCTCGGCCAGCGGGCCCGTGCCGCCATGGAGGCGGGAGGGCCACCGGGGCCGGAGGGCTCGGTGGGCAAGCTGCTCTGGACGCAGAACATGAGCCGCACGAGCGACCTGGCCTCTACCCTCCTCGGCCCCCGCCTCGGGGCGGACACCGGCGAGTGGGGCACCTTCGCCTGGGCGGAGCACCTGCTGGGTGCCCCCGGGTACCGGATCGCCGGCGGGAGTGACGAGATCCAGCGCAACATCATCGGCGAGCGGGTTCTCGGCCTGCCCCGGGAGCCGAGGCCCGCCGCTCCATGACCGTCACCCGGAGGTTTCCATGTCGATCGTGACCCGCCGAGGTCGAGCCGACGACGAGCGCGCCGTCGCACTGGCCGACGCCACGCAGGAGCTCACCTGGGACGCCCTCGACCAGGTCCTCAACCGCATCGGCAACGCCCTGCTGACGGAGCTGAGCCCAGGCGCTGATCGCGTGGCCATCTTCGCGGAGAACGCCCTCGAGACGGTGGCCGCCCACCTCGGTGCCATCGGCGTAGGCGTGTCGTCCGTCCCCGTCAGCTTCCACCTCACCGAGGACGAGCTGGCCTACATCCTCAAGGACTCCGGGAGCCGGCTGCTGCTGGTCGGCCCCGAGACGGCGCCCCGCGGCGTGGCCGCAGCGCAGCAGGCTGGTATCACCGTCGTGGGCTGGCGGTGTGAGGGCCAGCCGGGGGTCGAGGACTGGGACGCGTGGCTCGCTCGCGCCGACGCCTCCGAGCCACCCACGGACGTGCCGCCGCGGCCCTTCCTCCACTACACCTCGGGCACCACGGGTTTGCCGAAGGGCACCGACACACCTCCGGCGATGTTCGCGGGGGGCGAGACGTTGGAGGAGCACTTCGACAACGTCGCGGCTACGAACCTCTTCACAGGCACCAACCTGATCGTCAGCCCCGTCTACCACACGGGCCCCCTCTCCACGCTGCGAGCGCTCGCTGCCGGCACGCGACTGGTGGTGCTGGGCCGGTTCGACCCCGAGGGCGTCCTGCGGGCGATCGATCGCTACAAGGTGACCTCGACGGTGATGGTGCCCACCCACTTCGCCCGGCTCCTGAGCCTGCCCGAGGACGTGCGGAAGCGTTACGACCTCTCCAGCCTGGCCGTAGTGGCGCACACGGGGGCCTCGTGCCCCGTAGAGGTCAAGCGCCGGATGATCGACTGGTTCGGGCCCGTGTTGATCGAGGCCTATGGCGCCACCGAGTCAGGCACGACCAACATGATCACCTCTCCCGAGTGGCTCGAGCACCCGGGGTCGGTCGGTCGCACGCTCCCGCCCTTCGAGGTGGTGGTGGTGAGCGAGGAGGGGGAGGAGCTCCCGACCGGCGAGGTCGGGGTCCTCTACTTCCGCGACACGACCGGACGGGGCATCCGCTACCACAACGACCCGGAGAAGACGGCCAAGGCCCACCGCCGACCGGGCGAGTTCACCCTGGGCGACGTGGGCTACGTGGACCCCGACGGCTACGTGTACATCACCGACCGCACGTCCGACATGGTCATCTCGGGAGGGGTCAACATCTACCCGGCCGAGGCGGAGGCGGTGTTACTCGAGCATCCGGCCGTGGACGACGTGGCCTGCATCGGCGTACCCCACATCGAGATGGGCGAGCAGCTGCAGGCCCTCGTCGTGCTGCGGGCCGGCGAGCCGGCCCCCACCGAAGCCGAGCTCATCGACTTCGCCCGAGGTCGGATCGCCCACTACAAGTGCCCCCGCTCCGTCGACTTCGTCGAGGACCTGGGCCGCAACGCCATGGGCAAGCTGAACAAGCGCGCCCTGCGCGCCCCCTACTGGCCCAGCGACCGGACGATCGGCGGCTGACCAGGATGGATCGATGGCGTGGCGCGCTCTCGAGGTTCCGCGTGTCCGCGCGGACCCTCCTGCTCGCGGCCACGACGGCCTTCGGCGTGGCCGCTGCGGTCGCGATCCTGCGCGTGACCGAGGTGTCCGAACCCCGGCTCACCCTGCCCGTGGAGCGGCCCGCTCGAACCCGGCCAACGGCGATGCGGCAGACCACGGTCACCACCGGGCAGGGCGCCCCCACCACCCAGCTCTCCGACACCACTGCGTCGTCGCCGCCGGGTGGTGGAACGACCATCTCGGCCGGCCTCGCCTACCGCTGGTCACCGATCGCAGGGGTGGACGAATTCAGCGCGCCAGACGCGGGAGGCGGGCTGACCGCAGTCGCCGCCGTCGAGGGCGAGGGTCTGATCGCGGTAGGCGGCTCGCGCGACGCCCCGCTGGTCCTCGTGTCACCCGACGGGCTCGGTTGGTCCCGGGTCGATGCCGCGGAGGAGGATCTCCAGGGTGCCGCCCTGCGGGACGTCGCCGTGGTCGACGGTCGCCTCGTGGCCGTCGGATCACTGCGGGGCGCCCCCGCCGCCTGGACGTCGCTCGACGCCGTGCAGTGGAGCCGGGTGCCCGTGACCGACCCGGCCAACGAGCTGGGCGTCGGCCTGCTCGAGGCCCTGGCCCAGTCGCCTGACGGGTCGGTGTTCGCCGTGGGGTTCAGTCCCGGCAGCGCCGGCATCTGGGCCCTTCACGACGGTCGATTCGAGCCAGAGTCGTCCGCGAGGACACCGAGCGTCGGCCAGGTGCTCTCCGATGTCGTCTCCACCTCGAAGGGTGTCGTCGCGGCCGGGAACGATGCTGAAGGCCAGCCCATCGCCCTCCGGTCGACGGGTGAGGGCACCTGGTCCACTGCGGTGCTCCCCGCCGAAGGTGGCCGTGCCTCGGTCGCCGCGCTGGGAGAGATCGGCGACGTCGTGGTCGCCGTGGGCTACGGCGTCCCGGGCCCGCTGGTTTGGTCGTCGGCAGACGCGCAGAGCTGGTCGGCCGTGACCGCCCCGACGACGTCCCCCGGCCGCCCCGCCGGGCTCTACGCGGTGGCACCGGGACCGGGTGGCGCGCTGGCCGGCGGTCAACGTCCCGGGGGACCGCTGTGCTCGTCCTCGACCGATGGAACGTCATGGTCCGAATGCGACGGCGAGGACGGGCTGCGGACGGCGGCCGTGAGAGATCTTCTCGCCGTAGGCGCGGGTTTCGTCGCCGTCGGTACCTCGACGCCAGAGGACGGCCAGGCAGGTCCGGCCATATGGCACGTCGAACGTGAACCACGAGCAGCGCAGGCGCGCTGAAGGGGGAAGCAGAGAATGGTCAACCCGGTCCTACGTCGATACACGCCGGTCATCATCTTCTTGGTGGCGCAGCTCCTCATCGTCGCGATGGTGCCTGTCGACGACGACGAGCTGTCCGCCAGCTCCAGCGTTACTTCCGGCTCGGGGCTCGTAGCTCAGCCCGGCGACTCGGTCGTCGGTTCGGACGGCCAGCCGCTGTCGAGCGACGACGCGAGCCTCGTCGCCGGTACGAACGGCGAGGCTGCGCCCAGCGGCTCCGGCGGTGCGCAGGCGCTGCCCAGCGGGGCAGGGATCAAGCCGGCGCCTGGCGTCCAGGGCCTGGTGTCGGGTCTGAACGCTGCTGAAGAGGGCGTGTGGCCCTGGACGAACCCTTGGCTCCTCGAGGGCGACCGGAGCAAGTGCGGCCCCGGCGGGCAGCTCCAGGACGAGGTGCTGGTGTTCTCGATCCCCTGCGTGCCTGCCTACACGGGCGACAACGGCGGTGCGACCTACTCCGGCGTCACGGAGGACGAGATCCGGCTCGTGATGATCGTCCCCAAGGCCAACCCCGCCATCGTCGCCGCGCTGTCAGGCGTCGGCCTGTGGGCCACCCCTGAGCAGTGGGACGCCGGGGGCAAGGCCTTCGCCAAGTTCTTCAACGAGCACTACAACTTCTACGGCCGCCGCATCAAGGCCTACACCCACCTGGCCGAGTGCGAGGGCGGCCCCTTCGGCGGCGGCGGCGGCTCCACCGACCTGGCCTGCTGGCGAGAGCAGGCCAGGATCATCCAGGCCAAGTACAAGCCCTTCGTGACCTTCTTCACCTCCCCCCATCCTGCCGAGGTGTTCGACGAGCTGAGCCGGCTCAAGATCCTGAACGTGGGCGGCTGGCTGTACGACGCCGGCTTCAGCAAGGACCGGGCGCCCTACCACTGGGACCTGTTCACCGACGGCTCCCGCACGGCGGCCAACGTTGCCAACTACTGGTGCAACCGCATGGTCGGGCAGAAGGCGTCCCGAGCCGGCGACCCGGGCCTTAAGGACAAGGTCCGCAAGCTCGCCATCGTCACCCCGGAGTACCCCTTCTACGTGTCGGCGGCGAAGTTCCTGGCCGAGCAGGTCTCGGGCGGCCAGTGCGGCGCCGGGGGCGACGTGCCGAAGGTCTACCAGTACTCCCAGTCGGACCTGGCCAAGGCGCAGGAGCAGATGACGCTCATCGCCACGCAGATCAAACAGGACCAGGCCACCACCGTCACCTGCCTCTGCGACCTTCTCGCTCCGGTGTACCTAACCAGCGAGCTCGACAACCAGCAGTGGTTCCCCGAGCACCTCCTGGCCCTGCAGGAGGGTGCCGACCACGACTACCCGGCCCGGCTCTACAGCCCCCGCCAGTGGGACAACGCCTTCGGACCCAGCCCCCGGCCGATGGAGATCCCCAAAGAGCAGCAGGACGACTACGTGATGTGGAAGATGGCCGGCAACACGTCCGAGCCTCCCTACGTGCTCACGGTCGTACAGATGTACTACCACCTCATCGCAGCGATGCTGCAGTGGGCCGGCCCCAACCTCACGCCCGAAACCGTGCAGCGGGGCGCCTTCAGCCTCTCCCAGCTCGGCGGGTTCGGGGGCGAGGCGCCCTGGCCCGGCTGGCAGGGCAACGATCCCCGGGTGCAGCTGTGGACCTTCGGCCCTGACGACTACACGGCCAACGACGACACCAAGGAGGTGTACTTCTCGTCCTCGGCGCGATCCCGCATCGACGACCAGCCCGGGACCTACATCTGCGCCAGGGACTGCGCTCGCACGCCCATTGCGGGCTGGTCGAAGGGCGCGCCGCTCCAGTGACCTCGCCCTCAGGCGCGTGGGTGGCTCGGCTGCGCACGGATCCCCGGCTCGGTCCCGTCCGGATGGCGGGCGCCACCCTCGCAGTGATCTTGGCGCTCCGGCTCGCCTTCCGACCCGGGGCCCCCCCGGGCGTGTTCCTCAACGGCGCCATCGTCGGCGGCCTGTACGGGCTGATCGCGATGGGGCTCATCCTGATCTACAAGTCCGACCGCATCATCAGCTTCGCCCAGGCAGGTCTCGGCGCCTTCCCAGCGGTCCTGGCGCTGAACCTGTACATCCAGCGCGACTGGCCCTTTGCCCTGTGCCTGGTACTGGCTCTGGCCGGGTCCTTCGCCATCGGCGCCCTCGCCCAGCGCCTCATCATCCGCCGCTTCGCCTCCTCCCCACGCCTGATCCTCACCGTGGCCACGATCGGGCTGGCCCAGCTCCTGGCCTTCGCGGAGTTCATGAGCCCCACCTGGATCGGCGGTGAGGTGACCCCCACCGGGGCCGTGCGCACGCCGGTGAGCGGGATCACTGCGGACATCGGGGGCATCGTGTTCCGTGGCGACCACCTTGCTGCGGTCGTCGTCGTGGTCCTTGCCGCCCTCGGCCTGGGATGGTTCCTGAACGGGACCCGGGTGGGTGTGGCGGTCCGTGCGGTGGCCGAGAACCGTGACCGGGCCCAGCTCGCCGGCGTGCCCGTGGCCCGCCTCGGCACCATCGTATGGGGGGTGGCTGGGTTGCTCTCGGGCATCGGCGTGTTCTTCCGGGCGCCGATCACAGGGCTGCCACTCGGAAGCCTCATCGGGCCACAGGTGCTCCTGTTCGCCCTCGCAGCCGCGGTCATTGCTCGCATGGAACGACTGGGCGTAGCCCTGCTGGCCGGCGCACTCCTGGGCATGTTCGACCAGGCGGCGTTCTACTCGACGCGCACGGCGAGCATCTCCACCGCTCTGCTCCTGCCCATCGTGCTCGCTGCCCTTTTGGTGCAGCGCCGTCACCTGTCCCGGGCGGCGGACTCCGGTAGCGCCACCTGGCAGGCGGTGCGACCCCTGCGCACGCTGCCTCCACTGGTCCGCCGCCTGCCCGAGGTGCGGGTGGCCCGCGGTCTCGGCGCGGGGCTCTTCGCCGCCCTCCTCCTGGGTGCGCCCTTCCTCGTCGACGAGCTCCGCCGCAACGACCTCTCCCAGGTGCTCCTCTTCGGAGTCATCGCCGTCTCACTCGTGGTCCTCACGGGCTGGACCGGCCAGATCAGCCTCGGCCAGTTCGCCTTCACCGGCGTCGGCTCAGCGGTGGCCGGCGGCCTGGCGGGCAAGGCCGGCGCGGACTTCTTCGTCGCCCTCCTCCTCGGCGGCCTGGCCGGGGCGGCGCTGTCCATGGTCGTAGGCATCCCCGCGCTACGCGTCAAGGGCTTCTTCTTAGCCCTGACCACGTTGGCCTTTGCCGCCTCGACGCAGGCCTACGTGCTCAACCGGGAGCACTTCTCATGGCTGCTCCCCGAGATCGGCGACGCCATCGATCGCCCCAAGCTGTGGGGCGTGCTCGACCTGCGATCCGATTCCTCCTACTACTTCACCTGCCTCGCCCTGCTGCTGCTCGCGGTCGCCGGCGCCCGCAACCTCCGTCGGTCGCGCGCCGGTCGGGCCCTGGTGGCCACCCGTGACAACGAGCGAGCAGCGCAGAGCTACGGCATCAACCTCGCACGCGCCCGCCTCGGCGCCTTCGCCATCGCCGGATTCCTGGCCGGGAGCGCGGGCGCTCTCTACGTGTACCTCTACGAGGCAGTCGACCCGGAGAGCTTCGGCTCGAGCCGGAGCATCGACGTGTTCGCCATGGCGGTGATCGGAGGGCTCGGCTCGATCGGAGGCGGCTTGGCGGGGGCCGTCTACGTCGTCGGCATCAAGGAGTTCCTCCCGCGCTACGAGCTGTTGGCTTCGGGCGGCGGGCTCCTCCTGCTGCTCATGTTCCTCCCCGGCGGGCTGGCCGAGGTGGGCGTGCGCCTGCGCGACGCCTTCGTGAAGCTCGTCGCCCGCCGCCACGGGCTCGACGAACGAGCGTTGAAGTGGGGGGTGGAGGACGAGGGCGCAGTCACCGTGCTCGATTCGCACGCCTCCACCGACCCGGCCCCTGTCGTGGTAGGAGCTTCCTCCGCCGACGACGCCACCCTTCTGTGCCGCGGCGTCGATGCCGGCTATGACCGGGTGCAGGTGCTCTACGGGATCGACCTCGAGGTGCACCGCGGGGAGATCGTGGCGCTACTGGGCACGAACGGCGCCGGGAAGAGCACGCTCCTGCGCACCATCTGCGGTCTCCAGCCGGCCACCGCCGGGTCGGTGCGGTTCCGGGGCGAGGAGATCGTCGGCACCTCGGCGAGCGACATCGCCCGCCAGGGCCTCGTCTACATGCCCGGAGGTCGCGGTGTGTTCCCCACGCTCAGCGTGGAGGAGAACCTGCAGGTAGCCACCTGGCTCCTCTCGCCCGAGGAGGCCGAGGGTGCGGTGGAACGGGCTCTGGAGCAGTTTCCCCGCCTGCAGGAACGGATCGGCCAGATGGCCGGCAACCTCTCCGGCGGTGAGCAGCAGATGCTCTCGCTGGCGATGGCGTTCGTCATGGTCCCCGATCTGCTCGTGATCGACGAGCTGTCGCTGGGGCTGGCGCCCGTCGTGGTGGGCCAGCTGGTGGAGTTCGTCAAAGCGATGAACCGCGCCGGGACGACGGTGCTCATCGTCGAGCAGTCCGTCAACCTGGCCCTCACCCTGGCTGATCGGGCCTACTTCATGGAGAAGGGCCAGGTGCGGTTCACGGGACCGACAGCTGAGCTCCTCGAGCGCGGCGACCTCCTGCGGGCCGTGATGCTACGGGGGGGACCCGACACGCCCGAGCCCTCACCCGAGCCGGTGCCCGAAGCCATCCCGGCCGCATCTCGCCGGCCGATCGTGGCGACACCGGCCTCTCCGGCGGCTCCTGACGTCTCGCCCGAGGGGGCGGGCGGCAGCGAGCCTGCCCACACCGGTCCGCTCCTCTCCCTCACCGACGTGCGGAAGCGCTTCGGGGGGGTCACCGCTGTCGCCGGTGCCACCTTCGAGGTCCACCCCGGCGAGGTCCTCGGCATCATCGGTCCGAACGGCGCCGGCAAGACCACGACGTTCGACCTCATCTCGGGCTTCCTCCAGCCCGACGCCGGACAGATCCAGTTCCTCGGGGAGGACATCACGGGCCGCGCCCCCGACGTGCGAGCCCGCGCTGGGCTGGGCCGACTGTTCCAGGACTCGCTCCTGTTCCCGTCGATGACCGTCACCGAGAACCTGGCGGTGGCGTTCGAGCGCCACATCCCCATCCACGACGACCTGGCCGCCCTGCTCGGCCTGCCGGAGGTCCGCCGGGCCGAGGGCGACATTGCCTGGTCGGTCCACGACCTCCTGGAGCTCTTCGACCTGGGTCTCGTGCGCGACCTGTTGGCAGGAGAGCTCTCCACCGGCACGCGGCGCGTCGTCGACCTCGCCATGGCCGTGGCCCACGCCCCCGCAGTCCTTCTGCTTGACGAGCCGTCCTCGGGGCTGGCCCAGCGCGAGACGGAGGCCTTGACCCCCATGCTGCGCCGCATCCAACGCGAGACAGGTGCGGCGATGGTGATCATCGAGCACGACATGAGCCTCATCACCGAGGTGTCCGATCGGATGCTGGCCCTCGAGGTCGGCGTGGTAATCGCGCAGGGTTCGCCGTCTGAGGTCGTGTCCCATCCGCGGGTGGTGTCGTCCTATCTGGGTGGCGACGACGCCGCCATCGGCCGCTCCGGCCCGCCACGGCGATCCACCGCACGTCGGGCGCCGGAGCCAGGCAACGGCACGGCGCCGGGAGGACGGTCGGGGAAGGCCCCGGCCGAGCCGGGGCCCCAGCGGGCTGCGACGGCGAAGGCGTCGGCAACCGCCGCGAAGGCGAAGCCCAAGGCGGCTGCGACGCCCAACGGGTCGGGCGCCGATAACGCCAAGGCGAGCGGGGCCGGCATCCCCCGACGCGCGGCCCGATCACGTGACGAGACGCTCACCGCTGCGGGTTCGCGGCGGACGACGACGAAAGGATGAGCATGATGGGCAAGTTCGGACGAGGTCCCGGTCGGCTCGGCGCGGGGCTGGCGGCGGCGGCCTTCGCCGTGCTTGTCGTCACCCCCACGGCGGCGGCGGCTCCACGACAGGAAGATCCACCGGTGACGCTGCCTCCGCCGCCCGTCACGGTGCAGCAGGTGATCAACGAGCTGCTCCCGCTGATCCGCCAGCTCGATCCGCTGACCCAGCAGGTAGGGCCGGTGCTCGCCCAGCTCGACGGGCTCTTCGTCGCCGGAGGTGAGTTCGCGACCCAGTTCGCCGCCCTCGGTCAGCAGCTCGATCCGATCCTGTCCACCGCAGGGACCCCGATCGGCTCGCTGGGCGCGGCCCTGGAACCGCTGTTCGTCACCATCGACGAGCAGGTGTCCCCTCAATTGCAGGACCTGCTCGCGCTCCTCGGGCCCTACGTCAACCAGGTCGATCTCGCCACGGCGTTCCAGCTCATCGGGCCGCTCGCGCCGAGCGCCCTCAAGGTCATCCCCACGCTGAACAAGTTCTATGACGGCGTGGATGCGATCACGGGCCCGGTCACCTACCCGATCACCTGCCCGCTGGCCCGCGCCGTTCCCCAGCAGAAGCTGCTCGATATCGTCGTTCCCTTCCTGTGCTACGACACGCTGGCGGCGGTCGGCCAGATCTCCGATGGCGCGCCCGCCGACCCGCTCCCACCCGCCGACATGCCCCCCAGCGATTCGGTGGAGGTGCCGGGAAACGATCCCGTCGCCGATCCCGTCGATCCCCTCACTGACCCCGTCGTTGATCCATCGGCGCTGACCTCGGGAGGGTCCTCGCTGGATGCCTTGCCCCCCCTGGCCTCGACGCCCACGGCATCGAGCAACAGCGTGCCAAGAGCGTCGGGTACGGCGGCCGAACCCCTCGCGACGCTCAACGCGAGCGACGCGCAGGTGGAAGCGCTCGAGGACCGCATGCGGCTCATGGCCATCCTCGCCGTCGCCATCGGCGCTCTCCTGTGGAGCGCGTTCCGCGCCCCCGCGGATGACGGGAGGGGTGGGCTCGGGGCGTTCCGCAAGTCCCGTGCTGAGCCACCGCCAACGCTGAGCTGACCGTCCGTCCCGCCATCCCACGTCCCATCGGAGATCCCTTTGAGCACTCCCGCCCGTTCGCTTGGCCCTGCCCCCGCGAGCCTGCTCCTGCCCAAGTCCCGGCTGCGCAAGCGCCGAGCGGCGCGGATCGTGTGGACCGGTGTCCGCCACTCGGCGGTGTTCGGCGGACGCGTGATCCGGCGCCCCCGTAACGGTGTGGCCGCTCCCGGGGCATCGGAGATGCGGCGCGCCTTCGAGAACCTCGGCCCGACCTTCGTGAAGTTCGGTCAGGTCATCGCCTCGTCGCCGGCGTTCCCGGTGTCCCTGGTCCAGGAGTTCGAGCGGTGCCTCGACCAGGTACGCCCTGAGCCGATCGAGGCCGTGCGCCGGACGATCGAGGAGTCGATCGGTGATGTCGAGGAGCACTACGCCCGCGTCGACTGGACCCCGGTGGCCGCGGGTTCGATCGCACAGGTCTTCCGGGCCTGGGGCCACGACGGTGAGGCTCTCGTCATCAAGGTGCAGAGACGCAACCTGCAGGAGGTGCTGCGCAACGACGTGCGGATGCTGCACCTCGGCGCACGCGCGATCTCCCGTGTCGTCCCATCGCTCCGGTCGATCAACCCTGTCGGCGTCGTCGAGGACTTCGCCGCCACGCTGGCCCAGGAGCTGAGCTTCGTCGAGGAGGCCAGGCAGATGGAGGTCCTGGCCGCCTCCCTGGAGGGCTGGCCGGTGCGTGTCCCCGAGGTCCGCTGGGACCGTACGACGGAGAAGGTCCTCACCATGACTCACCTCGAGGGCGTCAAGATCTCCGACCTCGACGGCCTCGACCGCTACGGCGTCGACCGATCCAAGCTCGTCGACGTGGTTTTCGGCCTGCTGCTCTACACGGCGTGCCGCCACGGGATGTTCCACGGTGACATGCACGCGGGGAACATCATCGTGCAGCCCGACGGGAAGGTCGCACTCATCGACTTCGGCATCGTGGGTCGGCTTCCGGGCCAGCTCCGCCTGCAGGTCTCCGAACTGCTCCAGTGCCTGTTCGAGGAGCGCTGGGATCGGCTGGCGCCCCTCTGCTTCGAGATGGCCGACATGGACGACGTGGACCTGGAGGGAGCGATCGGCGACCTCACCCAGGTGGCGGAGAAGTACCTGGCAATGCCCCTCCACGAGATGCCCCTCGCCGAGATGGTCGGCGACATCCTTCAGCGCTGCAACAAGTACGGGTTCGTGATGCCCTCAGACGTGATCTTGTTCTTCAAGAGCCTCATGTACCTCGATGGGCTGGGAATCCGGATCCACCCGGGCTATGAGGTGCTCAACCCCGAGCACGGCCTCGCGTTGCGGCCCTTCCTTGCGCCGGAGACCGGCGGGAGCCCCCAGGGCGTGGAGCCCACCTATGGCTACGAGAGCGTTCTGCAACTTGTCGATAACTGATTGATCGATTAGTATGTGCCGTCTTCTGGTGACGCCGGTCACATCTAGGGAGAGAGGGAGGGAGCGTGCCCACCGTTCGGGTCGAACCCGCCGGACTGGAGTTCGAGGTGGGGGCCGCGGAGACCATGATGGAGGCGGCACTGCGCCACGGCTATCGATGGCCCACGATCTGCGGGGGCCGGGGGCAATGCCGTGCATGTTTCGTCGAGGTGCTCGACGGGGGTGACCAGTTCGGCCCGATCGGGAGATGCGAGGCTGAGGGGATCCAGATCCTTGCCGAGAGCGGTGAGGATCCGGCAGCTGTGCGGCTGGCCTGTCAGGCCAGCGTCCGCGGTTCGGTGACGGTGCGCAAGCGAGGTGTTCGTAGGTGACACGACGCCGCAGGCGGCGTGGTGGATGGACGTGGATCCAGCTGAATGGGAGAGGGAGAGCAACCTGATGGACTTCGACGTGGTGGTGGTGGGCAGTGGAGCTGCCGGACTCAGTGCGGCTCTGGAGGCGAGCGCGGCGGGCTCGTCGGTGCTCCTCGTAGACGGGCAGGGGTGCACCGGAGGCTCCTCGGCGCTGTCGGGCGGCATCGTGATGGCGGCCGGCACCTCTGTCCAGCGCAAGGCGGGGATCGAGGACAGCGCCGAGCAGCTCTTCCGTGACTACCTGCTGTTCAACCAGTACAAGGTCGAGCCGGCGCTGGCTCGCCGCCTGGCCTATGGCGGAGGTCCGGCCATCGAGTGGCTGATCGATCTGGGGGTCGAGTTCCACGACCAGCTGATGTTCGCCGCTGAGGAACGAGCCCCGCGCTCTCATGTCCCCAAGATGATGGGCTTCGGGGTGATCGACGTCCTGCAGAGCCGGGTGCGGGAGAAGCCCTCCGTCGAGGTCGCGCTCGGGCAGCGCGTCAACCGGCTGCTCGTGAAGGAGGGCCGGGTGGTCGGGGTCGCCGTGGACGACGATGAGCTCACGGCCGGCGCGGTGGTGATCGCCACCGGCGGCTTCGGCGCGAACCGGGCGCTGTGGCCCGAGCACCTGCCCTCGATCGCCGCCTCGGGCTCGGCTGCCTGGTACATCGGCACCGATGGCGCCCAGGGCGACGCATTCGCCCTCGGCGCACAGGTCGGCGCCGCCGTGGTCGGTCACGATCGCTCCCTGATCCTGCCCACACCGGACTTCTTCTCGAACCTCGAGGTGTACTTCCCCGGGTGGCTGGTCATGGTGAATCGCGCCGGCCGGCGGTGCGTCGACGAGTCGACCTCCTATGCCGTGATGCAGCTGGCCAACCAGCAGCACGGGCCGCTGTTCGCCGTGCTCGACGACGCCGCCAAGCGGGCGGCTCAACCCGACGCGCCCCCGCAGTACAAGCAGTCGATCCCGGGGACCGAGGGCATGACCCTGCCGTCCAACTGGACCGAGCCCAACATCGATGACGCGGTGGCCAAGGGCAAGATGAGGCAGGCGGGTTCGCTCACCGAGCTCGGTCGCCTGCTCGGCGTCGATCCGGCCGGGTTCGCGGCGTCGGTGGAGCGCTACAACACCAATTGCGCTGACGGGGCCGATCCCGAGTACTTCAAGGACCCAAAGTTCCTGCGGCCCATCTCCACCCCGCCCTTCTACGGAGCGGAGCTCCGCATGGGCATCCTCTGCCTCACGTCCAAGGGACTGCGGATCGACGAGCACGCACGTGTGCTCGATCGCAGCGGCGGCCCGATCCGCGGCCTCTACGCGGCGGGAGAGTGCACCGGTGGGGTGCTGGGCGACGTGTACATGGGCAGCGGGAACTCCTACGCCAACTGTGTCGTGTTCGGTCGCACCGCGGGCCAGTCGGCTGCCGCCTTGGCCTCCGAGCTGGCCGAGGCCGCGGTGTGACCGGACCGCTGCTCTCCGTGCGTGACCTCGAGGTCAGCTACGGCACCATCCCCGCGGTGCGGGGTGTCTCGCTCGACGTGGGAGCAGCCGATCGGGTAGCCATCGTGGGGCGCAACGGGGCGGGCAAGACGTCCACCCTGCGGGCCATCGCCGGGATCACGCCGGCCAAGGGCGGTCGCATCGAGTACGACGGGGTCGACATCACCCGGCAGGCCCCCGGCAAGCGGTTGGCTCGTGGCTTGGCCCTGGTGCCGGAAGGTCGGGGCCTGTTCGGGCAGCTGACCGTAGAGGAGAACCTCGTCATGGGCGCCTACCACCGCGACCTGCGCGGCCCCGCCCTCGCCGAGGAGATGGAGCGCGTCACCGAGCGCTTCCCACGCGTGCGCGAGCGCATGAGCCAGCTTGCCAACAGCATGTCCGGGGGGGAGCAGCAGATGCTGGCCATCGCTCGAGGCCTGATGACCGCGCCGTCGGTGCTGGTCGTGGACGAGCCTTCGCTGGGTCTGTCCCCCGTGCTCGTCGACGAGATCTACGAGTTGTTCGCTGCGCTCAGCGCCGAGGGCACTGCCGTCGTCGTCGTCGAGCAGTACGTAGCGCTGGCGCTGCGTTTCGCGCGCCACGCGTACGTTCTCGACAAGGGTGCCGTGGCGCTGGCCGGCGACGCCTCGGAGCTCTCGGCCAACCCCGATCTCGTCGACGTCTACATGGCGGCGGTCTGAGGTGGGGTCGCATCGCGGACCGGCCGAGCTCACGGTGCACGGCGTCACGGTGCGGTTCCGGGGCCTGGTGGCCAACTCCGAGGTCGACCTCGAGGTGCCGGCGGGTTCGATCTCGGCCTTGATCGGGCCCAACGGTGCCGGCAAGACGACACTGTTCAACGTCATCAGTGGCCTGGTGGCACCATCGACGGGCCGCCTTGCGCTCGACGATACGGATATCACGTCGCTCTCCACGGTCCGGAGGGCCGAACTCGGAGTTGCTCGAACCTTTCAGAGCTTGCAGCTCGCGCCGACCCTCACTGCCCTCGACAATGTGCTCGTCGGAGTGGCTCGGCTGGGCCGATTCGGTCGGCTCGTGAACCTGGGCCGACGCGATGCGCTGAGCTCGGCCGGGCTGCGACGGATCTCCGCCCGCGCGCTCGAGTTCGTAGGCCTCGGCCACCGGGCCGACGACCGGGTGGAGCAGCTTCCCTTCGGCGACCGTCGTCGCGTAGAGCTCGCTCGCGCCCTGGCCGGAGCGCCCAGGTTGCTTCTGCTCGACGAGCCGGCATCGGGCTTGCCTCAGGAGGAGACGGTCGAGCTGATCGACATCCTGCGCCGTGCACGTGACGAGCTGGACCTCACCCTGCTCGTGGTCGAGCACGACATGTCGTTTGTGCGGGCACTGGCGGAGCGGGCGGTGGTGCTGGACTTCGGTTCGGTGCTGGCCTCGGGCATGACCGAGGAAGTTCTCGCCGACGAGCAGGTTGTGACCGCCTTCCTCGGAACCGGGGCCGCAGGCCAGGCCGGCGCTGCGAACGGGGCTGTTCCGCACCTCGACGACACGGTCGAGCTACGGCCAGGTCGTCGGAAGCCCCTCGTGGCGGCGGCACCCGGTCCCGAGACCAACAGTAAGGCAGCGCGATGACGGGAACCGGTGGCACCGGACCGCGCCGGCAGATCCGCCGACTCCTCGGCGCCCTCGCGGCGGGCCTGCTTCTCTTGGCCGTCCTGCCACCAGCGCGGGCGCAAACAGCGCCGGCCGGAGCTCGCGGGCCGGACGACTGGGACGTGTCGATCAACTCGCTGCCGGTTGCTTTCCAGACCAGCGTGCCCCCCGTTCTCCCCATCGACGTTGGCGCCGGGGTCGGCTTCGCGGGGATCGCTGGTTCCAGCCTTCCGCTCATCCTCGCAACGGTCGGGCCGGTCTACGCGCCTGTGCTCGACGCGCTCGGCCTCCTCGGCGGCACCGGCGCTCTCGCCCCGATCGCGCTGAAGCTGATTCCCAGCCTCCTCCTCGGGGGCAGCACCGTCTTCGGCCTGCCGCCGCTCCCCATCGACCCGGCGCTCCTGCCTCAGCCGCCTGCCCTCCCCCTTCCGTCTCCTGAGCTGCCGGTCGTGCAGTGCACGGCCGAGTTCCCGGGCGACCCCAGGCAGGTGACCTGCGGTGGTCCCCAACAGATCTTCCTGGGCTCACAGGTTGGAGCGTTCAGCGGTACCGCCCAGGTCGACGGTGACCCCACCGACACCGACACCATCGATGCCCGCTCGTCGGTCCGCGCGTCAGGCCTGGAACCCGATGCGGGGTCCACGCTGGCACCGGTGTCGGCCAACGTGCTGAACGCGACCTCGACCTTGAAGACGACCGGGGGCTCGATCCAAGGGGCCACATCGGTCGAGGTGGGTGGCATCGACCTTCTCGACGGCCTCGTCCATGTTGAGTCGGTACGGACGAGCATCGCTGCGTCGCTCACCGGCCGCCCGGGCGAAGCGGCGGTGAACGTGCAGCCTTGCGAGATCGCCGGTGTGAAGATTGCGGGGGTGCCGGTGACGATGAGTGCCGAGGGCCTCACCGTGGACAGGAGTACCACGCCCATTCCGATCGGGGGGTTGCTCGGTGGGGTGGCCGATCTCGTCCGTGAGCTGACCCAGCAGGGCGGCCAGTCCTTGCGTCAGCTCTCGTTCCCCGCCGACTTTGGCGTGGTCAGCATCAAGGCGCTCCCGCCGGTGGTGCCCGCCGTGGCCGAGGACGGTACGCGCATCGAGGCTCGCGCCAGCTGCCTCGAGGTGTCCTACACGATCGCCGCCAGCGCTTCGTCCATCCGAACCACGGTCGGCCAGTCGGCCCTCAGCATGTCCGCGTTCCGCGGTGACTCCGGGGGCGGACCGCCCAGCGATGGTGACGGCGGATCGGGAGGGCTCACCCTCGACGCCGCGGGCGGGATCCCGTCGCCGGAGCTCGGCAGCGCCCCCGCTCTGGTGCCGGATCTGGCTGACCTTCCCGAGGCGCCCCCGGCGGGGAGCGGGGCTCCGCCGCCCAGCGACGTGCCGGTGTTCCGGACGGTGGTCGCTCGAGCCCCCGACTGGCTCCCGGTGCTGCTGGCGGCGTTGGGTGCCGGGGTGATGAGCCTGGGCCTCGTCCGAGGTCGTCGCGCCACCTGGCGGGGAGCGGTCTGATGGGTAAGTACCTGGACGCTGCGGTCGTCGGCATCGCGGTGGGTGGCCCCTACTCGCTGATGGGCATCTCACTGACCCTCATGTTCCGCACAACGGGCGTGCTCTCGTTCGCGCACGCGGGGTTCGCCATGATCGCCGGGTTCACCTACGGAGAGCTGGCTGGAGCGCGCGCCTGGCCCGCTCTGGTGGCGGGCCTGGTGGCCGTGCTGCTGTCGGTGGGGGCCGCGCTGCTCACCGAGCGTCTTGCCATGCGCCCCATCGCCCGCACGGGCCCGGCCGTCAAGCTCATCGCCACCCTGGGAGTCCTGTCGGTGATCACCGGTCTGATCACCCAATTCTTCGGGGGACAACCCGACGAGACTCCGCTCGTCTTCCCGTCCGGCGTGATGCGCATCGGCGGCGCCGCCATCACCTACCAACAGCTGGGAATTCTGGCCATCACGATCGCCACTGCTCTCGGTCTCCGGGCCTTCCTGCAACGCTCGAGGTTCGGCATCGCCATCCGAGCCGTCCAGGTCAACGCCGAAGCCGCCGAGCTCCTCGGGGTGCCGATCACCAGGGTCGACCAGTTCAACTGGGCGCTGGCCGGCCTGCTCTCCGGAGTCGTCGGCGTGCTCCTCACGCCACTGATCGCAGCCACCGTCGCCACCTACCCCTTGGTGCTGGTGAAGGCCCTTGCCGGCACGCTCTTCGGCGGCCTGCTGTCGCTGCCGCTCACATTCGCGGGCGGTGTGGCGGTGGGCGTGATCGAGAGCGCGGCGAGGGTGGGTTTCTCAGTACGGGGTGCTCCCGAGGTGGCCGTGATGTTCACGGTGGCCATCCTGCTCCTGGTCCGCCGCTCGTGGGGCGACGACGACAACGCCACGGCCGTGGCCAGCAGCGGGTCCACCGTCGGCCCGGTCCGCTTCCGGATCAACCAACAGCTCGATCGGGTGCCGTGGGTCGGGGGATCGACGAGGTCGATCCTGCTCGTGGGCATGGCCCTCCTGATCGTCGCCGGTTCGTTCGTGGCCGCCGGGGACGAGTACTGGGGTTCGGTGGGCGCGGTGTCGCTCTTCTACGCCATCGAGGTCATCTCGATGGTCGTCCTCACGGGGTGGGGCGGGCAGGTCAGTCTCATGCACGGCGCGTACGTGGGCATCGGCACGTTCGTCACCGGCTGGCTGGTCGGGGTCCAGGACGTCCCCCTCGAGTTGGCCATCCCGATGGCAGGGCTCGTCGGCGTCGCCCTCGGGGCGATCCTCGGCCTCCCGGCGCTGCGGCTCAACGGCGTGCAGTTCGCCATCGCGTCGACGGTGTTCGCGGCGGCGGCGACGGCCTGGCTCTTCGAGCTGCCCGACCTGCCGCGCAACATGAACCGAGGAACGCTGTTCGGCATCGACCTGTTCGAGTCGAGCAACGTCTACCTGATCATGCTCGTGGTGACGGCCCTGATGCTGGCGGTGGCGGCAGCCCTCCGCCGCTCTACGTGGTGGCGCCTGCTCATCGCCGCCCGGGACGTGCCCGACGCGGTACGGCACGCCGGCCTCCGGCCGGGCCCGATCCGGATCGTGGCCTTCTCGGTGGCGAGCTTCATGGCCACCGTCGGCGGTTGCTTCTACGGCATCATCGCCACGAGCTACAGCCCATTCAACTTCTCGCTGCTCCTGTCCTTCTCGCTGCTCCTGTACGCCGTCGTGGGCGGGCTCGAGTCGTTGCTCGGCCCAGTCGTGGCGGCCATGGCCTTCGGACTGCTCCCCCAGGTGCTCCAGCAGGAGGCCGGGGCGAGCAGTAGTGCCTGGCCGATCGTCGTGTCCGGTGTCGCCGTCATCGCCCTGCTGGTCCTTCGGCCCTCTGGGGTGGCGTCGATGCTGCGGCCTCGCGGTCTGTCCGAGGGCCACCTCGACTTCGGTCGCTTCGATGCCGTCGTCAGCACCGGGTGGCAACACGAGGACGACACCTCCCCGGCAAGTAATCCGTCGCCGACCCTGGCGCCGAAGTCCTAAGGAGACACCATGGCCACCACGCACCCGCTCATGGCGGAAGAGCACGAGGACGAGGTCCTCGATCGCGAGCCGGCACCGCGGCGCCGGGAGGTCGACTGGCGACAGCCGATGGCCTACGTGGCCATGGGTTTCTCCCTCCTCTCCTTCCTCGTCGGCTGGTTCCAGATCGCCAACACCGAGCAGGAGTGGGAGCAGCTCCCCTATCTCGCCTCGGCCGGTGGCGTCGGCGTCGTCGCCCTCGGGGTTGCAGTGGCGCTGCTCGTGTCGATCGAGCACACCCGCGATCGTGAGGCGGTTGGCGAGCTGCTGAAGGAGATCCGCTCGCTGAAGCGGCGGATCGAGGCCATGGACAGCAGCACCGGGTGATGACGACAGCGGCTCCGACCCCGGAGCCCCGGACGCGCAGGGAGACATCGCAGTGAACGGTCACCACCGCACAAGGCAGGTCGAGCGAGGCAAAGGGCTGCGGGGATGGGTGCTGGCGTTGACGATGGCGCTGCTCGCCTCCGCCTGCGGGTCGATGGTCGACAGTGCGTCCGTCCGTGCCAACGGCCCTGGTGCGGAGGGCGTGGCGTCGGATGCCGACGGCAGCACCGACGCCGGGCTGTCGACCAACGTCGGTGATGGTGGCTCGACGCCCGGTGGCACCGCGGGAGGCAGCGCGGGCGCCGGCGGAGGCGCCGGCGGAGGCGCCGGGACAGGCACCGCGGCCGGCGGAGGCACCGGTGGGGCGGGACCCTCGGGCGCATCCGCCGGGGGTACGCCGCTCCAAGGCTTCACCGACGACGAGATCCGCATCGGGCTGACCGCGCCCATCTCGGGCCTCTTCGGCGAGGTCATCGGCGAGGAGATCTCGGGCACGCTCGACTCCTACTTCAAGGATCTCAACGCCCGGGGTGGCATCGGTGGGCGCAAGCTGCGGCTGATCGCCTACGACGACGCCTTGGACCTCACCCAGACGCTCATCAACGTCCGGCGCCTGTGGGAGCAGGACAAGGTGGCCATGGTGCTCACCACGTTCCCGGACGGCGTGGCCGACTACGTCACCCGCAACAAGATCCCGACCTTCGTGCTGGGCTTCAGCGCCTCGGCGTTCAGCTCCGCCTACCCCACAATCTTTCCGATCCTGCAGAGCGGGGCCAGCGCCACCTACTCCTTCACCTACGGGTTGAAGGAGGCCGGCGTCCCCACCGAGGGCATGCGGGTGGGGATGCTCTACGACACGCAGATCATCGACACCCGGCCCTACCTCGACTCCGCCAAGGACGCCTGGAGCATCGTGGGCTCCGAGGTGGTGGCCGCCGAGCCGTTCAACTTTGCCGACGGCGACTGCACGGCGCTCGTGGTGAAGATGCGCGACCTGAACATCGACTGGTGGGACTTCGAGGGGCTGGGCTGGTCGTTGTGCGTGTCGGCGGCGCAGCGCCAGAACTACGAGCCCAAGGTGGGCTGGGGCAACTGGCCGACCAACATCGGCTATCTGGCCAAGTACGCCGGCCCCCACGTTGACGGCGTGTGGTTCATGGCTCCGGCCGACGAGAACTCGGGGTACCCCCGCCAGCGCACGCCGGAGCACCAGCGCTACCTCGAGGTGCTCAAGCGCTACCACCCTCGCCTCACCGACCCGGTGCACCTCGACTCCGTGGTCACGCAGACCTACTGGATCGTCGGCCGGGTGATCGAGGCGGCGTCGAACGCGATCAAGGACAACCCGACGCAGGAGGGCATCATCGGCTACCTGCAGGGCATCAAGAACTTCGACACGGGGATCGCGCCTCCCATCGAGAGCTGGGCGCCGGACTGCAAGGTGGGCGTCAACACCATCTGGATCGGTGTGTGGCGGTGGAAGGACGGAGGGCCCGCCCGAGAGCCCCGTTCCGGCTACCTGTCCAACCCGTTCGCCAGGGAGCGCTACGGCCAGTGCTTCGTGACCGAGCTGGCCGACGCAGTGGTCAAGAAGTAGCGGCAGCCGCCGCCCGCCGAGCCAACGGGGCCCGGCGATCTGAACCAGGAGGTGTCTTTCCATGGCCGAGCGCTACAGCCTGCTCCGAGCGCCGATCACGATCGGCGACTGCACGATCCCCAATCGCATCGTCCGCACCGCCCACGCCACCGGCTTCGCCTTCGGCCTGGTCAGCGACCGCCTGATCGCCTATCACGAGGCTCGTGCCCGAGGCGGGGTGGGGCTCAACTTCCTGGAGATCGCCTCCGTGCACCAGACCTCGCCCGGGTCACTGATGGCCTGGGACGACATGGTGATCGAGGGTCTCACGACGATCACCGACCGGATCCATGCCCACGGCTCCAAGGTGTTCCAGCAGCTGTGGCACGGCGGGGCCAACGCCAAGCCCTTCGACGGCACGCCCAGCTGGGCGCCCTCGGAGGTGCCCGAACCCACGTACAACACGATGCCCCAGGCGATGACCAAGGCGATGATCGACGAGGTGGTCGACGGGTTCGGGTCGGCCGCCAAGCGATGCCAGACGGCGGGCATGGATGGGGTGGAGATCCACGGTGCCCACGGCTACCTGGTGGGCCAGTTCCTCAGCCCCAAGACGAACCTGCGGACCGACGACTACGGCGGATCCCTCGACAACCGGGTGCGCTTCGCGGCCGAGGCGCTCGCGTCCATACGAGCCGCGGTAGGCCCTGGCTTCCCGGTCGGGATCCGCCTCTCGGGCACGGAGGGGATCCCCGACGGCATCCAGCCCCATGAGGCAGCAGCCACCGCCGCGATGCTCGAGGCCCAGGGCCTCGTCGACTTCGTCAACGTCTCGATGGGCAGCTACTACGCGTTCTCGAAGTTCATCGGGGCGATGCACGAGCCGCTCGGCTACGAGCTGCCGACCAGTCGGGTCGTAACAGCCGCCGTCCGGGTTCCGCGGATCGTCACGGGGCGGATCATGGATCTCCACGACGCCGAACGGGTGATCGCGGACGGGATCGCTGATCTGGTGTCGATGGTGCGCGCCACCATCGCCGACCCCGAGATCGTGGCCAAGAGCTTCGCCGGCGAGGCCGACCGCGTCCGCCCCTGCCTCAGCTGCAACCAGGGGTGCGTCGGCGGCATCTTCGGGCCCGCCGCTTCCCTCGGTTGCGTGGTGAACCCGGACGCGGGGCACGAGCACCTCGGCATCGACCCCTACCCGGCGGCGCCGAAGACACGCAACGTGGTCGTGGTGGGCGGGGGACCAGCCGGCCTGGAAGCGGCCAGCACCGCAGCTCGCCGAGGTCACTCCGTGGTGCTGTGCGATGCGGCCGACGAGCTCGGGGGCCAGCTCCGCTGGGCCCGACGGGCGCCTCATCGCCAGGACATTGCCGCTTCCACGGACTGGCTCGTGGAGGAGTGCCGGCGACTCGGCGTCACGCTGCACACCGGGACGCTGGTAGACCTCGCGTACCTCGAGGGTCTCGAAGTCGATGCCGTGATCCTGGCCACCGGCGCCGAGCTCCGTCGCGACGGGGTCCAGGCGCAGCGCCCTGACGCCGAGGTGCCTGGCGTCAGCCTCCCCCACGTGGCCACCACCATCGACGTCCTCGGTGGGTGGACCAAGCCGGCCGAGCGGGCCGTCGTCTTCGATGATCGTGGGGACATCGGGGCGGTGTCGGTCACTGAGCACCTCCTGGCACAGGGGATGGAGGTGGTCCTGGTGACGAGCCGTGCGGAGATCGCGGCGGAGCTGGGCCCGTCACTGCAACGCGAGCCCGCCCAGCAGCGGCTCCGGTCGCACCCGCGGTTCCAGGAGCGGGTCGCGCAGGCGCTCGTGTCGGTGAGCGACTCGAGCGTGACCATCGAGGGCCTCGACGACGCCAGGTCGGAGATACTTCCCGCAGACCTCGTGGTGCTCGACACGGGCGCTGAGCCGCGCCGCGACCTCCTCGCCGAGCTCGAGGCGGCTGGCTACGAGGTGCATCTCGCCGGCGACGCGCTGGCGGCCGAGGATCTGCAGCACGCGATGGCCAGCGCTCGGGAGGTGGCGAGGTCGGTTTGACTCGCCTCGACAGCGGCGCCCTCGGCCCGTTCTCAGGTCACGGTGCCGACGCCGCAGCGGCACGCTGGTCGACCAGCGTGCCGGCGAAGAGGCGTTCGACCACGAGCACCGCAGCAGTGTGCTCCTCAAGGCCCTCATCGAGGGTGGCGAAGTGGGCCAGCCCCGTCGTGATGGACAGGAGCATGTTGGCGACGGCCCCTGGCGACACGTCCGGCTGCAGCTCGCCGGCGTCGGCGGCGTCCTGGGCCAGCTGGTGGAAGAAGCCAAGACCGCGGCCCCACAGCTCGGCAGGGACCCGATCGGCGAGGTCCTTGTGCCTGAGCAGCTCGACCGGGTACACCGTGCTGAACCGAGCCAGGGAGGCGTCTTCTCGATGCAGCTCGATCGCGATGTCGAGCAGCCCGCGAACCCGGTCGACGAAGCTCGACGATTCCTCGAGCACACGGTCGAACTCGCTGAAGATCCGGGTCACCACCTGCTCGGTGACCGCCCCGAACAGCTCGTCCTTGGAGTCGAAGTAGTGGTAGATCGCGCCGGCCGTCAACCCGGCCCGCTCGCCGATGTCGCGGTTGGTGGTGCTGGCGTATCCGAGCTCGGCGAAGCAGCTGCGGGCGGCTCCGAGGATGCGCTCCCGGGTCTCGGCGCTCTCGGCGGCGGGCGGCCTCCCGAGAGGTCGGGCGGTCTTCCGTCGGCTTGGTCGGCTGCTCGTTGGGCCCATGGAGACGGCTCCTGTACGTGAATCGCGGGTTGACCGGGCGCTCGCTGCAATCCTATGATATCTAATCAACAGATTAAATAGCCCATTGCCGGGCGCCAGAAACAATAGGCGTGAGCGAAGGTCCCAGGAGGAACGGTAGTGGACATGAATTCAGCTGGGCCTGCTGGTGCGGTGCGATCCCCGGGGGCGACGGTGCAGCAACTCCTCGACCGGGACAGCCATGAGGTCCCGGTGACACTCCGCGTCCACGCAGCAGCGGATCTCGGCGATGCCGACCTGTCCGTGGACCGGTATTTGTCCCGGGAGTTCCACGACCTCGAGGTCGAGCGGCTGTGGGGCCGGGCTTGGCAGCTCGCTTGCCGCGAGGAGGACATCCCGGAGGTCGGCGACACGACGATCTACGACATCGCCGACCGGTCGCTTCTCATCGTGCGAGAGGCCCCGGAGCGCATCCGGGCGTACCACAACGCGTGCCTCCACCGTGGCCGCCAACTGCGGTCCGAGCCCGGGTGGAACGCCGAGCTCCGGTGTCCCTTCCACGGTTTCACGTGGCGCCTCGATGGGAGCCTCAAGGAGATCCCGTGCGACTGGGACTTCCCCCACGTCGACCCGGCAGCGTTCGCGCTCCCGGAGGCGCTGGTGGCGACCTGGGGCGGCTGGGTGTTCATCAACATGGACCCCGCCGCCGCCCCGTTCGAGGACTTCATGGGAACCTTCGCCGAGCACTTCCCGTGGCGCCAGGAGGACCTCACCAAGGGGGTTCACGTGGCCAAGGTGCTCCGCGCCAATTGGAAGGTTGCGCTCGAGGCCTTCATCGAGTCGTACCACGTGATCGCCACGCACCCCCAGCTCCTGGTGAGCCTCGGCGACGCCAACACCCAGTACGACGTCTTCGACGAGCAGCCGCGGTGGAACCGGATGATCACCGCGATGGGCACACCGTCGCCTCACCTGCCCTACGAGGTTTCCGAGCAGGACATCATGGACGACCTCATGGAGCAGTTCATGGGGCCCGGCGTCACGTTTCCACTAGCTGAAGGCAAGACAGCGCGCGAGATGATGGGCGACCTGATCCGGGGGCAGGTCGGTGGCGTGACCGGTGAGCCCTGTGAGGTCTCCGACTCGGAGGCCTTCGACGCCATCGAGTACTACCTGTTCCCGAACTTCGTCCCATGGGGGGGCTACTCGCGGATCAACTACCGGTTCCGGCCCTATGGCAACGATCCCGACATGTGCATCATGGACGTGATGCTGCTCGCCCCCTTCAACAAGGCGGAAGGCCGGCCACCGGCGCCGCCCGTGCACTGGCTCGGACCCGACGACGAGTGGACCGACGCGCCGGAGCTGGGCCTCCTGGCCAAAGTGTTCGTGCAGGACACCTTCAACATCCCTCGCGTCCAGCGGGGCCTGAAGGCGACCGTGAAGCCCGGTGTCACGCTGGCGCACTACCAGGAGAGCCGGATCCGCCACTATCACCAGGAGCTGGATCGCTGGCTCCAGGTGGAACTCGCCCCGAGCACGAACGGCCACTCAGGGTGAAGCACGCCATGAGCGGGGCGGAGTACGATTTCGACCCGGAACAGGGATTGGTTCGCGTGGTCGACCGTGATGGTCGGGAAGGCTTCTTTCATCCCGACGGTCGGTGGCACTCGGGCGAGCTGCGCTTCGCCGATCCGCAAGCGTGCTCGTGGGTCGCCGGCCCCGCCCTGCCGGCCTTTTGATTACGGTCCGGACATCGCCCAAACTGTCATATCGCTAGGCCACCCAAGGAGGACATCGTTCCAATGAGTCACGAGTTCATGTCAGACGACTGGTTCAACGCCGTCGAGGCGCTCGCCGCAGAGGCACCCGAACCGCCCGCCGCCCTCAAGGACCTCACCGTCAACGTCGTCGTCAGCGGGGGGCCCGAGGGGGAGAAGGAGGCGCATCTGGCTGCAGGCCTCTTCAACCGTGGGCTCTCCGATGCCGCGTCCACGAAGCTGACAGTTCCCTTCGACACCGCGAAGGCCATGTTGATCGAGGGCAACCCCCAGGCCGCCATGCAGGCGTTCATGTCCGGACAGATCAAGGTGGAGGGAGACATGACCAAGCTCATGGCCATGCAGACCGCCGGTGCGCCGACGCCGGAGCAGGCCGCCTTCCAGGAAAAGCTCAAGGCGCTCACGGCGTAAGAAGCGCGGAGGCTTCGCCGGAAGGTGCCGGTGTGGTTCCCGTAAACGGCATCTGACGCCCCGGTCGGGCCGAGTTTAGGGCCCGACCGGGGCGGCAGTCACTGCGCCCCCAAGCAGGCAGGAGTTGGCAACGTTGACCCGTGTGAGCGAACCCGCCTCAAGCGAGGGCCCGCCGGCGGCATCAGGATCCTCCCGCACCAGGGCGATCCGTCATAGCCTCATTCGGCGCCGAACGGCCGAGCACTTGCGGCGTTCGGTCGACACGTCCGCACACGTCTACTCGTCGATCGAGGTCGACTTCGAGGCGGTCGACGCGGTGCGTCGGGTGCGGGCAGCGGACTGGAAGCAGCGGGAGGGCTTCGGGCTGTCGTACCTTCCCTTCACCGCGCGGGCGGCCGCACAAGCTATCGCGACCTTTCCGGAGGTGAACGGTACGTTCACCGCCGATGCCTTGCTGGTTCACGCCGACGTGCACCTGGGCATTGCGGTCGACCTCGACTTCAAGGGCCTCATGGTCCCAGTGGTGCGGGATGTCACGTCCAAGAAGGTGCCCGCGATCGCACGCGAGGTGCACGAGCTCGCGAGGCGTGCTCGAGCCAAGGAGCTGGCGCGCGAGGACGTCGTCGATGGCACGTTCACCATCACGAACCCGGGGCCCTACGGCACTCTGCTCACGATGCCGATCATCAACCAGCCACAGGTGGCCATCCTCGCCACCGACGGGGTGCGACGCCGACCCGTCGCCGTGACGGGCGCCGACGGGTCCGAGGACATCGTCGTACACCCCGTGGGAAACATCGTGCTCACCTGGGACCATCGCGCCTTCGACGGGGCCTACGCGGCCGCGTTCCTCAACGAGATCAAAGAACGCCTCGAGACCTCTGACTGGGACTCGGAGTTCTGAGCGCCCTCAGCGAGCGCAAAGTCGCTCTGCGCGATGGACCGTGGTGAGGGCCTCGCTGGGTAACTGTGAGGGGCCACCGTTGAGGCCAACCGTGGCCTCATAAGAGGCCGCGCGGATAGGCGCTGAGGAAGACCATCCACCGGTCGTGGTGATGGCCCGGTTTTGATGCCGGGCGCATCCCAAGACCACGACCAGGTGGAGGTCCCCCTCATCATGCGCGCGTTCGACCCCGAAGTGGGAGATGCCGTCTGGCACGCCCTTGAGCCGCTGGTGCCTGTGCCTGTCGATGATCATCCGTTGGGCTGCCATCGGCCCCGTATCCCTGACCGGGTCTGCTTCCAAGGGATCCTCATCCGCCTCGTCACCGGCTGCGCCTGGGTCGACGTCGAGACGCTCCTTGGCGGGCAGGTCTCCGACACCACCCTTCGGGCCCGGCGCGACGGGTGGATCGCCGCCGGGGTGTTCGACGCGCTCATCGCAGAGGCCCTGGCTGCCTATGACCGCATCATCGAGCTCGACCTCACCGAGGTGAGCCTGGACGGCTCTCAACACACGGCACCCTGCGGGGGCGAAGGGACCGGCCCGAACCCCACCGATCGGGGCCGTTCGGGCTGGAAGTGGTCGATCGTCGCCGGCGCCGATGGGATCCCGTTCGGGTGGGCGCTCGACGGCGCCAACCGCCACGACATGCGACTGCTCGAACCCACCCTGGCAGCGGCCGCCCAGCGCGGGCTGCTCACGGACATCGAAACCCTGCATCTCGATCGGGGCTACGACAACGGCGTCACCCGGACGCTGTGCGACAGGCTCGGCCTCGACGACTTGGTCTGTGCTCGCAAACGGTCCCGCGGCGTCACGAAGCTCAAGAAGAAGCTCGTGCCGCTCGGGATGCGCTGGCCCATCGAACGCACCAACTCCTGGCTGTCGAACTTCGGGCAGCTCCGCCGCAACACCGACCGCCGAACCCAGCACCGCCACGCCCAACTCTCCCTCGCCGTAACCCTGCTCATCACCGCCAAACTCATCGACTGGCGCGACCGCTGGAGCCCGGAGTGAAGCACCTATCCGCGCACGCTCTGAGTCGGCCCGCAGCTCCCGGCCGTCGTCGAGCTCGACGCGGTCGGGTCCCACAGCGACGGCCCCGGCCGGGAACTCCTCGACGCCGAGCTTCTCGCCAGCGAGGGCCAGGGCGGCGAGCGCCTTGCGCGGGTTGACCTGGTGATCGCCGGGGACCCACAGGCCCCCTCGTGTGCCGGGCCCCAGGGCCGGTTCATGCCGGCGGACCGCCCGGCCCGACAGTCGCTCGACGTGAAGTCCGAGTTCGTCGAGGTAGCCGGCGAGGTAGTGGAGTGGAGCTCGGTCATGTCGTCGCCGTCGCGGGCGACTGCGAGGGTGCCGCACTCGACGAACCCGGGATCCGCCCCGACCTCCCGCCCCAGCTCGGCGGCGAAGCTCGGCCACCGTCGGGCCGATGCGAGGTTCAGGCCGAGCAGGGCCTCCTCCCCGTAGTGGATCTCGGTAACCGGCGCCAGCATCCCCGCGGCCACCTGCGCCGCCGCCCGCGACGGGTCGGGATCGACGAGGACGACCCGCACTCGACGCTGTGCGAGCCGCCACGCCACGGCCCGCCCGATGATCCCGGCGCCGACGACGACGGCCCTCACGACAGCAGATCCAGGAGCTCGGCCACCGCGCCGACAGGATCGGGGGCCCCGTAGACCCCCCCCACCACCGCCACGCCCCAGGCGCCGGCGTCGAGCAGCTCAGGCACATGCTTGGCGGTCACACCGGCGATGGCGATGACCGGCACCCCGACCGCCCGGGCGATCGTCTCCACGCCGGCCGGTCCGATCGCATCGGGAAGCCCTGTCTTGGTCGAGGTCACATACGTGGGACCCACACCCTGACGCCGGCGGCGACGGCCCGGCGGGCCGCCTGTGGGTTCCGGCAGGTGGCGCCGACTACGGCGTGGTCGCCGAGCAGGCGCCGCACCACCGCGACCGGGAGGTCGTCGTCTCCGACGTGCACCCCGTCGGCGCCGAGGGCGAGGGCCACATCGGCACGGTCGTTGACCAGGCATGTAGCCCGGGCATCCCGCGCTGCAGCGAGGATCTCAGCGGTGTGGGCGAGGCGGACCCGGTCGATCACGTCCTTGGTCCGGACCTGCACCAGCGGCGCACCCGCTGCGAGTACGGCCCGGGTGGTGTCGACGACGCTCGACTCCGCCACCGGTGGGGTGACCACGTGCAATCGGGGGATGTCGGGTATCTCGGGCTCCCTGCGTCGGCATGATCCGCATCAGGTTCATACGGTCGAGGGCGGTGTCAGCCCTCCTCTCAGCCCGCTGCCGCGGACTCCCGTGTCGGCGCCCACCATAGCGGCACACCGCTGCCGCCGTGCCCGAAGTCCCCCACACAATCTTCGCCGTACGCGGAGGACCTCGGTGTCGTTCCAGAGGTCGTGCTCAATCCGCGCGCGAGACCCCAGACGGGCCCCCGGATCGGATGACACACCTTGATCCCAGAGGCGGACGTCCCCTTCCCGTGAACCGGAGTGAATGCCGGCGGTTGACACCCTATCGATGATAGGTGATACTCCGATCACCGATAGGAGAAACGGAGCGACTGATGGCCTTCCTGCAACAGACCCTCGACCACGACGAAGTGAGCCTGGTGATGGCGAGCACACCAGAGGTGCTCTACGACCTTCTCTCGGACGTCACCCGCATGCGCGAGTTCAGCCCCGAGGTCGTCGAGAGCCGGTGGATCGACGGGGCGACGGGCCCGGCCGTCGGCGCCCGGTTTGCGAACAAGAGCAGGTTCAGCCGGGGCCCGGCGATCGGCAACAAGGCGACGATGACCGTCCTTGAGCCCGGCAAGAAGGTGGCGTGGAGCCGGACCGAGCCGTTCGGCGGCACGGTCGAATGGGCCTACGAGCTCCTTCCGCACGCGGAGGGCGTCGAGGTCGTCGAGTCGTACTCCTTCAGCCGGCCGGTCAGCCGGATCGGCTGGCTGATCATCACCCCGTTCACCAGCCGCGACCGAGGGGCGCAGATGCACGCCGGCATGGAAGAGACCCTGCAACGGCTCCGTAGGTACGTCGAGTCCTAGTCAGGTGAGCACCAGCAAGGTCACGGTCCGACGAGAGGCAAAGATCGCCTCGATCGTCGCAACGGCGTGGGAGCTCGCGGAGGCGGACGGTGTCGCGGGCCTCTCCCTGCACGCGCTGGCGCGGGCGGTGGGACTGCGCCAGCCGTCTCTCTATGAGTACTTCGACTCGAAGCATGCGCTGTACGACGAGATGTTCGCCGATGGCAACCGCCAGCTCCAGGCCCACCTTGCCGCGTTGACGTTGCCGCGGGAACCGCGGCGTGCGCTGAAGAGGTATCTGGGCGCGCTCGCTTCGTTCGCACTCGAGCGCCCGGCTCGCTACGAGCTCATGTTCCTGCGTCACCTGCCGAACTTCACGCCGTCGGACGCGTCCTACGCGATCGCTGGCGAGGTGCTCGGCACCTTCGTGGAGCGGATGACGGCCGCTGGAGTGACGAAGCCCGACGATGTCGACTGCCTGGTGGCGATGACCGCCGGGCTCATCGATGCGCAGCTGGCAAACGAACCGAACACGGACCGGTGGATCCGCCACCTCGATCGTCTCATCGACCTCCTGGTCGACGACGCGATCCGGAGGAGTGCCCAGTGATCAACGAACCAGCGAACCCGGCGACATCCAGCGCACCGTGGCTCCTCATCGCCGGGCGGGGAGCGTCGACCATCGGTGACGGCTGTTACGCGGTGGCCTTGCCCTTGTTCGTCCTCGGTGATCACGGCAGTGCTGCGACGCTCAAAAAAGCGCGACGATCGAGATGGTCACCGAGTTCCGCAACCGACCCCTCGATCAAGGCCCCTACACGTATGTGTGGATAGACGCGCTCACGCAGAAGGTCCGCAAGGGCGGGAGGTATGGCGGGTTCAGGCGGTGGCCGCAACGACCTGCGCGTAAGCCTCTGATGGTGTCATGTACCGAGGGTCTTGCGGGGACGGCCGTTGAGGCCGCGCTGGATGCGCTTCAGATCGGCAGCCGTCTGCTTGGAAAGGTCGGTGCCCTTGGGCAGGTATTGGCGCAGGAGCCCGTTGGTGTTCTCGTTCGAGCCGCGCTGCCAAGGCGAGTGCGGGTCGCAGAAGTAGACCGGGATCCCCGTCGCTGTCGTGAAGGTCGCGTGGGTCGACATCTCCGCTCCTTGGTCCCACGTGATCGACCGTCGCAGCTCGCCAGGCAGCGTGGCGACGGCCCGACGCATCGCGGCCTCGACGCTCACCGCGGAGCGGCCGTCGGGGAGGTGCAGGAGCAGCACGAGCCGAGTGGTCCGCTCGACCAGGGTGCCCACAGCGCTGCGGCCACCCTCGCCCAAGATGAGGTCGCCTTCCCAGTGGCCAGGCACAGCGCGATCGGCGACCTCGGCGGGCCGTTCGGAGATGTTGACCATGTTCGGGATCCGGCCCCGGCGTTCGACGATGCCCTCCGATCCGAGTATCCGGCCCCGTCACCAGCAGCGGGTGGACCCTCCCGACTCCACGCGGAAACGACCCGTCTCCAGGAGGCGGGGTAACGGAGAACGTCCTCGCCCGCGTCCCAAAGGCCTCCACCGAGATGGTCGCCGCCGCGATCCGCACGATCTTCGCTCAACCCGGAGCACGTCCGCTCCCAACTGACCGAAGTCACCACCATGCTGCAGAGCCAGTTCCCCGACGTCGCCGACATGCTCACCGACGCCGCCGACGACCTCCTCGCGTTCACCGGCTTCCCCCAAGCCCACTGGCGCAAGATCTGGTCAACGAACCCCCTCGAACGGCTCAACGGCGAGATCAAGCGCGCACCAACGTCGTCGGCGTGTTCCCCAACGACGCCTCCGTCGCCCGGCTCGTCACCGCCGTCGTCGTCGAGACCCACGACGAATGGGCCGTCGCCGAACGCCGCTACCTCTCCGAAGAATCCATGGCCAAGCTCTACGCGAAGCCCGAACCCGACACCATCGTCGAGGAGCCGCCCCTCGTCATCACCGCCTGAGCCACACTGTCAACGACATCGAGCTCACGCCGACGTCGAACTACACCACTCCGCGGGGCGTCATCCGACTCGAAGCGCTACCGTCTTGCGCGACAGTAAGGACAAATGATAGAAATTTTTTCTCTGGACGTCTTAAAGAAGAAGGTCGCAGACTCCCGGTCGGCGAACCCTGGGGAGAGTCGTCGACCGTGGGTCGAAACAGGAGGGGGGGGTCTCGATGCGACGAACGATGAAGGTGTTGGCCATGTTGAGCACGCTCGGTCTACTGGCCGCGTGTGCTTCCACCGTCCCGGGCGGCGCAGGTCAGAACGCGGCGCTCGCCACCCGAAACCAAGCCACCGGCGGTCTTGGCCCGACGGCGGCAACCGGGCCCGGACAGACCTCCGGGCCCGGACAGACCTCAACCCAAGCTAGCGGCAACGACCAGACTGCCGCAGTCGGTGACGGATCGCAGGCCGACGCGGCCGGACCTGCCCAGGCAGCCAGCGGGGACCCGATCAAGATCGGCGCGATCTTTCCAGTGGGCTCGGGTTTCGGACAGGTGCTCGACGCGAACGGGCTGATCGGCATCTCGGAGAAGTACATCGCCAAGATCAACGCGGAGGGCGGCATCAATGGCCGGCCGGTGCAACTCGTTTGGTACGACGACGGCTTCGACCCGACCAAGGGCGTCGAGCTCGTCCGCAAGCTCGTCGAACAGGACCAGGTGCTCGCGCTCGTGAACCCCATCACGACCTTCACGATCGAAAACGCAGCGCAATATCTGGCCGACAACGGTGTGACCACGATCGCGCCTGACGGGTACCAGGCGATCTCGTACCAATCGCCGTGGATCTACCCGGTCACCAACTTCTTTGACCGGCAGGGCTACCGCATCGGCAAATACCTGAGTTGCGATCTCGGCATCAAGCGCGTCGGCGTCTGGAGCATCGGTACCTATGACGGGTCCCGTCGCGGCGGCGATGCGATCGTGAAGGGAGTCCAGGAGTGTGGCGGCACCGTGACCGACCGCGAGGATGTGTCGATGTGGGAGGCGAATTTCACGCCGTTCATCCTGCGCATGCGCGGCTCCAACCCGGACGTCATTGCCTCATCGATGCACCCCCTCGGCGACGCCCTCATGGTCACGACTGCCCAGGCGCAGAACTACAAGCCGCCGAAGGGGATGATGTTCCTCTCCGCCACGGCAGGTTTCAGCGCGATCGCCGAGGGCTTTGGCGACTACGGCAACGGTTTCTACGCAGTCTCGGAGTTCGACGGCGCCTCGGTGAGCGCCGACAACCAGAAGTTCCAGGAGTTCGCTTCTTGGGCGCGCGACAACGGGTTCAATCCGCTCGATCGGTTCCCACAACAGATGTGGGCCGGGTTGGAGATCTTCCGCACGGCCGCGACGAGCGCAGGGGCCAACCTCGACCGGGCGAGCTTCAAAGCAGCGCTCGACGCGCTGCCGGCATTCGATTTCGGCTTCGCTTGCCAACCGATCCAGTTCGGCGCAGGGCCCCACGACCCGAACCCTTGCCTGCGGGTGGTCCAGTGGGACGCGAGCGACAAGGTTTGGAACACGGTCGTCCCATTCGCTCCAGCACCGAAGCCCTGATCGATGGCCGACCGCAGGCGGTACCCGGGACACCGACGTACGCGATGGCTGCGGCAGGCGTACATCAGCGCGATTGCGTTAACCGTGCTTACAGTCGCTCTTGTGCCCTCGGTCGCGACCACGCAACGGGCCCACGCCGACGAGCCCACCGGGCAGCCGACGCCGCCCGACGCTGCATCGCTCGGCCCGACCGTCGGCGATGCTGCGGCCGTACGCGCTCGCTGGCGCCAGCTGAGCGCATCGGCCGATGCCTACGGCGTCCGAGCCGGCCAGCAGTCGGGCGTCATCAAGGTGAACCTCGCCCGCGCGTTCACTGAGGCGACCGACAGCCCGCTCAGCCACGCATTGGCATCCCCGGTCGATGTCGGCGCCGTCCAGGTGCTGCTCGGGCTCGCGCTCAACCTGCCGTTCCCGGTGTCGTCGGAGACCCTCTACCCAGCGGGTGCGACAGACCAAAGCTTCGATGACACGTCGCCCGGCGCAGCCCTCAACCCCTTGGTGCCGGTAGCGGCACGCTCGCTGTACTCGGAGGCCCACAGTCGGCCAGCGCCCTCCGCGACGGCCTACACCAGCTACGCAGGCGCCAACACCAAGGACACGAGCGACCTGCTGAAGCTCGCCTCGAACGCGGTGGTGTTGGCGAAAGGCACCGCCGAGGTCGCGCTCGGCCCGGTGGTGGGCGACGCCGCCCAAGACATCAGCTCGTTGATCGATCAGCTCTCAGTTGCGGCCGCACTGCTCGAGTCGGTGGGCGACATCGTGCAGGTCGAGAACGTCGCCTCTCGTTCTGACACCGTTGACACCGAGGACGGCAAGGTGCGCGCTGAGGCAGTCACTGAGCTGTCGGGTGTCACGATCGCCGGGGTCCTCAAGATCGACGCGATCCTCTCCCGTACCGTTGTCACGTTCGATCCGGCCCGGGGCGCCGACCCCTATGACCCTCAGCAGAGCACCTTCATCGGTGGGGCATCGGTGCTGGGCATACCAGTCAACATCGACCAAAATGGCATCAACGTCGCCGGTGCCGGCCTAGGTGTTACCCCCGTCGTCACGTCGGCGCTGTCCAGCGCGCTCTCGCAATCCGGCGTCCTCGATGTGCGCATCACCGCACCGTTGATCGTACGGGACGAAACCACGGGCGCAGTGGACGCGACCACTGGGGCTCTTCGCATCAACTTCAACCCGCCGAAGGCGCTCAGCGATCTCGTCAACGTCCTTACCCCACTCGAGGTGGCTCTCGGCGAGACGCACGTCAAGCTCAAAGCAGTACCAGCTCCCGTAGCGCCCTCGACGCCCAGTGCAGAGGCGCCGAGCGGCGGCGGACAAGGCTCCGGGACCCGTCAACCGGTCGACTCGTCAGTGACCGCACGCCTCCCGACGACCAAGCCGGCGACCAGCATCGAAGTGACCCCGACGCGCCCATCGGCATCCACATCGAACACAGACGCCACGTTACCGATTGGGTTCAGCGAAGTCGATGAGATCCTCCTATGGCTGCTCGTCATTTCCGGCGTCAGCTTGCTGATCTCGATCGCTCAGCTGTGGCGATGGACGACCGAAGGCGAGACCGGCGCGACGCTCTACAGCCGTGCTGGCGCAGTTCTCGGGGAGCGCCTGGTCGCTGGCCGAACGACACTCCAATGATCGACGAATCCAGCGTTTGCGCTCGAGAGGGGATTGCTCAATGACCGCCTCCCATTCGACCCCGGACCCGACCGACGGGGTCACGGAGGGCCAAACGACGAACCGCCGGCACCCCGGCATACCTCTGGATCGCAGCCTCACGATGCTCGTGCTTGGCATGGTGTCGGGAGCAGGGGGCCTTGTCGGCATGTTCGTCTCGCTCAGCCGAGTCCGGCCCGAACCCGAGGTGTTCCGTCAATTCCCCTACCTCATCAGCGCGATCATCGCGACGGGCTTCTTCGTCGTCGGCGCCATCCTGGTGCTCGGCCACTTCGTCTGGCGTTCGTACCAGGAGACGCGGACCCTGACGCGCGAGTTGGAGGAAGCGGCGGCCGCCCTCATGTGGGAACAGCTCGGGCTGCCAGCGGCGAACGGCTCACCGCCCGCGTCGGAGCCCGATCGAGGGGCGCGGCCGCTCACCTCAGCGCGGCGCAACACGGGTAGATGAGCGAGTTCACCCAGTTCCTGATCATTGGCCTCGTGACAGGGGTCCTCTACGCGCTTATCGCTCTGGGCATCATCTTCATCTATCGAGGCTCGAACATCGTCAACTTCGGCCACGGCGGCTTCGCTGCCCTCGGCGCCTTTGCCTTCGTGTCGGTGTATGACAAGGGCAGCCGGCCCTACGCCCTCGCTCTGCTGGCCGCGTGTGTTCTGACCGCGGCCATCGCGGGGGTCGCACAACAGATCGCCATCCGTCAGGTCGTCGATCGTGATCCCATCGATGGAGCAGTGATCACCCTTGGCTTGTTGACCATCCTGACGTTCAGCATCGGGATCGTGTGGGGCGCCACCCCCCGCCAGATGCCGCAAGCCTTTGGCAGCGAAGGTATGACGATCGGCGACCTGGTGGTGAGCTACCACCAGGTCATGGCGGTCGTCATCGGCGTTGCCCTCTTCACCGCGGTAGGCTTCTTCCTGCAGGCCACCCGCATGGGCCGCGCCTTCCGGGCGATCTCCGAGAAGCGCCAGGTCGCACAGCTGATGGGCATACCCACCCCCGCGTACGACCTCGGAGTGTGGATGCTCGGAGGAGCGATCGCGGCACTTGCCGGCATCTTGGTGGCGCCCACGACCGGCCTCACCACGACGGCACTCACGTTCATCATGGTCAAGGCCTTGGCCGCCGCCATGATCGGCCAGCTGGTCAGCATCCCGCGCACGATCGTCGGCGCCCTGGCCATCGGAGTGGCGGAGAGCATGGCGATCTGGAAACTGCCAGATGTCACCGGCATCCGGGAGATCCTTGCCTTCGCAGTCATCACCGGAGCCCTGCTTCTCGCCCCGCGTGAGCGAGTGCTCGCATGAACCGAACTGACGAGGCCGAGTCGTCGGAGCGCACCTCGGTGGGCGAAGCACACCGGGCCCCGACGCAGGTCAACCCGCTATGGCGTCTCTTCGTTGCTCGCCAGGCGATGCGCGGAGGCGTTCTCGCAAGCCGGGGTCAGGCGATGCTCGCCACCGAACGGCGCCGACGCCAGGGCCTGCAGCGGCGCTGGGAAGGTGCCACACCAACGCAACGTCGAGTCTTGACCGCGGTCGCCGTCGTGGCCGCCAGCGTGTATCCGTTCATCGTTGACTCGGTCTGGACCTACGTTGCGCTGCTGGCCATCGTCGGCTCAGTGATCGGGCTCAGCTTCATCGTGCTCATCGGCTGGTCGGGCCTCGTCTCGTTCGCGCAGGCAACGCTCATGGGCATCGGGGCCTACACCGCATTCCACTTCGATCGGGCTGGCTGGCCATTCCCGATCGCAATCCTCGGGAGTGGTCTGGTCGTGGCCGCGGCAGCCGCGATAATGGGGATCCCTGGGCTCCGGTTACGAGGCCTCAGCCTCGGGATCCTCACGCTCGCGTTCGCGGGGGTCGGCGATGGGGCAGTCTTCGCGAACCGCTGGTTCACCGGCGGCGTCCAAGCGGGCGCAGTCCTGAAGCCGGCTTCGCTCTTTGGCATCGACCTCGTGACGAATCGGTCGTTCTACTACGCGAGCTGGGCCGTGCTGCTGCTGCTGCTCATCGCGCTGCGCAACATCCAGCGGCGCAGCAGCGGACGAACCTTTCTCGCCGTCAAGAGCTCCGAGGCGGGCGCGATCGCCACCGGCTTGAACCCATCGGGCGTGAAGATCGAAGCGTTCGTGCTGAGCGGTTTCCTGGCCGGGGTCGCCGGTGCGCTCTTCGCTTACTCGCTGCGCTCCCTTGCCGCCTACTCCTTCGCGGTCCCGGTGTCGCTGAACCTGGCAGTGGTCTCGGTCGTCGGCGGAGTGAACAACCTCATCGGGGCGCTCCTTGCTGGCTTCGTGTACGCGTTCGCTCCCGCGCTCGTCACCGACTGGGGCATCTCGGGCGACTGGGTGTGGATCGGGACTGGTGCGTCGCTGATCCTCCTGGTGATCGTGAACCCGACTGGGCTCGGCGGGTTGGCCGCGCGCTGGCTCAACCTGCCCGACCGGCCCGAGCCGATCGGACCTGTCCGCTCGGCCAGGTCCGCGCCGCCACGCGCCCGGCTGCTTGAGCACACCCGAAGCGACCTCTCCGGACGCGGGCTGCTGCTGTCGGTCGACGCACTCAGCCAATCGTTCGGCGGCGTCTCCGCCCTGCGAGACGTGTCGCTCGAGGTGCAGCGAGGCTCCATCACTACGCTCATCGGTCCGAACGGCGCTGGCAAGTCGACGCTGTTCCGGGTCGTCACCGGCCAGATCAAGCCCGACCATGGCCGGGTGGCCTTCGCTGGGAACGACATCACCACCGTTGCGTCCCACAAGCGGGCGCAACGAGCGTTGAGCTGGACGTACCAGAGCAATCAGCTCTTCGGGGAGCTCACCGTTGCCGAGAATCTCATGGTTGCTCTGCATCGGCATCGTCCGTGGGACATCCTGACCGATGCGGTGGGACTTCCGGCCAGCACCAGGCGGGAGCGTTCGCTCCGGCAGGAGGCCGACGAGCTGCTCGAGCTCAGCCAGCTCGGTGCCTTCCGAGACCGCCGTGTTTCCGATCTCCCCTTCGGGGCTCAGCGGCGTGTTGATGTGACCCGAGCGGTCGCGCTTCGGCCGTCGCTGCTCCTCCTCGACGAGCCGGCGACCGGCATGAACCCCGAGGAGACAGCGGACTTCGGCGAGTACCTGCGGCGGCTGCACGACGATCGGGACGTCACGCTGTTGTTCATCGAACACGACATGGAGCTGGTGATGTCGCTGTCGGACTATGTGTATGTGCTCGACTTCGGACAGCTCATCGCAGAGGGAACTGCCGCGCAGGTTCGGGCGAACCCGCGGGTCATCGATGTCTACCTTGGCAAAGGCTGAATGATGCTGCAAGCGACAGGTGTGTCCGCAGGCTACGGCGACCTCGAGGTGTTGCGTTCCATCAACATCCGTGTCGCTCCTCGGCAGATCAATGCCCTCTTCGGCGCCAACGGCGCCGGGAAGACGACGACATTGAGCGTCCTGACCGGCTTGATCTCGCCATGGTCTGGCACCGTCGAACTCGATGGCGCGAGCATGCGCGGGCGTAGGGCCGACCAAGTTGCCCGCGCCGGAGTCGCGATGGTGCCAGAGGGTCGCGGGATCTTCGCTCGCCTCACGGTCGAGGAGAACCTCCAAATCGGCGCGTACCACATGCCGCCCGGCGTCCGATACAGCGAGGAGCTCGACCGGGTGGTGCTGTTGTTCCCCCGGCTCGCGGAGCGTCGCAAGCAGATGGCGGGCACGCTCTCGGGCGGCGAGCAACAGATGCTCGCGATCGGTCGCGCGCTCATCCGCCAGCCCCGCTTCCTCCTCGTCGATGAGCTCTCGCTCGGTCTGGCGCCGGTGGTCGTGGACGAGCTGTTCGCGGTGCTTCCCCGTATCGCGGCTGACGGTGTTGGGGTCCTGCTTGTCGAGCAGTTCGTCGAGCGTGCGTTGCGAGTCGCGACCGATTGCTTCGTCATGGAGAAGGGGGCGATCGTGATCGACGCGCCGGCCGCGACGTTGCGTGACAACCCGGAGATGCTGCGCGCCGCGTACCTCGGCGCGGCGATGACCTGACGGCGGACCAGCGCCCTGTCTCGGTCGACTTCTCGGTTGGCGCCGGTCCGAGGCGCGGCTAGTCTACTGGCGCGACGGTAGAAGCAGAGGAGGGTAGGGTGGGACGAGCGGTGAACCCGGCGACGCTCATGCGATCGCCTGGCTACTCGCAGGGCTATCTCGTCGGGGGCACGACGCTCTACGTCAGCGGGCAGCTCGGGACCGACGAGCACGGTCAGTATCCGGGCGGTGACGACGTGGCCGCGCAGTTCGATCAGGCGCTCAGCAACCTGGTAGCGGTGGTGCGCGAGGCTGGCGGCGTCCCTGACGACGTCGTGAAGATGACGTTTTTCGTCACCGATCTCGACGAGTGGTACGGCGCGATGGATCGGTTGGGGCCGATCTACCGCACGCATTTCGGGAAGCACTTCCCGGCGATCACCCTGCTCCAGCAAGCCCGGATGACCATCCCCGGGGGCAAGGTCGAGGTCGAAGGCATCGCCGTGTTCGGCTCGGCCCGAGACTGACCGCAACGACGGAGAGGAACCACCATGGACCGCCAACAGGAGATCGAGCTTCTGCACCGCTTGCTCGATGACGCGAAGCAGCTCGCTCGCTCGAGTGATCCAGTCCTCACGCTGGCGATGCCGAGGATCTCGGCCATCGCGCATGACGCCTTGCGGTTGGTCGACTTGGACTATGTCGACAACCTCGTCGCCGCTGAGTGAGCCGCGCCGCCGACTGAGCTAGACCCGGGCGGTCGCGACGATTGCCTGCCGGATGCGAGCGACGTCTGGCAGCCACGCCTGCTCGAGCGACGGCGCGTAGGGCGGCGGGCTCGCGGCTGCGCCGATGCGTCGAATGGGCGCGTCGAGATGCCAGAACGCCTCGTCGGCGACGAAGGCGGCGATCTCGCCACCGATCCCGAACTCCAGGACCGCCTCGTGGGCGATCACGAGGCGTCCGGTCTTGCGCACCGACGTCAAGATCGTGGCCCGATCGAGCGGGGTCACGGTCCGCAAGTCGATGACCTCCGCATCGATGCCGTCAGTGGCGGCCTCGGCGGCGGCAGCCACACAATCGTGCACCATCCGTGAGACCGACACCACGGTCACGTCGGTTCCCGGTCGTCGCACCACGGCAGAGCCGAGCGGAACGAGGTGATCTGGCGGCGGCTTCGGTCCCTTCATCCCGTAGATCTGGCGATTCTCGATGAAGATCACGGGGTTGGGGTCCTGGATCGCGGCCCGGAGCATTCCGTAGGTGTCCGCTGGCGTCGACGGCATCGCGACGGTCAGCCCCGGGATGTGGGCCAGCAGCGCTTCCAAGCTCTGGCTGTGTTGGCTCCCGGCGGACCGCCCCGCACCGAACTGGGTGCGTACAACGAGTGGCAGCGTGGTCCGCCCTCCGGTCATGAACCGCAGCTTGGCCGCTTGGTTCATCAGTTGGTCGAGGCAGACGCCGATGAAGTCGAGGTACATGAGCTCGACAACCGGGCGGGTGCCCGCCATCGCACCTCCGACGGCGATTCCCATGATCGCCATCTCCGAGATCGGGGTGTCGCGGACCCGGTCCGGCCAGCGGTCATGGAGGTGACGGGTGACGGCGAACACGCCGCCGCCGGCGCCGATGTCGATGCCAGCGAGAAAGACGCTCGGATCATGTTCGAGCTCGTGCGCAAGGGCGGACTGGACGGCGTCCATCACGCGAAAGGTGGTTCCGTCGTCCACGCATGCTGGTTGCGGCCCGATCTTGGGTCGTGGCGCGGTCACGAAGTCCAGCAGGGTGGCGGGATCGGGCTCGGCGCCCTCGGCGGCGGCAAGCGCGGCGGCATCGATCTCGACGGCGAGCTCGACGTCGAGCGCGTCGAGCTCGGGTGCCGCGCAACCCATCGCAGTGAGCTGCTCGCGCGCGATCAGGAGTGGATCGCGCTGCTTCCAGTCGTCGAGCTCGGTGGCCGTCCTGTATCGCTGCGGATCGCCTTCGTAGTGACCGTGCCATCGGTAGGTGTCCGCCTCAACGATCACCGGCCCGCGCCCAGTGCGCACGTCGCTGATCAAGTCGGTCATGACTGCCGCGACCGCCGAGACGTCGTTGCCGGCCACCGCGATGTGGTCGACGCCGTACCCGCTGGCGCGGTCCTTGAGGCTGGCGCCGTGCTGGGCCGCTTCGGCAGAGAACTCGGCGTAGTGGTTGTTCTCGCAGAAGAAGATCACCGGCAAGCTCCAGACGCGGGCGAGGTTCACCGACTCGTGGAACATGCCCTGCGCGACAGCGCCGTCGCCGTGGAAGGCGACGACCACCCGTCCGTCGCCGCGCACGACTGCGGCGGTGGCAGCCCCGACCGCGATCGGAAGCCCGGCGGCGACGATGCCGTTAGCGCCGAAGATGCCAAGACCGGGGTCGGCGATGTGCATCGAGCCGCCCCGTCCGTGGCAGGTCCCCGTCTCTCGCCCCAGTAGTTCGGCGAACATGGACTCCGGATCGAGGCCCTTTGCCAGGCAGTGGCCGTGTCCTCGATGGGTCGAGGTGATGATGTCGTCGCGTCCGAGAGGCCAACAAGCCCCGACCGCGGTCGCCTCCTGGCCGATGGACAGATGGACAAACCCGGGTATGGCGCCGTCTCGGTATAGTTGAGCGGCTCGCTCTTCGAAACGGCGGACGAGCACCATCCGCCGAAAGAGCTCTGTCAGGGTGTCTCTGTCCATGAGCGAGGTCCTCTCGTTGCGGGTGCCGGGATCATCGCTTACTGTCGGGGCAGTCAAACGATAGTTTGTCAGCCATGGTTCATGACCAGATCGCAGGAGAGGCCCCGCGACCGATCGTGGTACCCCGCGTCTTGCCGCTTCCCGGTGCGGTCGCCGGGAAGCGGGTGGTCGTGACCGGTGCCAGTCGGGGCCTGGGAGTGGTGATCTCGACCGCGTTCGCTCGGGCTGGCGCCCGAGTCGCGCTCGCGGCACGCAACGGGGCCGCGCTCGAACTGTTGGCGGCGGAGCTCGGTTCTGAGACGTTGGTCGTCCCAACCGATTGCAGCCTGCCCGAGGACAACGAACGCCTCGCCCAAACGGTGATCGCCGAGTGGGGTGGCCTCGACGTGTGGATCTCGAATGCGGGCATCAGCCCGGTCCTCGGCGGGCCGGCGCGCACGACCCCGGATCTCTGGCGTCAGGTTATCGATGTGAACCTGAGCGGCGCGTACTACGGCGCCCGAGCCGCGGCGGCCGTGATGACCGATGGGGGTCGCATCATGGTGACCGCCTCGGTCCTGGCGGATCGGCCCCGGAAGGGGCTCGTCGCCTACTCGGCGTCGAAGGCAGGGATCGTGGCCATGGTCAAGGCCTTGGCGCTCGATCTCGCCGATGACGGGATCTTGGTGAACGCAGTGGCGCCGGGGTGGTTCGACTCGCCCCTCACCGAGGCCTGGCAGGCGAACGAGAGGCTTGGCGAATCGATCCTTGGTCACACGGCGCTGCACCGTTGGGGAAGCGTCGATGAGCTCGTTGGCGCGTACCTGTTCCTCGCGTCCTCGGCCGCTTCGTTCATCACCGGAACGGTGATCACCGTCGACGGAGGATACGCGATCTCGTGAGGTCACTCGTGTGGCACGGCGCGCGCGATCTGCGCCTCGAGGAGGTGCCAGAGCCCGACCGGGTCGGCCTGGGTGAGGCGATCGTGCAGGTGAGGTTCTGCGGGATCTGCGGCACTGATCTGCACGAGTACGCCGAGGGCCCCGTCATGATCCGGCCCGGCCGCCATCCGCTCACTGGTGAGGCGCCGCCGTTCGCGCTCGGTCATGAGTTCACGGGGCGCGTCGTTGCGGTGGGCGTCGACGTCGAGGTTCCGGTCGGCGCGCGGGTCGCAGTCGACCCTTGCTGGAGGTGCGGCACGTGCTACTGGTGCCGCCGTGGGGAGTACCACATCTGTCGCACTGGCGGTTCCGTTGGCCTCGCCTCCCCCGGCGCCCTCGCGCCGTTGGTGCGCGTCCCGGCCGCTGGGCTCGTGGTGGTTCCCGATGCCGTCGACGATCGCTCGGCGGCCCTTGCCGAACCTCTGTCGGTCGGGTTGCACGCGGTGTCGCGAGGTGATGTGCGGGTGGGCGACACCGTGTTGGTCCACGGCTTCGGTCCGGTCGGTGCCGCAGTCCTGCTCGCCGCCCAGCTGGCCGGCGCGGCCGCCACCTTTGTCAGTGAGCCGAGTGCGGAGCGCCGGCAGTGGGCCGCGCGACTCGGCGCAACCGCGGTGTTCGATCCGCTCGTGGATGATGTCCGTGCGGAAACGTACCAAGCGACCGGTCGAGTCGGGGCTGACGTCGTCTTCGAATGCACGGGGGTGCCCGCACTGCTCGACGGCGTGGTCGACACCGCCCGCCGCGGTGGTCGGATCGTGCTGGTGGGCGTGGGACACGGCCACGGCGAACTGAGGACGAACCGCGTCGTTCTGTTCGAGCGGCAGCTCATCGGCAGCTTGGGGTACAACCACGACCTGCCCCGGGTGATCGAGCTCATCGCCGCCGGTCGCCTGGACCCAACGCCTCTCATCACGGGGGTTGTGCCTCTCGATCGCGCAGTTGAAGACGCGTTCGAGGTGTTGCTCGCTGACCGCGGCAGCCACATGAAGGTGCTCATCGACGTGGGGGAGGTGTGAATGGATTTCGAGCTATCAGCTGATCAGGAAGCTCTGCAGGGGCTGGCGCGTCGATTCGCGCGCGAGGTGATCGCCCCGCAGGCCGCTGACTGGTGGGAGAAGGAGTACTTCCCTGTCGATGTGATGCGCCAGCTCGGCCAGCTCGGGCTGATGGGCCTCCTGGTGCCCGAGCGTTACGGCGGGACCGATGCCGGGATGGTGGGCTACGTCGCGGCAATGGAGGAGATCGGCGTCGCGGATCAATCGTTCGCAGCGGCGTGGAACGCGCACACCACGATCGGCTCGCTGCCCTTGCTCGCCTTTGGCACTGAGGAGCAACGGGAACGTTGGCTTCGACCCTTGGCCGAAGGCACCAAGCTAGGCGCCTTCGGATTGACCGAGGCCGAGGCCGGCTCGGACGCCGCCGGCATCCGCACCCGAGCGGTCCGCGACGGCGACGAATGGGTCATCAACGGGACGAAGATGTTCATCTCCAATGCCGGTACGGAGATGTCCCTCGGTGTGACGTTGCTAGCGTTGACCGGCCGCGAGGAGGACGGGCGCAAGCGGTACGGCTCGTTCGTCGTGCCGGCGGGTACACCGGGGTTCAAGCTGGGAGAGCGGCTCAAGAAGCTCGGATGGCATGGGTTGGACACGCGGGAGCTCGTCTTCGATGATTGCCGGGTACCCGCTGATCACCTCGTCGGGGCCGAGGGGGCCGGACTCCGGCAGTTCCTTGAGATCCTCGGAGCCGGACGGATCTCGATCGCCGCGCTGTCGGTGTCGTTGGCACGTGCGTCGCTCGAGCTCGCACTTGCACATGCCAAGGATCGCCGCCAGTTCGGACGCTCGATCTCAGAGTTCCAGGCGATCCAGCACAAGCTGGCGGACATCGCTACGGAGCTGCAAGCGGCCCGGTGGCTCACCTATCGGGCTGCCTCGCTGTACGATGCGGGCCGGCCGTACGCGACCGAGGCGGCGATGGCCAAGCTCTTCGCCTCGGAGGTGGCGAACCGCTCAGCGTCGGAGGCGTTGCAGATCCACGGCGGGTATGGCTACATGCGCGAGAGCGCCATTTCACGGTTCTATGCCGACGCGAAGATCCTCGAGATCGGCGAAGGCACCAATGAGATCCAACGGACCGTCATCGCTCGGGCGCTCGGGTGCTGATCAACGTCGCTCGTACCTGCTATGCAGTGGCCAGTGAAGAGAGGTCTGGAGGGAGTCCGGCGAGTGCCGACCGATCGGCTGGATAACACGCGGCGCGAGGAGATCCTCGATGTGGCCGCGGAGATCTTCGGGAAGAAGGGGTACCGGGCGGCCACCCTGAACGACGTCGCGAAGGCGATGGGGTTCACTCGTGCCGCGCTCTACTACTACTTCGAGAACAAGCAGGAGATGCTGGCGGCCCTATCAGATATGGCCGGTTTGCACCTCATGACGCAGCTTGACAAGCGCTTGGCCGAGGACGGAACGACCTTGGACAAGGTGCGCGGGATCCTGCTGGATCACGCGAGCGCGTTCATCCGTCAGCCTCGGCTCTTCTCTGTCTTCCAGGCGGAGGTCTCGGAGCTTCCGACTGCAGCCCGTCAGCGGCTTGAGTCGGGTGAGCGGGCCTACATCGGTGCCATCGCCAGCCTGCTGGAGGTCGGCATGGACGAGGGTACGTTCGCGCGGCGGCCGGCGAAGCCGTCGGCGCTGGCGATGGTGGGCATGGCGAACTCGGTTGCACGCTGGTATCGACCGCAAGCGGGTTTGTCGGCAAAGGAGGTGGGTGAGCTCATCGTCGACCTCTGCGTGGGAGGGCTGACCACGCCGTCTGCGTTGTCATGACGCCGTCGCATCGGGTCGGTGCGCGGCGCGCCAGACCTTCTCTGGCGTCAGGGGCGGATCGATGTGGCGAACACCGAGGTGGCTCAGCGCATCACAGACGGCGCTCACGACGGCGGGGGTCGAGCCGATCGAGCCGGACTCCCCGACGCCTTTGACGCCGAGCGGGTTCAACGGGCTGGGGGTGACCACTTCGTGGGTCTCGAACCGGGGGAGCTCTGACGCTGCCGGGGTGAGGTAGTCGGTCAGGGTCGTGGCCTGTGGTTGACCTTCTGCGGTGAACGAGATCTCCTCGAACAGCGCCTGCGCCACGCCTTGGGCGAGGCCGCCGTGGATCTGGCCCTCCACGATTAGCGGGTTGAGGATGTTGCCGCAGTCGTCGACCGCGACCAGCCTGAGGAGATCGACCTTGCCGGTGTCGGGGTCGACGTCGACGACTGCGCCGTGCGCGCCAGAGGGGAACGTGACGCCCGCCTGGGTGAAGGTGGTTTCGACGCGGAGCCCTTCTTCGAAGTCGGCGGGACGGCGGGTCGGGTCGGCCGCGGCGACCGCAAGCTCTTGCAACGTGACTGCTTTGGCCGGTGTGCCCCGCACCGCCGCAGCGCCAGCTATGAGCTCGATATCCTCAGGCGCGGCTTCGAACAGGTGAGCGGCGAGGTCGCGCAGGCGGTCCGCGAGCTGTGCTGACGCCTTCTGCACCGCGGAGCCGCCGAACTGGGCAGAGCGGCTTCCGACGGTGCCGCCTCCTGTGGGCACGAGCGCCGTGTCTCCGTGGATCACCTTGATGTGGTCCATCGGCACGCCGAGCTCGTCCGCGACGATCTGCGACCACGTCGTGGCGTGACCCTGACCGTGTGGCGACGTGCCGGTCAGGACCTGTACGCGGCCGTTGTCGAGAACCTCGACGGTGGCGTCCTCGCTGAGGCCGATGCCACCAGTGATCTCCACGTAGCAGGCGATTCCGATGCCGAGCAGTGGGCTGGCACCCGAGCTTCGTCGCCGGTGCTGCTCGGCCCGCAGTTCCTCATAGCCCATCGCTGCGAGGAGCGTCTCGAGCAGGGCAGGGTAGTTCCCGCTGTCGTAGGTCACTCCCGTGACGGTCGCGTAGGGGAACGCGTCGGCCGGGATCAGGTTGCGTCGACGCAGCTCGGCGGGGTCCATGTCGAGCTCGAGGGCGAGGTGATCGAGCGCTCGTTCGATCAGGTACGTGGCCTCCGGGCGGCCAGCGCCGCGGTAGGCCGACGTCGGGGTCGTGTTGGTCATCGCCCCGCGCGAGCTGACGTGCACACGTGGAAACCGATAGGTGCCTTGCGCCATCATGCCAGTGGCCATCAAGAGCATCGGTGTCATGCTCGGATACGCGCCGACATCACCGACGAGCTCTGCGCTGAGCGCCACCACGGTCCCGTCCTGTTTCGCGCCGATCGTGAAGTGCTGGTGCTGCGCCCGTCCATGGGTGGTCGCGATCATGTTCTCACTCCGTGTCTCGGTGTAGCGCACGGGGCGCCCGAGCCGGCGAGCGAGCAGGGGGAGGAGGAGCTCCTCGGGGTATGCGTTCGCCTTGGCGCCAAAGCCGCCGCCAACGTCCGGCGCGATGACCCGCACCTCGCTCGCTTCGACGTGCAGGGCCGCGGCGATGTCATCGCGCAACTTGTGGGGCTGCTGGGTGGAGGACCACACCGTGAACTCGCCTGATTCCGGGTGCCAGCCCGCGAGGACGGAACGCGGCTCGAGCGAGACCGACGCAACCCGCTGGTTCAGGATCGCGCCGTCGACGACCACGTCAGCGTCCTTCAGCAGATCGTCGGGCCTCGGCATTGCCAGACCGCCGATCTGGTTCGTGCCCCACGTTTCCCAGATCACCGGCGACCCAGGATCGAGGGCGGCGATGGGGTCAACGACGGCAGCCAGCTGCTCGTAGTCGATCTCGATCGCGCTCGCTCCGTCGACCGCGGCGTAGCGGCTCTCTGCCAAGACGACGGCGATCGGCTCGCCTACGTAGCGGACTCGCCCGCGGGCGAGGCTTGGCTGCTCCAGACCGGGAAGGGGGACGAAGCCGCCGCCAGTCGGCACCAGTGGGAGGTCATCGCCCAGGTCATCGGCGGTGAACACAGCGACGACCCCGGGACTCGCCGTCGCCCGCGAGGTGTCAATGCCGCGCAGCTCGGCATGTGCTTCGTAGCTTCGGACGAACGCAGCGTGCAGCATGTCGGGCAGCGCGATGTCCTCCGTGTAGCAGTGCTGTCCGACGAGGAGGCGTGCGTCTTCGACCCGCTCGACCCGGTTTCCGAGAATGCTCATGTGCGGTCGCTCCTAGTTCGTTCCACTTGCGCGCACGTTAGCGAGGTTGGCGGTCGGTGCGTCGCCCCAGAGGTTGTCCCGGGTCTTGTTGAAGTGAGGTGGCGGTCCCCCGCCTGAGACCTGCCGGCTGGTAGGTGTCGGGTTCGAC
>JAUXRW010000058.1 GCA_030681555.1 Acidimicrobiales bacterium
CGCCGACGCTGGGGCGGATGACCGTCCGGGCGAGGCCGTCGCCGCGGAGGCCGACGCGGCCGCCGCCGCCCTCCGGGCCGACGCCGCCGACGACCCGGCGGCCGCCCAGCAGGACAACGCCGAGTCTGTGGCCGCCCAGTCCGACGCCGTCGCCAGCGACGAACCGGCGACGGGCCCCCAGGGCGGACCGCAGGCCACGAGCGGCTCCGGCAGCCGCCCGCCGCTGATCGGGTTCCAGGCCGTCTCCGTCGCCGCACCGCCTGCGGTCGACGCGTACTCCCTCCGCCTCGTGGCCACCCGGAAGATGTACGACCTCGGCACGTCGGTGCAGCGGTCGCCGTCGCTCGCCGGGCTGGCGCCGGGCGCCTCGCTGCGGCTGCACCCGTACGACTTCGACCGGGTAGGGGTGCCGGCCGGCACCACCGTCACGGTGTCGTCGCCGAAGGGGAGCGTGTCGCTCCCGGTGTTCGTGGACGAGGGCGTGGCCCGGGGCGCGGCGGCCGTCTATGTGAACCAGCCCGGGGCCCAGGCGTCGGTCCTGATCGACGCGACGGCCACCGTCAACGACGTGCGAGTGGTGCCGTGATGTTCGCCCTCGACCCGCTCCTCACCGGTGACATCGGCCTCGCCGAGGTCCTGATCGTCCTGCTGAAGGTCGTCGTCACCTTCGGGCTGCTGCTCCTGTCGGTGCTGTTCATGGTGTGGTTCGAGCGCAAGGTCCACGCCGACATGAGCAACCGGCTCGGGCCCAACCGGGCCGGCCCCTTCGGCCTGTTCCAGACGCTGGCGGACGGCGTGAAGTTCTTCTTCAAGGAGGACCTGCTGCCCGACCGGGCGGACCGCAAGGTGTTCATCCTCGCCCCGTTCCTGTCGGTGGTGCCGGCCTTCCTCGTGTTCTCCGTGATCCCCATCGGCGGGAACTTCTCGGAGGAGAAGCAGGGCGCGGTGAAGATCTTCGGGCACGAGACCTTCCTCCAGCTGGCCGACCCGCCCATCGGGATCCTGCTGGTCCTGGCCTGCTCGTCGATCGCCGTCTACGGCGTGATGCTGGCTGGCTGGTCGTCGGGCTCGAAGTACCCGTTGCTCGGCTCGGTGCGGGCGTCGGCCCAGATGGTGTCCTACGAGGCTGCGCTCGGGATGTCGGTGCTGGCCGTCGTGCTGCTCGCCGGGTCGCTCTCCACGCACGACATCGTGATGAGCCAGGCCGGTGACGGATTCGGCCCGTTCCCGCGGTGGAACATCATCGTGACCGGGGTGGTGCCGTTCGTGATCTTCCTGATCGCCGGCACCGCCGAGATGAACCGGCCTCCGTTCGACCTCGTGGAGGCGGAGCAGGAGCTGGTGGGCGGCTTCCACACGGAGTACTCCTCGATCCGGTTCGCCCTGTTCTTCCTCGCCGAGTTCATGAACACCGTCACGATGTCGGCGATCATCGTGACCCTCTTCCTCGGCGGCCCGGCCGGCCCGACCCTCTTCGGTCCGGACTGGATGTGGGGACCGCTGTGGTTCCTCGCCAAGCTCTTCATCTTCCTGTTCGTCTTCGTGTGGTTCCGCGCCACGCTGCCCCGGCTGCGCTACGACCAGCTGATGGACCTCGGCTGGAAGGTGCTGATCCCGCTCTCGCTGGGCTGGCTCCTGCTCCTGGCCACGATCAACATCGCCCGCGACGAGGACTGGAACCTCGCCCTCGTCGTCGCCATCGGCTTCGCGGTGCTGATGGGTGGCTACGCGCTGCTCACCGCGGCCATGCGGACGGCCGAACGGCGTCGGGACGAGCTGGAAGGAGCACTCGACTGATGGGCTACCTCAAGGGCTTCGAGGTCACCTTCCGCAAGCTGTTCAAGGGCACCCGGACGGGGGAGACCGTCACCGTCCCGTACGTGAAGGACAGCGGCCCGAAGCGGGAGAAGGCCGAGCGGCTCCACGGCCGGCACGTCCTCAACCGCTATGAGGATGGCATGGAGAAGTGCATCGGGTGCGAGCTGTGCGCCGGCGTCTGCCCGGCCCGCTGCATCTACGTGCGCGGCGCCGACAACGAGCCCGACGACCCGGTGTCGCCCGGGGAGCGCTACGGCTTCGTCTACGAGATCAACTACCTCCGCTGCATCCACTGCGACCTCTGCGTCGAGGCGTGCCCCACCGAGGCCATCACGGAGTCGAAGCTCTTCGAGTTCTCCTTCACGAACCGCACCGACGCCATCTACACCAAGGCCGAGCTGGTCGTGGGCGACGACGGGCTCCCGCAGCAGCTGCCGTGGGAGGACTGGTCCGACCTGGCCGAGGTGGCCGAGCTGTCGTCCGCCTGGGTGCGGGCCACGGCGCCGTCGGGCGCCGCCGCCTACGAGGGCCGGGTCGCCTGGTCCGGCGAGCTGGGGTTCGGCGTGAAGCCGCCCGAGCAGGGGCAGACGGCCATCGAACCCTCGAGCCGCACGGGCGAAGACCCGGTGATCGAGGCCGAGGTCCACGAGCAGGGCCACGACGAGCACGAGCAGCACGACGACGGTCACGGGGGTGGTCACTGATGGAGCTCGTCGTCTTCGCCATCGCGGCCGCCATCTGCCTGGCGGGCGCCCTCGGCGTGGTGCTCAACCCCAACCCCGTGCACGCGGCCCTGTCGCTCGTGGCGACGCTGTTCGGCATCGCCGTCCTGTTCGTCGCCCAGGAGTCCCACTTCCTCGCCGCCGTGCAGGTGATCGT
>JAUXRW010000018.1 GCA_030681555.1 Acidimicrobiales bacterium
GAGGATGTCCCGACCGTTGTTGAAGTTCGGTGACGGTCCGGGGTGAGGCTACGCGGTCAGGGCGGTGTCGTCGGCGGCCTCCTCGTTGAGCTTGTCGACGTGGCGGGCGAGGGCGGCGAGCAGGGTGGGCATGTCCTTGGCGCCCTTGACGCGACGGAAGCTGCGCTCGGCGTTGAGCATCCCCGCCGCGACCCAGCGCTTGATCATCTTGCCGTCCCGCCAGCGCTTCACGTTCCGCGTCGTCGTCTTCGCGACGGAGATCATCGACTCGATCGTGTTGGTGTTGGTGTTGGTCAGGGTGCGGCAGAGCCGCTCGGAGAGCCCGAGGCGGCGGACCGTGAACATGTCATCGAGGCCCTCGCGCAGGCTGGCCGCTGCGTCGGGGTGCTTGTCCTCGAGGAGGCGGGCGAGCTCCTTCGCGGCGCGCAGCCCCGCGTCGGGGTCGGGGTTGTTGAACGCGCGGGCCAGCTTGCGATCCAGGAACGGCCGCTCGTCGCGGGCCAGGTGGTCGGTGACGTTCCGGCGCTTGTGGAGGGTGCATCGTTGGATCAGCACCAGGTCACCGAACACCTTGCGGACCCCGGCAGCGAGCGCCTTGGAGCCGTCGAGGACGAACAGGATCCCGGCGCTGGCATCGAGACCCCGGGCCGAGAGGTCAGCGAGGAGGTGGGTGACGACGGTCTTGTTCTCGGTGTCGCCCAGCCACAGCCCGACTGGGACCTTGGTCCCATCCGCGCAGATGGCCAGGGCCACCACGCAGCACTGCCCCGCGAAGAAGACCCCGTCGATCATCATCGCCGCCACCCGCAGCTCGCCCAGGTCCCGGGCCATCAGCTCGTCGAGCGCCTTGGTGGTCGCCGTCTTGAACCGGCGGGACACAGCGGAGCGCGACGTCGAACTCGACCTGGCGGTCACCTTGTCGCCGACCGGTTCGGCGACTGCCCGGTGCCGGCGGGTGGCGACCCCGGCCAGCATCCGTTCCATCACGACCTGGTTGAGCAGGTCGTCGTTGGCGAACGTGGCGTAGGTGGCCAGCTGCACCTCGTCGCCGTCGACGGTGCGCGCTCGGGGCCGGGTCACCGGCAGTCGCCGGCCGCCCAGCACGACGGACCCGGGCGCAGCGGTGTGCCGCGACGCGGTGCGCTCGGGCAGCTTGGCGTGCTTGGGCCCGACCCGGTCGGTCACCTCGGCATCCATCATCTCGTTCATCACGCGCAGCCCGACAGCGACGCTCATCGCCAGCAGGCCCTCACGGGCCAGCTCCGCGACATCAGCGAACGCCAGCTGCAGCTCGGCCGACAGAGTCGGCAACACGGTGGCGTCATCGTCTCCGACAACGCGCAAGGTCGATACGGTCTTCATGGTGGTGGTCCCCTGTCTCGGTGTTCTTGGTCGAACCCGACACCTACCAGCCGGCAGGTCTCAGGCGGGGGACCGCCACCTCACTTCAACAAGACCCGGGACAACCTCCCTAGGGCGCGGTGTCCAACAGGAAGCCGTACTTCTTGTCGATCGCCAGGTTTGTATAGCGGGCCGTGATCGTGACGATGCCGTCGGGGCAACGCTGACCGTCGGGCTAGCGCAACCCGGACGGGCTGTGACTCGAAGTCCGGGGCTCATCGTGCAGTCGCGATCAAAGACGAGCGTGGCGTCGAGAGCGTCACAGGAACGCTTAGATCGCCAGTAGAACTCCTCTGGCTGCCCATCATCAACCAGAGCGCGGGAGTATCCCCTCCATCCCCAGGTCGACTGGATGTGTACCGACTCTCCAGGCTCGACCTGCTGATGGAGGTGAATGTGGAGGGTGAGAGTGCTGTCGTTCGGCCAACGACGGGTGACCGGGACCGCAACTCCTGCGGATCCATCGTCATTCACGAGGTTGACGTGGGCTGACGTTCGTCGACGGCCGCGCTCTGGAACCGCGTGCGCCGCGCTTACCGACTGCTCGTAGACGACAAGAGGCGATGAGCCAGACACGAGGAGGACGATGTCTCGTGTGATCGTCGCGTCACCCTTGGCCTTGAAGCCGAAGTGCTCGCTCCACGACGTGACCGAATACGCGCTTGGATCCCCGTCAATCAGTCGACCGGCGTACGCCTCGACGATCTCCGCCAGGCTTGCGCTCCGACGCCGCTCGGCGCTCAAACCCCTGATGAGGTGTGTCAGCACCACCAGCGTCTCAAACGCCACGAGAGCGCCGAGGAGAGGTGCGCCCGCTCCCGCGGTCAACCCCAGTGCGGCGAGGAAGGCGATCACCCCGCCTGGAGCCAGGAGCACGCGTGGCAGCCCGTACCGCTCGATTGCCTCGTCGATCCACGAACCGATCATTGACATGCTCGTCCTCAGTCCACTTGCCCGGTCGCCGAGACTACGACCACTTTCGATGAGCGTTCCCCGCCGCGGACTTGTGCGGTGGCGAGCGGGTGGCGCTCGTCGGAGAGCGCCACCCGAACGCTCACTCAGCGGGAGCAGGAGCCCGCGGCTACCTTCGCCTGGCACTCGTTGTCGAGTTCGCCAGTCGTCGGCTTGCTCGACTGCTCGACGAAGTCGCTCGTCGGCCAGTTCGAGCAGTTGCGGCACCAGTGCCAGGTGTCGCTGCTGCGCTTGCGGCGGTAGGGCATGTCCTCACCTCCTCTCTGCGGTCGGCCGGGGGCCGTCTCGCAGGAGGAGGCGCTACGGTGCGCCTTGCGGTCCGGTCTGGGAGCGACTTCCCGGTCTGGGCTTGGCCCCCGGCTGTTAGCGCAGTCGGGGGCCTTCTACGTGGCCCCTGGTTGAGGCCACGTCAAAACGTACGGTTCAGTTGACCTCCCTCGCCCACGGGACCACCGATAGGAAACGTGCCCACACGATATGGCACTCCGCGTCGATCGGACAGACTCCGGCGACCAAGCCGGCGCGACCCGCTGCCTCTCATAGAAGTTGCCCGACCGATCAGCGAGCACAGCAGACGTACGCGGCACGAAGCGCGGGCGATCCGGGAGGCCGTTCGCGACCGCCTCATAACGCGAGCCGCCCGTCGGCCGTGGGGTTAGCCCACAAGGGCCGATCGGGGTGCAGCTACTTCCGCGAGCGCGAACTGGTTGAAGGCCGGCGCACGGTAGGAGTCCTCTCGCTGCGTGTACCACAGCCTTGTGTTACATTGTCGCCGTGAAGCGACGTGATGTGATCACCCGGATCGGCACGCTCCTGGATGCGCAGGACGAACGGACGGTCGGGACCTCGATGCGCATCCCGGAGGCGCTCCGCGATGCTGCCGCGTTGGCGGTGGAGCACCTCCACGTCGCGCCCTCCACCACGGCGCTGACTGCGGACGCGCTTCGCAGTCGGCTTGAGGCGGTCGTGCTCCAGGCTGCGCTCGATAGCCACTATCGCGAGCATCCGAAGGCCCGTCCGTCGCTCGCCGACCTTGCCGTCGCTGCGACGCAGCTCGACGGCCATCCGCTGGCGTCGCGGCCTGACGTCGTTCGTCGCGCGGCCGCCGAGATCGTGAAGTCGCGTCCCGACGCTGACGCCGACGACGTGCTTTTGTGGGCCGAAGCACAAGCCGCGGTTGCGGGATGACGCCTCCGAGAACCGTGGTCCTCGACAACGAAGCCGTCCAGGCGCTGCGCGCCACCGGCCATCCGAAGCATGCGCAGGTGGTCGCTCACGTGCAGGTCGTGGCGCAGCGCAAGCGCAAAGCGATGCCGCTCGACGTCGTCGTATCCACGGCCGTCCGGGTCGAGGCCGGTTGGGATCGGCGAGCGCCGGCGGCCGCCCTCATCAACCACCTACGGATCAGCGACGTGCCGCTCGACTCAGCGAACGCCAACGTCGCCGCGGAGTTGGTGGCACGCGTCGGCGTGTCGGTCGCCGACGCGCACGTCGGCGCCACCGTGCATGCCGTCGCGGACCGTGGACCGGTCACGATCCTCACGAGCGATCCGGACGACATGGCGGCCGTCGTCGACCCCGTCCGGGTGACCATCGTGACGATATGAGTGACCTCCAGCGAGTCCATCAGAATCCATCGAACAGGGGGTGACAGGTAGTTCGCGGTAGCAGCAGGTGGCAGGAGGTGCGCTTGCTGACCTGCCGGAACGCTCGAAGCCGCAGGTCGAGCATCTGACTTCATCTCCCTATGGATCAGAAGGTTGGGGGTTCGAGTCCCTCCGAGCGCGCAAGCCACTCGACCTGTGTGTTTCTCACGAAACCGCAGGTCGCGTTCCTTGGTGTCCTACTCGAACACGAGGACCGCAGCGCCCTTTTCACGCCCGCGGCGAGCCCCGTCGGGCTTCACCGTTCCTCGACATGACGCTCTAGGTGCATGGGCACACGCGGCGTGACGCCTCTAGGTTCGGGCCGTGAGCCGGATCGTTCTCGACGCGAACATCGTCGGACGCGGCCAGTTCAATCGTCGCCAACTCGAAAGCCTTGTCGATCATCTCCGAGGGACGGTGGCATGGCGAGTCTGTCCCGGTCCGAGAGCGACTCACCCGCTTCGGCTGGTTCATCATCGGCACCCTCGGCGGACGGAAGGATCGTCGAACCGACCTGCGGGGGAGCATGCTCGCCACGCTCGACGCGTGGCCGCGATGACCGAGGACAAGAGCGAGTCCGCGGCCAGCTGAGGCGGGCGGGGAAGGGGACGAACATGTCGAGTCAGAACAATCGCATCATCGGACGGGTTCTGCTGGTCGTCGGCATCGTGTCGGCATCGTGTCGCCATCGTTGGTGCTCGCGGGCGGGGAGCATCGGCGGGCCGGACGGATCCGCCGGGTCACCGGGACGCCAACCACTGCGTCACGGAGCTCGGCGTCGATCTGAACGAGCTGTATGGCATGCCGAGCAGTTCCGCACCGTCGAGTGCCGGACGATCAGCTCCGGCGAACGCTGGGTCCCATGGCTGTTCTGGATCACCGACGACGCGGCCGGCAACGTCTACCCGCCCGGGTACGGGCCCTCCCGCCCAGCCCGGATCGACGACTTTCTCGCCAGCTCGACGCCGTGAAGATCGTCATCGACGGGGGCACGGAGCACGAGCGGGTCCACACCTTCGACCCCAGCGACATGGTGCGCACCGACATCCATGCCGAGCAGGTGGACCCCGGCCATTGGGGCTTCCCGTACCCGACGGCCTCGCTCCTGCCGGTCATGCCGGCGGTCAGGGTCGGCGAGCACACCTTCGAGCCGATCCTGGTCCTGAGTGCCCAGCACTGCGACGGTTTCGGCACCGACCCGGAGCTCAGTGCCTCCCGGCCGGGGAGGTCTCGTTCTTCGAGCGACCGCTCAACATCACGCCGCCCGCTCACAGACGATCGGTGGCTACGCGAACTCGGGCATGACCTCTTGGGCGAAGGCCTCGACCTGGGAGCGGCCGGCACCGGGCCAGCCGCAGACGAGGTAGCCGAAGCCCGCGTCGCGCCACTTGGCGGCGTGCTTGCGGGCGGTCTCGAGATCGTCCAGCGACAGGGACCCGGCCCGCAGGATGGAGGCCGGGTCCCGCCCAGCCTCCGTCGCCAGCTCGTCGAGCCGGGCCGAGGTCTCCGCCAGGCTGTTGGGGGTGCCGAAGGCGTGCCACACGTCGGCGTAGCGGGCGGCCAGTGGCAAGGTTCGCTTGGGACCGTTGCCGCCGACCCAGATGGGTGGGTGCGGGGACTGCACGGGTCGGGGCAGCACCTGGGCATCGCTCAGGGACACGACCTTGCCGTCGTAGGACACCTTCTCGCCCGTCATCAGCCGGGTGGTGATCTCGAGAGCGTCCTCGAGCAGGTCGAAGCGCTCGCCGGTGCTGGGGAACGGGATACCGAGCTCGGTGTGCTCCTTGTCGAACCAGGCCGCGCCGAGCGACAGCTCGAGCCGACCGCCTGACGCGTGGTCGACAGTGATCATCTGCGTGACGAACACCGAGGGATGGCGGTAGGTGACGCCGGTGACGAGCAGGCCCAGCCGGATCTTCGAGGTGACCCCGCTGAGGGCGGCGAGCGTGGTGACGCCGTCGAAGGCCTCGCCTGGCCCCTCGCCGTACATCGGCTGGAAGTGGTCGAACCCCCAGGCCCCGTCGAAGCCGAGGTCCTCGGCGAACCGCACACGGCTCACCACCTCGTCCCATGGCATCCGCTGCTGTGCGATGTCGATCCCGAAGCGCATGGCCAGGAGCGTACGCGGCCGCTGCCGCCCTTCCGGCCGGGCGGAGGCCCGGTGATCGATACCCTCTGCGACCGAGGAGGTGCGGCGTGGAGATTCCGGAGTACATCGAGGCGTCGGAGGCGCTGACCGCCGCCAAGGCGGAGTTCGGCTCGAGCCGCGTCCAGCGCTGGTTCGGCCGCACCTGGCCGTGACGGTCGAGCGGATCAGCGCCGTGACGCTGGTGACCGTGGACATGGCCCGCTCGGTGGCGTTCTACGAGGCGCTCGGCTTCCGGCTTCGCTACGGCGGCGCGGCGGCGGACTTCACGAGCTTCACGGTCGGCGACGGCTACCTGAACCTCCAGGCCGGCACGCGGGGCGACACGGCCATATGGGGCCGCATCGTGTTCTGGGTTAACGACGTCGACGCCATGCACGCCCGCGCGCTGACAGCCGGGTACCGCCCGGACACGTCACCGACCGACGCGCCGTGGGACGAGCGGTACTTCCACCTACGGGACCCGGACGGACACGAGCTCAGCTTTGCTCAACCCCTGCCCGGTGGCTGACGCGGCACGATGCCCGATGATCACCTGAGACCTCAAGAAATCGCGGCTGGAGTGACCCGACTGCGGTTGACGAGCGACGCCGCGAGGATGAGCAGCACGGCGGCGGCGACCGCGCCGCCCGTCGGCGGTTCATGGCGTGCCACCCAATCGAGCATGAACGCGGCGACGAGCTGAGCGGCCAGCATGGCGATGGTGGCCCGCAGCACGCCGATCGCGCTCGTCGCCGCGGCCAGGGCCAGCACGATGGTCACCCCCAGGAGGCCGCCCGCGTAGTGCCACGGCTCGGTGGGCCAGAGCGGGGGGTCGAGGTTGCCGGCCAGTGCCACCACCGCCGCGATCGAGGCGAGGCAGACGGTACCGACCACCACGTTGAGAGCGGTCGCCGCGACCGGGTCGCCGAGGGCAGACGCGATCCGGCCGTTGCAGGCCGATTGGAGTGCGGAGGCCGCACCCGCCGCAACCACGAACACGACGAGATCTGGGGCCAGATCACCGACGGGCGAACCCAGCTGCGCCAGTACGACAGCAGCCATCGCCAGCACGACCGAACCGACGCGAACCCGGGTGATCGGGCGCCGTCCACCGGGAGCGATGCCCAGCCGGTCGACGGCGAGCCCGAACGCCATCTGCCCGGCGAAGAAGGCGATCGAGAAGACGGCCACGCCGAGCCGCTCGACAGTCACCACCCCCGCCAGCACCACCACCGCACCGCCGAGCCCGGCCAGGCGTGTCCACCCGGGCACCGGCCAGCCCCGCACGTCCGCGAGGTGCTGCCGCGTGCCGCGCCGTCGCGACAGGACTGCCGACGTGACGGCCAGTGCGACGAGGAAGTTTACGAGGGAAGCGAGCAGCGAGCTGTCGAGGCGTTCCCCCAGCGCGGCGTTGACGTCCGGCTGGACGGCGCCCAGCAGCCCGGCCCCGAGGGAGATCGCGATCGCCCGGGTCTGATCGGGCTCGCCAGGCACCGGGCGACGGTATCCGCGCCGGCCGCGCTCTGTGCGCAGGTGGTCATGCGTCGAGCCGATGGGGCGTGCGCTCGGGCTGCGGCCACCATCTCGGCCGTCAGATACCACCGGGCCCGGTGGAGGTCGTCCGTAAGCGGGTATGTCGCCCGCAGCCAGTCCCGGAGCGCGTTCGGCTGGACGCCGAGGTCCCGAGCTAGCTCAGGAGCCGCTGCAAACGATCGGTCATGCCGCCAAACGCTATGCGAGCGTCAGGGCGACACGGCGGGCGTCGCCCAGTCCGGTCGCGGTCTCGATGATCCGGGTCGGGAACATGTGGCCATAGATCTCGGCGGTCACTGCAATCGAGGAGTGGCCCACGAGGCGACTGACCTCGTGGATTGGGGTGTCGGCGGCAGACAGGCTCACGAACGTGTGGCGGAGATCGTAGAACCGAAGGTCCAGCGGGAACGTCGGGTCCGCCTCGTGCGCTCGGGTGACCGCCTCCTTCCAGAAGCGCCCGCGAAAGTTTGAGTGGTTCCACTGCGCTCCGTACTGCCCGACGAACACGTAGGCATCGGGGTTGAGGCGTCGGGGTCCAATGTGGGCCTTGAGGATCGGGAGTACCAGTAATCAGTCGGCCCCCAACGTCGGCATCGGAACACCCTTCCCACCCGAGAGAGCCCGTCACCTCCTCCGACACGTGAAGCGCAGCGAGGTCACTGCCGTCGAGTCGCTGTCCAGCGGTCGCGTGGTGTTCTTCGTCGCTATCGGCACACGGAGTCGATTGTTGCCGTCGTGCGGCGCTACTGC
>JAUXRW010000022.1 GCA_030681555.1 Acidimicrobiales bacterium
GTCGTCTTCCCGGCGTGGCTCGCTTCGCCGGTGTCTTCCGTCTCGACGGGGGGCGCCCTGCTGCGCCGCGACGCCATCGCCACGGCCTACGTCGCCTTCGGCTTCACCGCTCTGCTCGCCCTGGGCATGCTGTTCTCAACACTCAACGGACACCGTCACCAGCGCCCATCGGCGCCACCGTGGGGGTGTACATCGTCTCGGAAATACTCGACGTCATCAGCCAGCTGGGCCAGATCCGCTATGCCTTCCCCACCCACTACCTCAGCGCGTGGCGGGACATGTTCATCCAGAACAGCTATCCGACCGACATGCTCGTCGGCCTCGCCGTGCAGGTCGGGTACCTGCTGGTATTCGGAGCCGTCGCCATCGCCTTGTTCCGGCGCAAGGACATCCGGTCACGAAATCGAGAGGATCGCAGGGTCGGCCACGGCATAGACCACGCATTATTGGCGCGCCGGAGTTCCTCACCAAGTTGTCGGCGTCGCTACAACGGCACGTCGTCACCGAGACCCAAGAGCGGCCGGAAACGCTCCAGGTAGAGACGATCCAGGTAGGCCTCGATGACAGCGCGGAGCTCGTCGGACATGGCCGGATTGCTGATGGCCCAGGTGCCCCAGCAGTCGCAGTCTGGGCAGGTCGTCCACCCGGCGACGGGTGTGTCGGCTCCCCCGAGATGCTCCGGCGCGGTGAAGGTGCCGTGCCGGACGTGGCGGTCTGCATCGTGCTTGCACGCCGGGCACTGGCGCGTGTCGCCCGGTTGATCCAGCGTGCTCAAAGCCCGCACAATCCGGATGGCCGCGACGCCGCCACCTCGTCGTCCCTAGCTTCGGCTTCCAGCACAACTCGCAGCGGGTCCATTCACCGATGATCCCATGGCACCCACGCCGAGACGGGTAGTGACCATCTCGGCCACGATGGCGGCCTTCGCCCGTCCGGCGCCGCGTCGTTAGAGTCCGAAGGGAAGAACAACTCAGTCGGGAAGTCCTGGCACCCCGCCTGTGCCATCCAGTCGGGTCTCACCCGCGTCTGAGAGCCGGGCACTTTCGCATGAGAGTGGCGTCGTCGGCCCGGCTCGCCTGGGCGACCAACTCGTCCTCCTGGGGATGGAGGTTCAGAGGCCGACCCGTCCTTCGCCGTCGTGCAGCGCGACACCAGCGGGCGGTGAGGCAGCGGATCCCGAAGACGACGTTGTTGGCCGACGTGATGGCGATGAGGTGTATCTGACTCTTCGCGACAGATCCGGCTGGTAATCAGACCGCAGTGAGCGGTGGCTGGCCGGGTGTGGATGTTCATGATGACAGCTCGCCGTCGCGGCCGGCACGGTGGTGATCTCGGCGGGCCTGGTCGGCGGCGGTGAGCCCGTCCCGGCGGGCTTGGCGGATGGCGTCGCCGCGCCCTTCGTGCTCGTCGTCGGGAGTCACATATCCGATGCCCTCGTGGAGACGAACGGCGTTGTAGTCGCGGCGTACGCGTTCGAGCTCGGCGGCGAGCACGGCGGGGTCGTCGATGGCGAGCAGGTGCGGGTTCTCGGCCTTGACGTGGCCCCACAGCGTCTCGATCCACGCTTGGTCGGTCGGGGTGTAGGGCCGGCCGAAGTGCTGGCCGATCGACAGCAGCGCCATGAACGCCCGGGTCTCCCCGGAGCGCATCTCCGGCCCGTTGTCGGACACCGCCAGCAGGACCGGTGCGGCGTCGTCGTCGAGGTCGACGTCATCGGGGTGGTCGAGTCGCCACTCCAGCCCATCGAGCAGCCCCTCGGCCTCCAGCCCGGCCAGGAACACGACCTTGACCTGGGTCCCCGTCGCCTCGGCGCAGAGCAGGCTGGCGATCCACTTGCGGGAGACGATGTCGATGATCCCGTAGACGATCGGTGCGGCGGCACACATTGAGAAGTGCGAGGCGTCCCAGCACCACAGCTGGTTCGGCCGCCACTCGACCCAGTCGGGCCAGGGCTTCTTCGACGATCGCGACGGACGAGGAAGGCCTTGCAGCGCAAGGCCGTTGCGGGCCAGCACCCGGTCCACCGTCGAGGGCGACACCCACACCCGTTCGGTGTAGGAGCCACGGTGGGCCAGCTTGCGGTGCGACAAGTCGATCGGTCCCCACTCCTCGAAGAGGGCCAGGATCTCGGCCTCCTCCCACGCCAGGAGCCCGTGGATGGGCCGACCGCCCGGCGTGGCGTCGTCGAGGCGGCCCGCAGCCTGGCGGTGACGCCACCGCCACGCTCGTTGGCGGTCCAGCTCCAGCACCCCGCAGATGCGCCCCAGCGTCCAGCCCGCCTTCACGGCGTCGTCGATCAGGTCCAACAGGATGGTCTTGGCGGCGCTGTCGACTCGGGCTGGGATCGGGCCGCTCAACCCCAGGCCGCTTTTCCCCGCAGGGCCGCCAACTCGACCGCCTGCTCCACGATCGTGGCCGACAGCCGCACCACCTCGGCCCGGAGGCCGGCCAGCTCCGACGCCTCGGCCCGGTCCGCCTTGGGGCGACCAGGTCGTGACGCCTGCAGCGCGGCGATCGCCCCGTCGCGGGCGGCCTTGCGCAGGGCCATCACCGTCGAGCGGTCCACGCCCGCTTCCGCCGCAGCCTGCACGGTCGTGATCTGCCCGGTCAGCATCCGCTGCCACAGGTCGTACTTCTGCTCTGCTGTGAGAAACCGCTTCGCTCGACGCGGTGCGGACATGGTTGCTGGACCTTCCTGTAGGCCCGGCAGACCCTCTCACCTGTGGTCTGAATCCAAGCGGACCCTGTCGCGCGAAGTCAGCGGCAACCCACTGACGAGGTGACCCGGCGGGAGAACTCGAGCGCCTTGCTCCGGGCCAGGGCTGCGGGGCTGGAGCCCGCCATGTGTCTAGAGAACTGGGACGACACGTCCGCAGTCACCTACGACCGCCAGACGTGGTCGGAGCTGTGCTCGCTGCGCTTCATCGACGGCGGTCATTGGCCGACGGAACGCTACTCGCACCGGCCCGCTTCGCCGAGCGGCGGGCCGGTGCGAGTAGATGCGATTGGGCGCCGCTAGGGGCCGGTCGCCGGCACCGGCGGCGTGCACCGGCCGACGACGGAGAGGAGTGTGCCGTTGCAGATCGCCACTGCATGACGGTCCACTGACGCCAGCGTGCCGAGGATGTTGGCTCGGCTCAGGTCGCTCTGGATGCCCTGCACCACGGGCAGCGCGGCCTGGGCCCGCTTGTTGATGGCTGCCACACCTCCGGTCCGCGCACTCATGGAGTCGTCACCGTGGATGTTCTGCACCACAGGCAGCAGTGCCCTGGTGGTGCCATCGATGCCGCGCACCGTCTGGTTGATCTCCCCGGCTGTGGTGTTGATCCGGCTCACCGTGCCGTCGATGCTCTGGGCCGCTGTCACGACCTGGCCGAGCTGGCCGGACAGCGGCTGGGCGGCGGCGAGGATGTCCTCGGCCATGCGCCCGGTCTCGTTGAGCTTCTGGGTCTCGTCGAGGCGGGACACGTTGGAGCCCGGGCCGATCTCGGTGATGATCACCTTCACCCGGTCGTCGATCTGGCTGCCGGCGAGAACCACCCGGGACAGCTGGATGACGGCGTAGAGGGCGAAGGCGATGACCACCGCCAGGTTGAA
>JAUXRW010000081.1 GCA_030681555.1 Acidimicrobiales bacterium
CCGTCGTCCAGCCCGGCCATGATCCGCAGCAGGGACGACTTGCCCGAGCCGTTGGCGCCGATGACGCCGATCTTGGCCCCCGGGTAGAACGACAGGGAGATGTCCTTGAGGACCTCCTTGTCCGGGGGGTGGAACCGGCTCACCTTCTGCATGGTGAAGATGAACTGCGCGCTGCTCATGGCGGCCGACGGTAGCGGGCCACCCCTGCGGGTCCCGCACCCGGCCCGCCGGGGTGCGCTAGCGGAGGCGGATGGCGTGGAGGTGGGGGAGGGCGACGACGTGATCGATGTCGTCGCCCACGATCCACGCCGACCGCGTGGTGCAGGAGAGGAGCGTCCCCTCCACGTGGCCGGTGTCCGTGTCGGCGGCCACCTCGGAGCCGACCAGGGGGCGGAGATCGTGCAACGAGATGCCGTCGCTGCCTCCGGGTGCTGCTGCCGCTTCCATGCGCCGCCTCCCTAGGCCTACGGGCTGGGTGCCACGGGTCTACCCGTGGGGCACGGGCCAGTGGTGGATCCTGCGGCCGGTACGCTCGGGTTGTGCCCGATGACCCGACCCCGAGCGACGACCTGGCCCCGAACGCACTCGGGCCCAACGCCTGGCTCGTCGACGAGATGCACGAGCAGTACCTGGCCGATCCGGCCTCCGTGAGCGAGAGCTGGCGGGACTTCTTCGAGGACTACCGGCGAGACGCAGAGGTGGCCACCCCGACTCCTGTCGCGGCCCCGCCCGCAGCCACTGCGCCTGCCGCCGCTGCCCCGGCCCCCGCGGCCCCGCCCGCCCCTGCGCCTGCCCCATCCAGGGCCCCGACCCCGGACGGCGAGCCCATTCGGGGAGCCGGTGCCCGCATCGTCGCCAACATGACGGCAAGCCTCGAGGTGCCCACGGCCACCAGCTTCCGAGTGGTGCCGGCCAAGCTGCTCGAGGTCAATCGGCGGGTCATCAACGGGTACCTGGGGCGCACGCGGGGCGGGAAGATCTCCTTCACCCACCTCATCGGCTACGCGGTGGTGCGAGCCATCCACGAGACCGTGCCGGTGATGAACTCGAGCTTCGCCACCGACGCCGACGGCAACCCACTCGTCGTCCGCCACCCCCACGTCGGGCTGGGCATCGCGGTCGACGTGGAGAAGAGCGACGGCAGCCGCACGCTCATGGTGCCGGTCGTGCGTGACGCGGACACCCTCGACTTCCGAGCCTTCTGGGGAGCCTACGAGGAACTCATCCGTAAGGTGCGCTCGAACAAGCTCAGCCCGGACGACTTCGGTGGCATCACCGTGAGCCTGACCAACCCCGGCACGATCGGGACGGTGCAGTCCGTGCCGCGACTCATGCCCGGACAGGGCCTCATCGTCGGCGTCGGCACCCTCGACTACCCGTCGGAGTGGAAGGCCGCCGACCCGGTCACGCTGGCCGACCTCGGCGTCTCCAAGGTCATCACCATCAGTTCCACCTACGACCACCGGATCATCCAGGGCGCCGAGTCGGGCCTCTTCCTGAAGCGGGTCGAGGAGCTCCTCCTCGGGGCGGACGACTACTTCGGCTCGGTGTTCCGCTCGCTCGAGGTGCCCTACGAGGCGGTGCAGTGGCGCCGTGACGTCAACCCGATCGATCGCGAGCAGGCGATGCTCGAGAAGCAGATGGCGGTGGCGAACCTCATCCGCCTCCACCGGGTGCGCGGCCACCTGATCGCCGACCTCGACCCGCTGCGGTGGAAGGAACCGCAGATGCCCACCGAGCTCGACCCGGCGAGCTACGGCCTCACGATCTGGGACCTCGACCGCGAGTTCCTCACCGGCGGCCTCGGCGGCCGGGGGCGGCTCGCCCTCGGAGAGGCACTGCACGTCCTGCGCGACGCGTATTGCCGCACGATTGGCATCGAATACATGCACATCCAGGATCCGGAAGAGCAGCGCTGGATCCAGGAGCAGGTGGAGGGCGTCTCGCCGGAGCTCCCGCTCGATGACCAGCGCCACATCCTGGAACGCCTGAACGCGGCAGAGGCCTTCGAGAAGTTCCTCGCCACGAAGTACGTGGGCCAGAAGCGGTTCGGGCTGGAGGGCGCCGAGTCGGCCATCCCCATCCTCGACGCCATCCTGGAGGCGGCGGCGGACGCGGACCTCGTCGGCTCGGTCATCGGGATGCCGCACCGCGGCCGCCTCAACGTCCTGACGAACATCGTCGGCAAGAGCTACGACCAGATCTTCAAGGAGTTCGAGGGCCAGGTCGATCCCGAGTCGATGCAGGGCTCGGGCGACGTGAAGTACCACCTTGGGCAGGTCGGGAAGTTCGTCGCCCGCTCGGGCAAGGACATCCGGGTCGAGCTGGCCGCCAACCCCAGCCACCTCGAGGCCGTCGACCCCGTGGTGGTCGGGATGGTGCGGGCGACGCAGGACTTCATCAACCGGCCCGAGGCGTTCTCGGTGCTCCCGATCCTCATGCACGGCGACGCCGCGTTCGCCGGCCAGGGCGTCGTGGCCGAGACGCTCAACATGAGCGACATCAAGGGCTATCGCGTGGGCGGCACGATCCACGTCGTCGTCAACAACCAGATCGGCTTCACCACCACCCCGGAGTCGGCCCGCACGGGCTACTACTCCACCGACGTGGCCAAGATCATCCAGGCGCCGATCTTCCACGTGACCGGCGACGATCCCGAGGCGTGCGTCCGCGTGGCCCGGCTGGCTTTCGCCTACCGGCAGCGGTTCCACAAAGACGTCGTCATCGACATGGTCTGCTACCGCCGCCACGGGCACAACGAGGGCGACGACCC
>JAUXRW010000090.1 GCA_030681555.1 Acidimicrobiales bacterium
GTCGCGCAGGTAGCGGTCCAAGAACCCGATGGTCGTGGCCATGACAACCCGCGTATCAGGCAGCGGCCGGTTGTCTGTGCCTACGTACGGCCGGGCGTGGTCGGCGCTGGGAACGTCGCTGGCCGGCACAGCCAGCATCATCTTGGGCGGCATCGCCTCCGCGAAGATGCGCCGACCCTCGGCGAAGGGCACCGTCGGATCGGCTAGGCCGTGGACTACCAGCAGGGGGGTATGGATTCCTGTGAAGTAGGTCCCGTTTGAGAAGGGCGGTGCGTCGGCGGCCAGCACCATTCCGGCGCGGACCCGGCCATCGAGACAGCAGCTGTTGAACGCCACGCCGAGCGCCGTCACCCCGCCGGCGGAGTGGCCAGCAACGCCAATCCGCTTGTCATCGATGAGCCCGGCGTACGGGCCTGTTGTCGCCGAGCTCAGGCGAAGCAGTTCGGTGATGACGAAGCTGACGTCTCCAGGCTGGTTTACGAGATCACGTGGGAGCCGGGGAGCGGCGACGATGTAGCCCGCTGCCGCCCAAGCCTCCAGCAGCACCCGGTAGAACTCAGGGTTCCCGCCGCTCCCGTGGGCGAACACGACAAGCGGGCGACCTCCGGCCGGAGCGGGCCCTGAGCTACTTGGTAGGTAAATCGCCGTTTCTAGGGTTCGGGACGGCGTGGGTGCCTGGTTCGGCCCAGCTTCGATCCCTCGGCTCGTATCGACGAACGTCTCCATGCGGACGTTGACGCTCTGGGAAGGCTGGGACGACGGGCTTGAGTCCCCTCCGCCGCACCCTGCCGCTGCGACCGCAGCCAAGACTAGGCCCAAAAGGAGTCCCTGCCTCCTCGTGGGCCGAGGGTCGAGGGCTAGTGCGCTGCTCACGACGGCCGCCGTTTCTCAAACATGCTGCAGGTCCCTTCGCCAAAGGACTTGCATGCTGGAACCCCGGAGCGGCATCTGTGACGCTTCACCTTCGATCGCGGCTTCTGCTTCCGAGTGAAGTGGTCGAAACGGAAACAGCGTGCAGCGTCCGGCTTTCCGGCCCCAGGACGCCACCGCACGACCGTCTCGGAGCACGAGCCCCAAGGATGCCCACCGAGGAAGCGCTGCTCGCTGAAACGAGCGATCGGGAACGACGATGTCCTCGCCAGGCTGCAGGACGGGATCGCCCCCGAAGGCAACGAACCGATATCCCGAAACAGCGGTCGCCGCAGACAGCTGCTCGCCGTCAGCGGCAAGCAGCCACCCCGCCCCGCCCGGCCAATCGACCGGCACAAGTTCGTCTTCGATCACATCGAACGTCGCCTTGGCGTCCTCGACTCCGATCGCGGCCCACCGGGCGAATTGGAGCGGTCCGGCCGGCCCGAGCGAGTGAAGAAATCGGCGGAGGAGCTCTCGCCGAGCGTCCTCGTCGTCGATCTCGGGCTCTGGGCTCGGCAGCACGACGGTGGTGCGGGCATCCCAACGGACCTGAATGCCCTCCATCGCGAACACCAATCGTGCCAGGGGCCCATGTGCCACTCCCGCAGCAACCACCGGAGAGATCGTCCCCAGGGCTCCCGCCTCCTTGCCCTTGGGACGAGGCTCCTTGACCGAACGACGTGCCCTGGCGCCGAGCTCGTCCAAGGCACGACGGACGTCCAGGTCGCGGGGCACGATTCCCCGGGCGAACACTCCGAGGTCGGATCGCGGCACGACGAACACCGCGCCTCGAGGCGCCCAGGTCTGCACTAAAGAGGGGTCCTCCCAATCGCCGTCCTCAACAGCTTTCACTCGCGAGTAGAGGGAAACGAGCGCGGCGCGGGGGGCTGAGTCCTGTAGCCCGGCAAAAGCAGCGGCGGCGAACGAACCTGACGCCAGCCGGTCGGCGAGATGGTTGGCCCGAAGACGGTGCCAAAGCAGCTGCGACCGATCCACTCGCAACGGGCGCATTCAGCCTCCGATAACAGCGCCCAGGGCAGCTACTTCCGGTAGGTACTCGGCATAGTGGCGCCAGCCTCGGTGGGCATCTCTCACGGTGAGGTGGATGACAAAACCGGTACGCGATAGAAGTCACGCAACATCGCGATCTCTGCTCCATGGTGGATTACCTCGTCGAGAACGTGACCCACGAACCCGTAACGCGGTTGCTGCCCGTAGGGACCCCCAATCTCTCCCACCGGTTCCCACAAGAGTTTGTCGTCCAGCTTGTTGAGGTTTGCCCACCAGTAGGCGTATCGCTCATCCAATCGTTCGAGAGCACCCGCGGCCGTAGGGGGCACGCCCGTCACCCGCGTGTCGAAGCGGTTATCCCACTCAAGGCCGAGCCAGGTTGAGTTCCGCTCGACGGCAAAGTCGATGTGGTCGAGTCGCCAAGCGATGCTCGACAAGGGCGGTGGAGAGGGCTCCGGCACTACCTGAGCATTCGCTCGCCAGACGCCGTTGGCGTCAGGACGGATGGTGTAGCTGCCCGGCGCAGGCTCCCACAAGTATTCCTCGTCGCCTAGACCCTCAACACGGCTCCGGAGGCGATCGACGACATAGTCGAAGAACCCGAGATACGAGTCGACCAAGCGTCGGTCCTCCACCACCCCCATCGCCCCAACCTACGCCGATTCTTGGAATTGATGGTGTGAGCCCACGATTGAGCGTCCTCCCGACGTGACGGGTCCGGCGCCAGAGAAAGACGACAGCCGGTTTCAGGCTTCGACGGTACCGTCCCGTCCCGTGGCGGAAGACGTCGTCGAGCTTGAGACTGAGGTCCCAGGGCTGATCGTTCGCGAGCACACCTCCTCTGATGCGGGCGCCTACTACGAGCTCGTTCAAGCCAATCGGGACCACCTGACCCGTCACGGCGATTACTCCGAGCTGGTCGCGTCCACGAGGGAGGAGACGGAGCGTCGATTCGCCAGTCCCGCAAGCGCCGACGTGCGGTGCGGGATCTGGAAGGACAACCGTCTGATCGGACATATGACGCTCGTCCATGGGGAGCCGCCGCGGTGGGGTCTCGGCTTCTGGATATCCGAGGACGCCAGCGGCCGCGGGTTCATGACCGCATCGCTGACTGCGCTCCTGGAGTACGCCCGAAGCGAGCTCGGGGCGTCGGAGGTCCTCGCCGGAGTTGCCCATGGCAACCATCGGAGTTCGGCTGTCCTGGGCCGGCTCGGCTTCGTGCCGATCGCTCACTTCCCGACCTACACCCGCTACCAGCTGGTGCTGGCTTGAAGGCACTGGCGACTCCTGGCCTGCTCGCTCGGGACTTTCAGGTCGACGGGCGATCTTGGGGAGGCTCAACGATCGCCCCGGATCACAGACCGGCCCCGGCGTCAGTGTGAGGCGACGCCAGGAAACTGACACTGCTCCTCGCCGCCCGGCGGCGCGAGTCTCCGACCGTGGCACGATTCGAGCCCGAGGGGCGGGGAGGTGGGATGGACTTCGAGGACGTTGAGCGCACGCTGCGTAGCTGTTTCGTCGAGGCCGACGACACC
>JAUXRW010000110.1 GCA_030681555.1 Acidimicrobiales bacterium
CGCCTGCACCGGCGCAGACCCACTCGGCCCCGCCAACGGTGAAGCTGCCCGCGAACACCCCAAGCCGACGGAGCACCATCTGCTCGCCATTCGAGAGAAGATCGTGGCTCCAATCCACCGATGCCCGCAGCGTCTGGTGACGGGGGAGCGCCGTCCGCACCCCGCTGGTGAGGAGCCGGAAGCGATGGGTGAGCCGCGCCGCGATGTCGTCGACGGAGAACGCACCCAGCCCCGCCGCTGCCAGCTCGATGGCGAGCGGCATGCCGTCGAGCTGGCAGCAGATCGAGACGACGGCGTCGGTGTTGGCGGGCGTGAGCGTGAACCGTGGTTCGGCCTGAGCGGCTCGCTCGAGGAACAGGCGCACCGCGTCGGAGGCGTCCGGGTCTTCGTCGAGCGCCGGCAGTGACAGCGACGGCACCCGCCACTGGGTCTCCCCCTCAGCCCGCAGCGGCTCGCGGCTCGTCGTCAGCACCGCGACTCGTGGGCATGCACGGGCCACCGCCTCTGCTGTTCGTGCCGCCTCGCTGAGAAGGTGCTCGCAGTTGTCGAGGACGACCAACGCCCGGCGCGGCGCAAGGAATGCGATGACCGCGTCGAGCTCGGACTGGTCTGGCGACGGACGGACACCGAGGATGTGCGCGACGGCGGCTGGAACGAGCTCTGGTTCGCTGATCGGTGCCAGTTCGACGAACCACGCGCCATCGGGGAAGCTTGGGAGTGCCTGCCTTGCCACGTGAGCAGCGAGCCGGCTCTTCCCGCATCCGCCAGCCCCGGTCAGCGTCAGGAGCCGGGTGCGGCACACCAGGTCGTGCAGCTCTGCAACCTCGTCGGAGCGGCCCACGAAGGTCGTCAGCTTGACCGGAAGGTTGTTGACCGGTGCTCGGTCTCCCACCGCGAAATGATCGCATACCCCGGAAATCCGATCTTCGTCGGATGTTCCGCGCGTTGACTTGGCGGAGCATGCAGCGAACACACCGACACCGATTCCGCTACACCGAGGAGAGCACCATGACGCGCAGCTCGACAACGATTCTGGAGCGAGCAAGGGACGTGGCGCCCGTGCTCCGGTCCGAGGCGGAGGGGTCTGAGGCAGCTCGGTCCCTGACGCCGGCCGCGGTTGGTGCCCTGCGCGGCACGGGCGTGCTCTCGATGACCATGAGCCGCGCCCTCGGCGGGCCAGAGCTGTCACCGATCGAGCAGATCGAGGTGCTCGAGGAGCTGTCTTCGGCCGATGGGTCAGCGGGATGGTGCGCCATGATCAACAGCGACGGCGGCTACATGACGGCGTTCCTGGACCCGACGGTGGCCAAGGAGATGTACCCCTCGCTCGATCTGGCAACCGCTGTCGTCGCGCAACCAGCCGGCCAGGCGGTCGTCGAACCTGGCGGCTATCGCGTCAACGGTCGGTGGTCGTTCGCCAGCGGCGGCCCCCACGCGAGCTGGTTCTTCCTCAACGCGATCGTCATCGACCATGGCGAGATGCAACCCGGCATCGGAGGACTGCCGCGTGTCGTCATGGTGGCGGTGCCGGCCGAGCAGGTCACCCTCTATGACACCTGGCACGCCGCCGGGCTCTGCGCCACCGCGAGCGGGGACGTCAACGTCGAAGAGGTGTTCGTCCCCGAAGAGCGGACCTTCTCGCACCTCGAGGGCGACGCCATCGACCCATCGCCGCTGTACCGCTGGCGCTGGATGTTCTTCGTCAACCTCGGCGCCGTACCGCTGGGGATCGCACGAGCCGCGCTCGCCGAGGCCGCTGAGATCGCGAACAGCAAGGTGACGTTCCCGACATTGGCGTTGGCACGCGACGACGCCGACGTCCAAGCGAGCCTCGGCCGTGCGACCGCGCTCGTCGGCAGCGCACGCGCGTATCTTCACGACACGGTCGGCCGTGTCTGGGACGTGCTCGTCGCCGGCAGCGAGCTTCGGCCCGAGCTGTGGTCGGAGTATCGGCTGGCCCTCACGAACGCGGCGCACGCCTCCAAACGGGCGGTCGACCTCGCGTACGAAGCACTCGGCACGAGCGGCATCCACCGCGCCTCGATCCTCAACCGCTGCCACCGAGACACGACCACGCTCGCGCAGCACCTCCTCACGCAGCCGAAGACCTTCGCCAGCTCCGGACGCGTGCTCCTCGGCCTGGAACCCGACGCCATCGGCTACTGATCGACTCCGCTGCCCTTCAGGTTCCGCGTGCCAAGGGTTCGGGGAGGCTTGTCCGACTCGGACAAAGACGATCGTCACGCCGATGGTCGCTGCGGCTCAGCCGCTCGCCCGCCGCTTCTGAAGCCGTTGTCAACGACGATGGCTGATACTCGGCGAGGCGCTGGGCTGTCGCGTACGGAACTGTCACATAACACGCATGCCCGAAGCGAGGCCACGACCGCCCTTCAACGCCGGCTGGCGGCGACCGTGCCGACCGGCAGCGTGCGGATCTCTGCCGGCGTGTCGTTTCAGGTGGGGGTGATCACCCGCGTCGACGACCTGTGTGGCCACTACATCTACCGACCCTGCTGCTGAGAC
>JAUXRW010000111.1 GCA_030681555.1 Acidimicrobiales bacterium
CTCGCCGTCGTCGTGACCCTCCAGCGATCGTCGCCATCCTGGCGATGGTCGAGAAGTGGCACCCGTAGACTCAGGTATCCCCGATTCGTTGGAGGGCGCTCCAACTGGCCGAGCATCGTTGGTGGGGAGGAGCGGTGACGAAGGGTCGCGACTCTGGTCCACAGATGGCTCTCAGCATCGGTCATGAGCCAGTCAGGCTGCCCTGGTCCATCAAGGTGGGTGGCCGACCCCGCGAGGTGGATCCACGGTACCAGCCGCTCATCGCCCTCGGAACTGGGGTCGACGACGTTCGCGGAACGCGGCGATGCCCTCCTCGAGATCGTCGCTCCCCCAGGCTGCGTCTGAGGCGCCCTGCACCTCAGGGTCGTCGCCTCGCCCGACGGGCATCTCGAGCCGGTTGAGGGCCAGCTTGTGCGCAGCGATGGTGAGCGGAGCGAGGGCGGCGATCTCGTCGGCCCAGCCGAGCGCGTCGTCCAGGTTTCCCACCCGCTGCACGAGCCCGAACTGCACCGCCTCCTCACCGCCGTAGGTCTCGGCGGCGAGCAGCATCGCCCTGGCCGGCCCGGCCCCGGCCAGGAGGGCGAGGCGCTCCACGGTCCAGTGGTCGACCGTCAGCCCGAGCTTGGCCGCCGGGATCCCGAACCGTGCCGAGGCCGTCGCGACGCGCACATCGCAGGCCACCGCCAGCTGGGTGCCTGCCCCGAGGGCGGCGCCGTCGCACGCCGCGACCCAGAGCCGCGGGTCGTCGCGGATGCCGGCTAACACCACCCGCAGCAGGTCGGTGAAGGCGACGTCCTCCACGCCCGACAGGTCGGCCCCCGCACAGAAGTGGCCTCCCGCTCCGGTGAGCACGACCACGCGGGCCGAGGCGCTCCGAGCCTGCGCCTCCAGGAGTTGCTCGAGCGCCTCGTGGTCGAGGGCGTTGCGCCGCTCAGCCCGGTCGATGGTGACGACGGCGACCGGCGCGCGGTCCTCGAGGTGGATCACACGGCCGCACTGTACCGACGTCGCTAGCCTCGTTCGGAGAAGGGGAGGTCGAATGGAGCTGCAGGGCAAACGGGTGCTGGTGACGGGCGCGTCGCGAGGGATCGGCCGAGAGCTGGCGACCCACTTCGCCAGAGCCGGGGCGAAGGTCGCGCTCGTGGCACGGGACGCGGCCTCGCTCGAGGCGCTGGCGAAGGACCTCGGAGGCACGGCGCACCCGACCGACCTCGGCCAGGGAGCGCAGCTCGACCGGCTGCTCGACCGGGTGGAGGACGAGGCGGGCCCGGTGGACGTGCTCGTGAACAATGCCGCGAGCGCCGCCGAGGGTGCACTGTGGAAGCAGACCGGCCAGGAGCTCTCGAGCCGGGTGTGGCTGAACCTGGTCGTCCCCCTCGAGCTGTGCCGACAGGCCGTGCCCCGCATGCTCGAGCGGGGCGGGGGGCACCTCGTCAACGTAGCGTCGCTCGCTGCGCTCGCCTCGGTGCCGGGGATGACGGCGTACGCCGCCACGAAGGCGGGACTGGCCCACGGCGCGTCCGCGCTGCGCGACGAGCTGAAGGGCCTGCCGATCGGGGTCACGACCGTGCTGGTCGGCGGGGTACGCACCGAGCTGCTGGAGGCCGGGGAGTCCTACGAGCCGTTCCACCGGTCGTTCGAGCGCCTCCGGAAGATCCAGCTCGTCCCCGACACCCCCGTCGAGGTGCTCGCGGCGGCGGTCGTGCTGGGAGTGGAGCAGGGCAAGCGCACCGTCTGGGTGCCGAAGCGGGCGCTGCCGTTGGTCGCCGCCGTCGAAGCACCCCGCAAGATCGTGTCGCTGGCGCTCACCGGCATCAAGCGCCGCGCCTGAAGCGGCAGGCGGCGGCGGGTGCCGCACCTATGCTCGGGCGGTCCACCCGGCACTCCACGGCAAGGCTGATCACATGCGCCTCACTCCCCTGCTCGCCACCTCGGTGGTCTTCGCGCTCGCCGCACTCGGCGCGTGCAGCGGCGAGGACGACCCGACGGCGGAGGAGCTGCAGGAGGACATCGCCGAGGAGCTGCGGGACGTCGACGCCGACCTGACGCAGGAGCAGGCGGACTGCTTCGCCGGTGTGATCGTCGACGAGCTCGGCGCAGACGCCGTCAACGACATCGACTTCGCCGCAGCCGAGCCGGAAGCCGACGAGGCCGAGGCGCTGGCCTCAGCCGCCATCGAGGCCCGAGACACCTGTGACCTGGGCGACGGCGCCACCGGCGCCGGCTGACCCTCCCCCACGAGACGAGGTCCCGATGACGGACATGACCCCGAGCTGGCAGGCCGACCCGACCGGTCGCCACGACCACCGCTACTGGGACGGGACGAGCTGGACGGAGCACGTCGCCGACGCCGGCGTGGCCGCCGTCGACCCCTACGACGGCCCGGCGGCCGGCGCCGCCACCTCGGCCGATCCGGCCGGACTCTCCACCGGGTGGGGCGCCACGCCGACGGAGGACGCAGGAGCCGGCGCCTCCACCTGGGGCGGCGGCACGGCCACCGGTTGGGGCGCCCCCGCCCCGTCCGGCGCCGCCGACGCTCCGACGACGGGCACCGGGTGGAACGCGACGGCCGCCGCCACGCCCACCGCATCGACGCCCACCACCTGGGGCGCGAGCGCGTCGGAGCCCACCACGCACGAGCCAGAGACCTCCGAGCCCGAGGCCGCCACGCCGGCCGCGGAGGCGGACACCCAGGCGTTCCCCGCCGCCGGCGAGCCCACCACGGTCTGGGGTGCCTCCGAGACCCCCTTCACGGACACCGGCACCCAGGCGACCGTGGAGCGCGATGTCTATGAGCAGACCGTCGCGCCGGCCGTGCGCGCCGAGGGCGAGCCGCCCAAGGGCCAAGGGAAGGCCTTGCTGCTGGTGGGCCTGGCGCTGTTCGCGGTCGTGGCGCTGGTGGTGGCCATCCTCCTCACCAACGACGACGAGGACGCCGGGGGCGACGGCGACCTCACCTCGCGCGTGTCCGAGGAGCTGCGCGAGGACGATGGGGTGCTCGCCGGCGTGCCCACAGAGGACGCCGACTGCGTCGCCGACCACATCGTCGACCAGATCGGCCCCGAGCGGCTGGATGGCGTGAACCTCGGCGAAGAGCCACCGCCAGACCTCAGCGGCGACCTCGCGGCAGCGCTCACCGGTGGCATCAACGCCTGCGAGATCGACGCCGAGCAGCTCACCGGGGACGGCAGCACGATCGGCGCCGAAACCGACGACGAGACCGACGGGCGCGCCGAGGACGGCGACGGCTCCGACGCAGCCGCGGACGACACGGTCACGGCCGACGGCGGCAACGACGTCGACCTCACCGACCCCGACCAGCTGGACCAGGTCCTGGTGGAGTCCTTCACCTCGGCCTACGGCATCGACCGGGAGCGGGCCGAGTGCCTGGCCAGCCGGCTCACCGACGCCATGCGCGAGGGCACCACCGATCCGAACAACCCCTTCGGAACGCAGGAGGAGTACGTCGAGCACCTGGAGGCCTGCGACATCACCCCCGAAGAGGTCGGCTTCGTCGGCACCTGAGCGCAGGTCGCCCTGCCGCCCCCGCCCGCACGGTGATCCGCTCGTAGGCGGGCCCCGCTCGCTACCTTCAGGGAGTGGTGCTCCTCGTCGTCGCCGTGCTGGGCGGACTCGTCGCCGGGCTGCTGCGCCCGCGCGCGGGCGGGCACGGCGCCCGGCCGCACCTGCACCAACCGGTCCTCGTCGGGGCGGGCCTCGGCCTGCTGGTCGCCTCGGCGTTGGTCGAGGGCGACATCGCGACCGTCACGGGAGCGCTCGGCCTCGCGGCGCTGCTCACGTTCGTGGGGGTCAACCGATCGGTGACGGGCCTGCTGGTGCTCGGCCTCGGGCTCCTGGCCAACCTGGCGGCCCTCGTGCTCAACAACGGGATGCCCGTCCGACCCGACGCCCTGGTCGAGGCCGACGTGGTCGAGCGGTCCGAGCTGGCTGACCACGACCTTCGCGGGCTTCGCCACCTCGAGACCGACGCCGACGCGTTCGACTGGCTCGGTGCCATCGTGCCGGTGCCCCTGGCCCGCCAGGTCGTGTCGTTCGGCGACCTGCTCGTGCTCGTCGGCCTGACCGACGCCGTGCGCGACCTGGCGCGCCGTCGGAGCCGGGTCCATCCGGTCGAGCGGTCGGGCGGCACCGCGGACGATGACGCGGGGGCCGACGGCGTCGAAGACGGCGGGGCCGGCCGGGCAAGTCCCGGCGACGACGGCTACGACGCGACCACGCAGGCCAAGGTCGACCACGACTGGGGCGCCGCGCCGAGCGACGCCCCCGAGTCGGGTTCCCAGTACTCCGAGAAGCCCGAGACCACCGCGGCCGACGTCAGCGCGTTCTGGAGCGACAGCTCCGTGACGCCGTCCCCGGCCCACCTCGCAGCACGCCACGACAAGTAGCTGAGCTGCGGCCACGCCGCTCCCCGCCAGTAGCTGGCCGGGTCGAAGGAGGGCTCGGCGCGGTGCACGCCGGACGGCCCGAAGCGGGCACCGAACGCCGTCGGGTCGGTGAGCTGCGCCATGGCCTCCGGACGGCGGACCACGAGGAGGGGCAGGAGGGCATCGAGCGTGCGCACCCGCCCGGAGGTCGGCGCCGTCGGACCGTCGTCGATCCACGTGCAGAGGTCGGCATCCCACCGGGCGTCGACGGCCTGGACGAGCTCCCGCGCGGACGCGAGCAGCCGCTCGTCACCGGTGACGCCTGCCAGCTCGATGGCGTTCCAGGCGACCAGGCTCGAGAACCCGGCCGAGCCGACGGGGAACGCGGGGTTGGCGAGGGCCGCCCCGGTGGAGGACCGCTCGATCGTCTCGAGCAGCCGTCCCTTGGTGTCGTGCCACGACGGCGACGTCCAGGCCGCCTCGAGCACGCCATCCCATCGGGGGCTGTCGTCACATCCAGACTCCCACGGATGGCACAGCTCGACGAGGCCGCCGGCGGACCGGCGGCGCCGGTCGAGCAGGAACCGGAGGCCGTCGCCGGCCCGCGCGACGACGCGTTCCGGCACGGGGAGGCCCGCAGCCAGCACGACCGAGACGGCATGACCGAACATCGGCGGCTGGGTGATCGAGGACGTGTGGCGCCGTCGCCAGAAGTCCGCGTGCGGGTTCGGGGCCCCCGCGTAGCGCATGTGCGGCACGAAGCCGTCGGCGTCCTGGTCGGCCAGCGCGGCGGCCACCTCGAGGGCGGCGCGCTCGTCGCCGAGATGGGCCCACACCACCGCGTGGAAGCAGCTGTCCCACAGCCACTGCCACGGGTAGGTGCCGGCGTGGGGCACGCAGAACCCGCCGCCCTCGCCGTCGGAGCGCCAGGCCTCGCCGAGGATCTGGCGGGCCTGGCGCTCGAGCTCGGCGCGCGACGCCGGGTCTAGGGTCACCTCGCCGTGCCCACCGTCGCCCTCGTCTCGTTCCGACTCGGCCGTCACGACGGCGTGTCCGTGGTGGCGGCCACGTGGGAGCGGGTGCTCTCCGAGCTCGGGTGGACCGTGATCACCGTTGCGGGGGACGGCCCGGTGGACCACCTCGTGCCGGGACTGGCCATCGGCGCCACCGATCCACCGACGCAGGACGAGCTGGCCTCAGCGCTGGCGAGCGCCGACCTCGTGGTCGTGGAGAACCTGTGCACGATCCCGCTGAACCTACCCGCCGCCCGGCTCGTCGCCGCCGTGCTGGCCGGCCGCCCTGCGGTGCTCCACCACCACGACCCGGCCTGGCAGCGCCCGGCGCTCGCCCACATCACCGAGCTCCCGCCGGCCGATCCGGCCTGGCGCCACGTCACCATCAACCGTCTCACCGAGTCGGAGATGGCGGACCGCGGCATCGAGGCGACCACCATTTACAACGCGTTCGACCTGGACGTGCCGACCGGCGATCGCGCCGGCACCCGGGCCGCGCTCGACGTGGCCGAGCGCGAGCGGCTCCTGCTCCACCCGGTCCGGGCCATCCCCCGCAAGGACGTGCCCGCAGCGGTGGCCCTGGCCGAGGATCTGGGCGCCACCTACTGGCTCGCCGGCCCGGCCGAGGAGGGCTACGACCACGAGCTGGCCGAGGTGCTCGCGAAGGCGGCCTGCCGCGTCATCCACCGGCCGCCGCCGAGCGGGATGGCCGACGCCTACGCGGCGTGCGACGCCGTCGCCTTCCCCTCCACCTGGGAGGGCTTCGGCAACCCCCCGGTCGAGGCGGCCCTCCACCGACGCCCCGTCGCGGTGGGCCCGTACCCCGTGGCCGCCGAGCTCCGGTCGCTGGGCTTGCGATGGTTCGACCCGGCCGACCCCGCCGCCCTCGACGCCTTCCTCGTCCGCCCCGACGAACGGCTCCACGACGCCAACCACGCCCTCGTGCGCCGCCACTTCGGGATCGACCGGCTGCGCGCCGACCTCGCCGCGCTCCTCACTGGGGCAGGCTGGTCGGCATGACGACCGGAGGCGCCGTGGATCCCGTGCGCGAACGGCGGGCGAGGATCGCGCGGTGGGTGCTGCTGGGCCAGCGCGGGGGCTACGCGCTGTACGCCATCGCTGTGGCCGCCTTCGTCGCCGGCTTCGTGGTCGGGTTCACGGACGGCTTCGTCACCTTGATCGTCACATCCCTGCTCGTGGGGTCGGCCGTCCTCGCCCCCGCCATCGTCTTCGGCTACGCCGTGAAGGCGGCGGAGCGCGACGACCGAGAGCGGGGGCTCTGAGCAACGCTCACGGGTTTGCCCCACCGGGAGCGCAGTGGCACGCTCGGGCACATCGATCACAGCAGGGGGATGCACCAGATGATCACCGCAGCGGTTCTGCACGGCATGAGCGAGGACCTCCAGGTCCACGACGACATCGAACAGGCCCCACCCGGCCCCGGCGAGGTGAAGGTCAAGGTCGTCGCGTCCGGTGTCTGCCACTCCGACCTCTCCGTCCAGAACGGCACCATCCCGCTCCCCACGCCCATCGTGCTCGGACACGAGGGCGCCGGCATCGTCGAGGAGACCGGCGAAGGCGTCTCCAGCCTGGCCCCCGGCGATCACGTCGTCCTCTCCTTCGTCCCTGCCTGCGGCAGCTGCTTCTACTGCGCCCGCGACCAGGGCTTCCTCTGCGAGAAGAGCGCGATGGCGGCGGGCGGGGGGCTGCTCGACGGCACGACCCGCCTCACCCACGGCGGGCAGGGGCTCGGCCAGATGGCGATGTGCGGCACGTTCGGCAACTACGCCATCGTCCCCGAGATCTCGGCGGTGAAGATCGACGATGACGTCGACCTGCGCTACGCCGCCCTCATCGGTTGCGGCGTCCTCACCGGCGTGGGGGCGGCGCTGAACACCGCCAGCATCCGTCCCGGCGACTCGGTCGCCGTCGTCGGCTGCGGTGGCGTCGGGCTCAACGTCATCCAGGGCGCCAAGATCGCCGGTGCCGAGAAGATCATCGCCATCGACATGTTCGAGTCGAAGCTCAAGATGGCCGAGCAGTTCGGCGCCACCGACCTCGTGAAGGCCGACGAGGGCGATCCCGTCGGCACCGTCATGACCCTCACCGGTGGACGGGGCGCGGACGTCGCCTTCGAGGTCATCGGCCTCGGCCCCACGATCGAGCAGACGATCAACATGACGCGCAACGGCGGGGAGGCGATCCTCGTCGGTGTGCCCCGCATGGACGTCATGCTCAACCTCAACGCTGCCTTCACGTTCCTCTACCTCGCCAAGACGGTGAAGGGCTGCTGGTACGGCTCGGCCAACGTCCGCACGGACGTACCGAAGCTGATCGGTCTCTACAAGGAGGGGAAGCTCAAGCTCGAGGAGCTCGTCTCCCGCGAGATCGGTGTCGACGGCGTCAACGAGGCCTTCACCGCCATGCAAGCCGGCGAGGTCGCCCGCTCGCTGATCACGCATCAGCACTAGCGCGCACACTCACGCTCCACCGGTTGCCGGCTGCGCCGGCAGGTCCAGTCACGCTGTGCCTCTGGCCAGGCGGCTTCGCCGCCGGACCGCGGTGCGCGTCAGCAAACGAACGAGCCGCTGTACCGCCTCCCGGGCGGCGCCGGCAGGTCACGATCACACCGCGCCTCTGGCCAGGCTGCCGCCGCCGGCGTCGGCTGGACTTCTCGGTGACGTGTCGGTCTCGGACGGGGCGCCAGGCCCGATGTCGGCTACCAGCCGCCGGACTCGCCGGCGCGGGGTGGGAGGGAGTCGCTGAAGCGACGCCGTCGGGCCTGCACGGACAGCAGGCTGACGCCGGGCTTGCGCGCCGGGAGGGGCCGGAAGGGCTCGGCCGGACGACGCGCCGTCGCCGCCGGAGTCTGCTTGGGAGGCCGCACACGGATGGTATTGGCCGTCCAGGGGTCGGTCTCCTGCCGGCGTCGGCGCGTACGCTCGCGCTGTGCCCCCCCGCCCGCCCGCCGCCCGCCTCCCCGCCGCTCGGCGGCGCGAGCAGCTCCTCGACGTCGCCCTTGCGGTGTTCGGTGAGCAGGGGTTCCACCCCGCCTCGATGAACGACGTCGCAGAAGCGGCAGGGGTGACCAAACCCGTCCTGTACCAGCACTTCCGCTCGAAACGGGACCTCTACCGCGAAGTGCTCACAGATGTTGGCGGCAAGCTCCTCGACGCCATCACCAAGGCCACGACCGCCGCCCGCTCGCCGCACGAGCAGGTCGAGCTGGGCTTCATCGCGTACTTCCGCTTCGTCGCCGAGAACGAGGCCGCGTTCCGGGTGCTCTTCGGCGGGGGCACCCGCCGGGACGAGGAGTTCGCCGCCCAGGTGGCCCAGGTCGAGGGCGCCGTGGCCGAGGCCATCGCAACCCTCATCGACGTGGAAGGGCTCGGGCCCGACCAGCGCCGGCACCTGGCCCACGGGCTCGTGGGGCTCGCGGAGGGCACCAGCCGGGTCTGGATGGCGGAGGGGGCCGAGCAGGCCCCCGACGAGCTGGCCCGCCTCGTCGCGGACCTCGCCTGGCGGGGCCTGCGCGGGGCGCGCGGCGCCTGAGGGTCCACCGAGCAGGTACCGGCCGGCTCGTGCTGGCGCGTCACCCTGACCGGCATGCAGAGCCGTTGGGGCTCTTCACCCCGACCCGCGTCCTCCGGAATGGTCGACACACGACCAACCGATGGGAGCGTGGACATGCGGAGATGGACAGGACATGCGGAGATGGACAGTCGGGATCGCAGCAGCGGCGGTGGCGCTCGGAGGCGGGGTAGTGACTGCGCCACCCACCGTCGCCACCCCCGCCCCAGTGGAGAAGCACTGCATCGTGCACGTCATCGATCGGGCTGCCAGCGGTCGGCTCCGCACGACCGAGCCCGTGTGCTCGGCGAGCCGTGCCGAGGCGGGGGCGCGCGCAGCGAGCAGCGAAATGATCGGCGTGCACTTCGAGGGGGCGGGCTACACGGGCAGCTCCTTCACCGTGGTGGGCGACGACTGCACGGGCGGGTGGCTCGACCTGAACGCCGCATGGATCAACCGGGTCTCGTCAACGCTCCACGGGTGCCCGCGGATCCGGCACTTCAACGGGTACGGCCTCACCGGCACGAACCAGACGACGATGGCGCCCGGAGCCAACCTCGGGGCACTGAACAACCTGACCAACTCCATCCAGTACCTGCCCTAGCGGGGACGACCGGGCGATGTAACGCCCGCCGGGCCGCACGCGAAGTACGGGTGTGAAGATCCGGCGGGCCGTGCCCACGGCATCCAGCGGCGCCGTGGATCCCGCCGCCGCGGCGAGCAGCGACCTCGATGGGTCGCTGCTCGTCCGCGCGCGCACCGACCCGGACGCGTTCCACGCCCTCTACCGCCGCAACCACGACACGTTGCTGCGGCACTTCATGCGGCTCACCGGCTCGGCCCACACGTCGGCCGAGCTGGCCGCAGAGACGTTCGCCCAGGCCCTCGCCTGCGTCGATCGCTACGACCCTGCCAAGGGCAACGGCACCGCCTGGCTGTTCGGGATCGCCAACCACCAGTTCCACTCGTTCCTACGGCGGGGCGACGTCGCCCGCCGGTACCGATCCAGGCTCGGCATCACCACGCCCACCACCACCGAGGACGACATCGAGCACATCGAGGCCCTGGCCGACATCGAGGAGTTGCTCCCCCAGCTCAACGCGGCGCTCGCCCAGCTCAGCACCGGCGTGCGGGCGGCCGTGGAGCTCCGGGTCGGGCACGACCTCCCCTATGCCGAGGTGGCCGCCCGCCTGGGGTGCACGGTGGGCAGCGCGCGGGTGCGGGTGGCGCGCGGCCTCCGCAGCCTGAACGTCGCGATGCGGGAGGCCGGATGAGCGCGCCCTTCGTCGACGCCCTCGGCGACGAGTTGCGGGCCGCAGCCACCCGGCGCGTCGCGGCAGTGGCGAACGGCCGTCGTCGCCGGGCCGGGCGGGCCGGAGCGCTCCTGGCTTCGGGCGCCTTGGGCGCAATCGTGCTCCTCGGGCTGGTCCACCCGCCACCGGCGAAGGCCGACGTGCGCGTCGAGCACCTCGGCGGACGCGTCCACGTCACCCTCGTCGACGTCGAGCAGCGCGCCGAGCGGATCGAGGCGGAGCTGCGGGAGGCAGGCCTCGATGTGTCCGTGGTCGCCGTGCCCGTCGGGCCCTCGGCGGTCGGACGCTTCGTCGGCCACGTGGCCGACCGGCTGCCGCCGGAGCTCACCATGGTCGACGGTGGGCGGTCCACCTTCGCAGGCTTCTCGGTGCCCGAGGGGTGGGCCGGCCAGCTCGACCTGCAGGTCGGGCGCGTCGCCCGCGCCGGCGAGACCTATGCGGCGTTCTCCGATGCCCTCGCCCCGGGGGAGCCCCTGCAGTGCACCCAGGTGCTAGGACGCCCGGCCGTCGAGGTCGGCGCCGAGATCCAGCGACGGGCGCTGGAGCCGGCCTTCCTCGCTGTGGGTGACGGGCCGGCCCTCCGCGTCGATGCCGCCAACCTGCGGGGCAGCGGGCGAGCCCGCTGGTTCGTGACCGGGGTGGACGCCATCTCGCCGCAGGACCTGCTCGTGCGCATCGGGCCAGAGCCCCCCGCCCCGGCCAGCGAAGACCGCTCGTGCTGACCTCACCCACGACAGACGTGCCGGGCGCGGTGGTGCACGTCGACGTGCGCCCGGACGCGCTGCGCCTCGCGCTGCTCCACGTGGTGGAGGAGGCCGGCTGGACGACGGTCCTCCGGGCCACGGACGACGCAGCACGGGTGAGCGACCGCGTCCCGCGCCCGTCGCCCGGGCCTCCCCTGGACGTGCTTGTGGTGCCGCCGACGGCGAGAGCGAGCCGGCGGGCCCTCGACGCGTTCGCCGCCGGGGTGGTGCGATCGATCGTGCTCACCACCGTGCCCACCGACCTCACCGTCGCCCTGGCGCTGGTCCGGCGAGGCGTCCACGCCCTCCCCGCCACCATCATGGCCGACGCCCACCGGTGGCCCGCCCTCCGGCCCCGGCTAGAGCGCACCCTGCACCTCGTGCTCCGCGGCCGCAGCAACGCCGACATCGCCCGGAGCACGCACCAGTCCGAAGCCACGGTGAAGCGCGATGTCGCCGATCTGCTCCGGGCCTTCGACGTGAGGAACCGCGTGGCGCTGGCCGCGACGGTGATTGAGCTCGGCTACGGGCCCGAGGCCGCATGATCGGCCCGACGGCCGGCCCGAGCACCTCGTGGCTAGCGACCGGAATCGAGGTCGTCGGGGTTCATGGTCCCTCTTGGGAGTCGAGGTGGCGTGTCCACAGCTCCCACTAAGGCATGAGCCAGCTGTCGAGCGCGTACGGCTCTTTTTCGAGCCGGTGGATCCGCTGCTTGCGGTCGGTCCGTGCGGACACGAAGCCGGCGCCGGGGAGGACGCGGAGGTGAGCGGACTCGGTCGGCTGGTGCACGCCAAGGTCGTCGACGAGGGATGGAGGTGCCTACCGGTGCGACTCGAGGCGGATCCGGAGCGGTGCGACCACCCACAGGCCGATCAGCACCAGCGTCACCGGCGCCACCAGCAGGACGGCGACCGGCGTCCCGAACACGAGGCGGAGGACGCAGAGCAGCGCGGCCAGCAGCGACGCCGCGAGCAGGACGAGCCCGCCGAGCGTCGTGCGGATGGCCCATCGGAGACGCGCCCGCCGGGCCTGTCGGTCGGAGACGCGGTGGAACACCGCAGGCGTGAGGAGGCAGACGACCGCGCACCAAGCGCCGACCAGCGCCACACCGAACAGCGTGCGGCCGGCATCGTCGAGCTCGGGGAAGCGATTGGCGAAGGGAACGGTGAGGAGGAAGGCCAGGAGCACCTGGACGCCGGGCAGGATGACGCGCAGCTCCTGCAGCAGCCCGTAGTAGCGGGTGCGCAGTTCCTCGCGGTCCTGCTCGTCGTCGAGCTCCTTCAGGTTCCGATCGTTGCGCTCGTCGGCGTCCTCGTCGTGTTGGGGACCGGGGTCGGCCGGGTCGGTCACGTCAAGGGGTGCGGGTCATGCGGGCGCAGGATCTGGGATCGGCGGCGGTCCCGGCTCGGGGGTGGGGTCGGGCACAGTGGGTCCGGGCGGGAAGGGATCCCCGCTCGTCGCGCGACGAGGAGCAGGAGCGTCGTCCATCACCCGTCTATGCCCCGTCCACCGTCCGGTCATCCACCCGCACCCACGCAAGTACGGCTCGGCCGCCCGCGGCGCGGGTAAGCCTTCGGCATGGCCCAGGTCAGTCGCGTTCTCGATCCGGCACCGGTCTCCAGCTTGCAGGACCACCAGCGCTCAGGCGGGGGCAAAGCCCTCGAAGCCGCTCGCGCCGCCGAGCCCGTGGCCGTGATCGAGGTCGTCGAGGCCTCCGGGCTCCGCGGGCGCGGTGGCGCCGGGTTCCCCACCGGCACGAAGTGGCGGACCGTCGCGGGGATGGGCGGCGCCGAACCGGCCGTCGTGGTGATCAACGCGGCCGAGGGCGAGCCGGGCACGTTCAAGGACCGCACCCTCCTTCGTCGCAACCCCTACAAGGTGCTCGAAGGGGCGCTCATCGCCGCCCACGCGATCGCCGCCGACCGCATCGTGGTCGGTATGAAGCGCTCGGCCACCGTCGAGCGCAAGAGCATCGAGCGGGCGATCGCCGAGTTGGTCGCGGCGGGGTGGGATCAAGGGATCACCATCGAGGTCTCCGCCCAGTCCGACCGCTATTTGCTGGGAGAGGAGACGGCCCTGCTCGAGGTGATCGCCGGTCGGCCGCCGTTCCCTCGCATCGCACCTCCCTACCGGTCGGGTGCCGAGCAGGTGGGGGATGACGTGACCTCGAGTGCCGGCACCGAGTTGGCCGACCCCGAGGGCAGCACCGGCGCCCCGGCGACCCTTGTGAACAACGTCGAGACGCTGGCCAACATCCCGGCCGTCGTCTTCGACGGCCCGGACGCATTCCGCTCCCTGGGAACTGCGGAGTCCCCCGGCACGATCATCTGCACCGTGACCGGCCGCACCGAACGGGCCGGCGTGGGCGAGTTCGAGCTCGGCACCCCGCTGCGCGTCGTCATCGAGGAGCTGGGAGGTCCCGTGATCGGCCGGGAGATCCTCGGGGTGCTCTCGGGCACTGCCAACCCGATCCTCCCCGGGAGCGCGCTCGACACGCCACTGTCGTGGGAGGCGCTCGCAGCCGCCGGCGGGGGCCTCGGCTCCGCGGGGTTCATCGTCCTCGACGATGACGTGGACATGGTGGCCGTGGCCCATGGCGTGTCCCGCTTCCTGTCCGTGGAGTCCTGCGGTCAGTGCACCCCGTGCAAGCAGGACGGGCTGTCGATCACCTCGATCCTCGATCGGGCGCGCACCTCGGCACCCGAATCGCAGGACCTCGACGAGCTCAGCTACCTGGCCGCCCGGATCACCACCGGTGCCCGGTGCTTCCTCGCCCAGCAGCACCAGCTCGTGGCGACGAGCCTGCTGCAGCACTTCCCCGACTCCCTGGCCGCCCACGCCGACCCGAACGGGCGAGGGCCGGCCGACGCCTTCCCGATCGTTCCCCTCGTGGACATCGTGGATGATCAGGCGGTGCTCGATCTCGGCGCGCTGGAGGTCACCCCGGACTGGAGCCAGGGCAACGACTCGGGAGCGTCACCCGCCGAGCGCATCGACGTGCGCTCGGGCACTTAGGGGCGCCCGATCACCGGCTCGCGATCAAACGGAGCTCGGACCCAGGAAGGGATCGCCTCCGACCTCGGCGGACGGCCACGGATCGCCGACCTCGTCACCGTCGAGGAACGGGTCGACCGGCCAGTCCAGGGCTTCGTCGAACCGGGCCATGAGGTCGTGGAGGAACGTCATGCCCCGGTTTCCCCGGCGCTCGCGGAGAGTAAACGCCTTGCTTGACAAGAACAGCAGCGACTCCCGTCACACCTACCGCCCCCGTCCAAGTCGTTCCGTCCCGTTGTGGCGGTTCGACCTCGGATTCGCCGGGTTCGAATGTTCTTCGCAGGGGTACGTCTGGGACATGGCCAAGACCAACCTCATCACCGCCCTGACGGCGTCCATCCTCCTGGGGCTCGGTTCCCTGGGCGTCGCCGCCTGCTCCGACGAAGACGGCGACGGTGGCACCACCGACGAGGAGATCGAGGACGTCGAGGACACCGTGGACTCCGTGCAGGACGAGGTCGAAGAGGAGATCGACTCCCAGGGCGAGGGCAGCAACGAGGACAACGAGTAGCGCCCCCGCCCGGCGCCCGCTCTGGGCCGCCGTCCGTGGGCTCGGCTCTGGGCCGCCGTCAGTGGGCTCGGGGGTCCTTCATGACGCACGGTGCCGGCGGCGATGCCGGCGATGGCGGAGCGTTTCGGCCACGTCAGCGACCCCGACGATCCTGCGTCCGTGCGCCGCCACGCCCACACCGCCGTCGCGACTCCTTTTCGGCAGCCTCGTCGAGGGCAGTCCTCGCCCCTGAGCCACGGGCTGAGCGCAGGGTGCGTGCCCCGCGGGGCCGTCAGGCGTGGAGGTGGAGGCGGACGATCTGCTCGTCGGGCAGCACGCGGAGCTGCACGAGGTCGCACAGCTGGTGCATCAGCCAGAGGCCCCGTCCGCCGAACCGTTCGGTGGACGGCCGTCGGCGACCGGCTAGGGGATCGCAGATGCGGCCCTTGTCGCGGAACTCGAAGATGAGCGCGCCCGCCTCGATCCACATCGCCATGGAGCCCGAGCCGCCGCCGTGACGGATGCAGTTCGTAGCCGCCTCGGTGACCGCGAGCACGGCGTCGTCGCAGCGGGCTGCGGTGAGGCCGACCTCATGGCCTGCGGCTGCGGCGCGCTGGCGGAGCATTCGCAGCTCGTCCACGCCGAAGTGCACCACCTGGGCGTGGGCGGGCGCGGGCGGCAGCGGCGTTCCGATCCAGTCGGGCACGGCGTCCCAGTACGCGCTGCTCGGCTCGGCGCCGTGGACGCTGCTCACGGTCGGGTGGTTCCGATGGGCCTCGTCGATGACCACCTCGGGCAGCACCCGCGTGTCGTAGGGGCACAGCAGCGTGAACCCGAACGCGTCGGCGAAGGCCACGTTGAGCAGCGCCTCGTGCCGCTCGCACTCCACGAGCTGGTCGGGGGTGCGCTCGCTCCAGATCGGCTCGCCGATTCCTCTGGCGGGGCGGCCCTCCGCGACGAACGGGTCGGCGAAGTCCGCCCAGGCGGGGATGATCCACGCCGGGTTCCGCCCCATCTGGTCCATCCGCACGAAGTGGAGCTCGTCGGAGGCCACCCGGGCGAAGTTCGGCTCGATCAGCTCGAGGCGCGACGGGGGCACGGCCACGAGCACGGGCTCCCCGGCGTCGAGCCCCTCGGTGATGAACGCCGTCGTGCGGGTGATGTACTCCTCGTCGCTCCCGTAGAGGAAGGCGTCGTGGACGAACGGGCGGGGCGTCATGAGGCTCATGGCCGGCCCGTCCCAGGGGACGGTACGGGCGCTCCCGCATCGTGACCATTCCGGGGGACCGCCATGGCGCCAGGGTACGCGAGCGACGGTGGGGAGTTCGAAGCGCGGCGGGCCAGGGCGCTACGGAGCCGTCGTCCCCGGTCGTGCCAGATCGCAGCCCGAGCGGCGTTCGCGCCGCAGGCGCCGTGCACGGAACCGCCCGGGTGGGCCGAGGCCGAGCCGAGGAACAGCCCCGCGATGGGGGTCTCTGGGCGGGCGAGGCCCGGTACGGGCCGGAAGATGAGCTGTTGATGGAGCTGGGAAGAGCCGCCGCCGATGTCGCCACCGACCAGCGAGGGGTTCGCGCTCTGCAGGTCGGCCGGCCCCTGCACGTGACGGGCCATCACCGCCGACCGGAACCCCGGCGCGTGGGCCTCGAGCCGGTCCTCCATGCGCTCCACGAAGCGGTCGAGGGCGGGCCCGATCAGGAGTCCGGTGGCGTCGATCTGGCCGCCCGCGTCGTTGACGATGTGCTGCGGGACGTGGGTGTAGGCCCAGAGCGACTCGGTGCCCGCCGGGGATCGGGTGGGATCGCTCGTCGTCATCTGTCCGACGAGCAGGAACGGCTTGGCCGGGATCTGCCCCATGGCGAGCTCCGCCGCGGTGAGGGTGAGCTCGTCGAGTGAGTCGGCGATGTGAACGGTGCCAGCTCCCCGCAGCCCGGGGTCGCTCCACGGCACCCGCTCCCGCAGCGCCCAGTTGACCTTGACCGTGGCGTGCGCACGGTGGAACCGGCGCAGCCCGGCTCGGAACGCGACCGGGAGGTCGTCGGGATCGACCAAGTGATCGTAGAGCACCTGAGCATCGCACGCGGCGATGACGGCTCGGCGCGCCGCGATCGGCCCGGCCCCCGTGTGCACGACGGCGGCCCGACCGTTGCTCACCTCGATGCGCTCGACGGGGCGGCGGCACCGGAGCACCCCTCCGGCCTGGCTCAGGCGGTCGACGAGCGCCGCGGTGATCTGCCCCGCCCCTCCGACGGGCACGGGGAAGCCGACCGTCTGGGCCAGGCCGCAGAGCATCCAGCCCAGCAGGGCGCTCGGGGCCGCTTCCGGGGGAACGTCGGCGTGCAGAGCGTTGCCTGCCAGCAGCAGCGTGGGGTCCGGCCCGCCGAAGCGCTCCTCGCCCAGGCGCCGAACCGGGAGGATGGCGAGGCGGGCCAGGTCGAACACCTCGGTGCGGGCTGCGGCGGCGAGGCGGAGCCCGGCCCGCACGGGCGGGAACGGCCCGAGCAGTGCGCTCAGCATCTGGGCGCCGAACCGGTCCCACGACGCTGCCAGCTCCAGCCACGCCTTGCCGTCGCCACGGTGGGCTCGGTCCAGCCCGTCGGCGGTCAGCGAGGCGTTGCGGTGGAGGAGGACGGCCGGACCGTGCGCTGCTGCATGCCCGAGCACCACCGGGGCGTGGGCCCACCGCAGGCCGTGCTCCTGGAGGCCGAGCCGCGCCATGACGGGCGACGCCGCGGTCATCGGGTAGAACGCGGAGAAGAGATCCGTCTGGAACCCGGGGGCGGTGGTCTCCGCGCTGCGCACCGCACCGCCGGGGGCTTCGGCGGCATCGACGACCACGACCTCCCAGCCGGCGTCGGCGAGGTCGTTGGCCGCCACCAGGCCGTTGTGGCCTGCGCCGATGACGACCGCGTCGACCGACTGCATCAGGCCACGGCCGGCTCTCGCTCCGCGGCGCGCACGATCTGCTCGAGCACCTGCTGGGCCTCCGCCCCGGCTCGAGCGGCCAGGCCGAGCCGACCGGCCAGCCGACCCACGGGGCCGAACGGCATCTTGTACCGCATGGTGAGGCACACCTCGGTGCCCCCCGCATGCTCGGCCAGCGTCTCGTCCATCTCGACGGAGACGCCCGGGAGCAGCTTGCCGGACAGGGCGATCCGCCGTTCGGGCTCGAAGCGCTCGACCCGCCAACGCGACGAGAACGAACGACCGGCGACGACGACGGTCTGGGTGAACTGGTCGCCTACCCCGCTCAGCTGTGCCGGACCCTCCACCGCCGTCGTGCTCGGCGACCATGCCTCCAGCTGCCCCACGTCGAGGAGCAGCGCCCAGACCCGGGCCGGCGGCACCCCGGCGATCGAGCAGCGGCGGATCTCGGTCATGATCCGCCCGTGCCGGTCGTTCCGTTGCCGTCGCGCTCCTCCAGGTAAGCGCTGAGCCGCCGCAGTGACCCGGCATTTCGGGCGTGCAGCACCGGGCGCAGCACCGGGGTGAGTGCGGCGGCCGGGCCGGTGGGCTTCTCCGAGAAGCGGATCTCCGAGCCCTTCGGGCTGGGTAGCACCAGGATCTCGACATTCGCGTGGAAGATCCCCGCCCGGACGTGGAGTCCGAGGCGATGGGGCGGATCGGCGTCGATGGCCTCGGTGGAGTCGTCGACGGTGACCCCGTCGGCCGGGCCGACGGAGTGGTCAAAGCTGCTCCCCGGCTTGGGGAACTCGGGGTCGACCCCGCGGATCCGCTGGGCGCCGACCAGCCAATCGGGGTAGGTCGTGGGGTCCGAGATCACCCGGTAGACGGCCTCCGGCGAGGCCTCCACCTCCGTGCGGGCCTCGGAGGGCGCGAACAATCCGGCCATAGGTCACGTACTTGCCCACTCGTGCTGCGAAGTATCCTCGGAGCGGAGGGACGGTCGTCCGTCGTCCAGAACGGGTAGGTCGGCCGCGTGACCGACTCGGATGTGCACCAGACCGTCCTCATCACCGGGGCCAGTTCGGGCATCGGCTTGGCCTGCGTCGAGGCCGTCGCCGAGCGGTGCGCCGATGTCGTCGCCACGGTTCGCAAGAACGACGACGCGTCCATGGTCCGCGAACGGCAGCGACGGCTGCGGCACCCGGTCCGCACGGCGTTGCTCGACCTCGGGAACGACGACCAGATCCGCTCGGTGATCGACGAGCACCAACCGGACGTGGTGGTCAACAACGCCGGGGACGCCCTGCTCGGCCCGGTCACGGACGCCGACGTCGACAGGGTCACGGCCCAGTTCCGGCAGCACGTGATCGGGCCGATGCAGGTCACGTCGGCCGCCCTGCCCCACATGCGACGCAAGGGCCGGGGGCGGATCGTGAACGTCTCGTCCGCGTTGGCGAGGACTGCGGTTCCGATGACCGGGTGGTACGCCGCGGCCAAGGCGGCCCAGGCGATGGTGACGGCCGCCCTCCGGGCCGAGGTCGCGGAGGAGGGCATCGACGTCGTCTTGGTCGAGCTGGGAGCCGTCGACACGCCGGCGTGGGACGCCGCCACCGACCCTGAGGGTCCGGCCGGCGAGGAGTGGGCGCGCGCCACCCGCCTGGTGCGGCCGTTCTTCTCCGACGCCGCCACGGCGGCCGCGACCATCGCCGATGCCGTGTGCGATCCGAACCCCCGCAACCTCTACAGGGTGGGGTTCGGCACCGAGCTGCTGGCGCTTTCCGGCCGGGTGCCGGCGGCCGTGCGGGATCGGATGCTCCGGCACATGTTCACATGACGAACATGTCTGGCGGGGCCCCGTAGCGGGAAGGCGAGCGGCAACAGACAGACGGAGGCACACATGGGACAGCCGTTCGAAGTCCACGTCGACGCCGACGGGTTCCCGTCCCGAGTCACGGTCAGCGGCGACCTCGACCTCGATGGCGGCGACGTGCTGGAGGGGGCTGTCGCCCCGCTGCTGTCGCCCGGGTCCCGGGTCGAGATCGACCTTCGACAGGTCGACTTCCTCGACTCGAGCGGCCTCGCCGCGCTGGTGTCGCTCTCGCAGCTCGCCGAGGAGGCGCCCGCCTACCTCGTGCTGCTCGAGCCGTCGGCGCGTGTGCGTCACGTGATGGAGATCACGAGCACCGAGTCGCTGTTCTCCTTCGCTGCCTGACCACCGGTGCCTCAGGGAACTGCATCGGTGAGGACCACCACGCTGCGCCCGGGCACGTGGATCGTGCCACCCGGGTCGACGGCTGTGTCATGCGTGTCGGTGGTGTCGAGGACGACGCACCACGGCCCGCCCCACTGGCTCGGGAGCGTCCACTCGAGTGGGTCGGCATCGGCGTTGAACAGCAGCAGGAACGAGTCGTCGACGATCCGCTGACCGCGCACGTCGGGGTCGGTGATCGACTCACCGTTGAGGAAGAGGCCGATGGCCAGCGCATGGCTCTCGTGCCAGTCCTCGTCGGTCATCGCCTCGCCGTCGGGTTTGCACCAACCGAGGTCGACGGTGCCGCGAATCGGGCGCCCGTGGAAGTAGCGCCGGCGGCGGAACGTCGGGTGCTGGAGGCGAAGGTCGATGAGCCTGCGGGTGAAGTCGAGGAGATCCTCGTCGACGGCGTCCCAGTCGTGCCACGACACCTCGTTGTCCTGGCAGTAGGCGTTGTTGTTGCCACCCTGCGTGCGGCCCATCTCGTCGCCCGCCAGGACCATGGGGACACCCTGTGACAACAGGAGGGTGGCCAGGAGGTTGCGCTGCTGCGACCGCCGGCAGTGCAGCACGTCCGGATCGTCGGTGTCGCCCTCCACGCCGCAGTTCCACGAGCGGTTCTCCCCCTCGCCGTCGGCATTGCCCTCCATGTTGGCGTCGTTGTGCTTCTCGTTGTACGAGACGAGGTCGCGGACCGTGAAGCCGTCGTGAGCGGTCACGAAGTTGATGCTGGCGACGGGCCGGCGGGCATCGGCCTGGTAGAGGTCCGAGCTGCCCGTGAGCCTCGACGCGAACTCCCCCACCGTGCCCGGCGCGCCCCGCCAGAAGTCACGCACCGTGTCCCGGTACTTCCCGTTCCACTCCGACCACTGGGCGGGGAAGTTGCCCACCTGGTAGCCGCCCTCGCCGACGTCCCACGGCTCGGCGATGAGCTTCGCCTGGCTCACGACGGGGTCCTGGTGGATCAGGTCGAAGAAGGCCGAGAGGCGATCGACCTCGTGGAACTGGCGGGCCAGCGTCGACGCGAGGTCGAACCGGAAGCCGTCGACGTGCATCTCCGTCACCCAGTACCGCAGCGAGTCCATGATCACCTGGAGCGTCTGCGGGTGCGCCATGTTGAGGCTGTTCCCGGTGCCCGTGGTGTCGTAGTAGAAGGCCGGGTCCTCGCTGACGAGGCGGTAGTACGCAGCGTTGTCGATCCCCCGGAAGGAGAACGTGGGGCCGAGGTGGTTGCCTTCGGCCGTGTGGTTGTAGACGACGTCGAGGATCACCTCGAGGCCCGCATCGTGGAGCGCCCGGACCATGGCCTTGAACTCCGTGACCTGCTGGCCGCTGCTGCCGTTGGCCGCGTACTCGTCGTGCGGGGCGAAGAAGCCGATCGAGTTGTAGCCCCAATAGTTCCGCAGCCCGTGGTCCAGGAGGTGGCCGTCGTGGACGAACTGGTGGACCGGGAGCAGCTCGACCGTGGTGACGCCGAGGTTGGTGAGGTGCTCGATCGCGGCCGGGTGGGCCAAGCCGCTGTACGTGCCGCGGAGCGCGTCCGGGATGCCCGGGTGCCGGGCCGTGAACCCCTTGACGTGGACTTCGTAGATGATCGACTCGTGGAGCGGTCGGTCCGGCGAGCGATCCGTCGACCAGTCGAAGTAGGGGTTGTGCACGACGCCCTTGGCCATGTGGGGGCCACTGTCCTCGAGGTCGGGCTGCGAGGGATCCCCGAGGTCGTAGGCGAGGGTCGAGGGGTGCGACGGCACCGGGCCGTGGACAGCCTTGGCGTACGGGTCGAGCAGCAGCTTGGACGGGTTGCAGCGATGGCCTTCGCCCGGGGCCCAGGGGCCGTGCACGCGGTAGCCGTAGTGCTGCCCCGGCTCGACGTTGGGGAGGTACGCGTGCCACGAGAAGGCGTCAACCTCCTCGAGCGGGATCCGGTGCTCGCCGGCGTCGTCGAAGAGGCAGAGCTCGACGGCCTCCGCCACCTCGGAGAAGACCGCGAAGTTCGTGCCCGCTCCGTCGTACGTGGCGCCCAAGGGGTAGCCCCGGCCCGGCCAGACCTCCTGCGCTTGCGGTGCCATGGTGATGTTCGCTCCGAGACGTGAGGAGGGAGAGGTCGATCAGTCGGCGGGTCGGTGCCAGAGGACGACCGTATCGACGGGCAGGGCGGTGGAACCAACGCCCACCTGGGTTTCGGGCGATGCGGCCAGCACCTCGGCGCCCTCGTCGACCTCGACGCAGTGCTCCTGCGGCGAGAGGTTGGCAGCCAGAAAGACGGGCCCGCGGCGCACGACGAGGAGCCCGTCCTCCCACGTGACCTCGGTGGGTACTCCGGGGTCGGTGATCGCCGCCACGCGACGGCGGCAGGCCAGCAGCGTGCGGTGCCACTCGAGGAGGCGGCGGTGGGCGGGTCGGTCGAGCTCCGACCAGTCCAGCCTGGACCGGTCGAAGGTGGCCGGGTCCTGCGGGTCGGGGACGTCTTCCGGCGCCCAGCCGAAGGACGAGAACTCCGCCCTGCGCCCCTCGCGCACGGCATCGGCCAACTCGGGCTCCCCGTGGTCGGTGAAGTACTGGAACGGCGTCGATGCGGCCCATTCCTCGCCCGCGAAGAGCATCGGGACGAACGGCGTGGTCAACAGCAGCGCCGCAGCGATCTCGAGGCGGCCGGGGCTGACCAGCGCCGCCGTGCGCTCACCGGTGGCCCGGTTGCCCACCTGGTCGTGGTTCTGCGTGCACACGACGAACCGCGACGGCGCGAGGCCGGCGGGCGAGCGGCCCTGCGCCCGCCCACGCGACGCGGACCAGTCGCCGTGGTGCACCCATGCGTGCCGCAGCGCGGTCGGGAGGCTTTCGCCCACGTCGACGAAGTCCTGGTAGTACCCGTCGCCCTCGCCCGTCAGCGCTACGTGCACCGCGTGGTGCCACTCGTCGGCCCAGGCAGCGTCGAGGCCGTAGCCCCCCGCCTCACGGGGGCGCACGATGCGGGGATCGTTGGTGTCGTTCTCCGCGATCACGAACAAGGGACGGCCCTGCTGCACCGCTAGGGCCTCGACGGCCACGCCGACCTGCTCGAGGACGTGGGTGGGCGTGGGGTCCACGATGGCGTGGACGGCGTCGAGGCGGAGGCCGTCGCAGTGGTAGTCGCGCAGCCACAGGAGGGCGTTGTCGACGACGAACCGGCGCACCTCGTCGGCGCCGACGTCGTCGAAGTTCACCGCCTCGCCCCACGGTGTGTGGTGGCGCTCGGTGAAGTACGGGCCGAACGCAGGCAGGTAGTTCCCGCTCGGCCCCAGGTGGTTGTAGACGACGTCCATCACGCAGCCGAGGCCGTGCCGATGGCAGGCGTCGACCAGGCGCTTCAGGCCCTCCGGTCCGCCGTACCGGTGGTGGGGCGCGAAGAGGTCGACGCCGTCGTAGCCCCAGCCACGGTCCCCGGGGAACTCGGCCACGGGGAGTAGCTCGATGGCATCGATCCCGAGGTCGACGACGTGGGACAGGTGCTCGATCACGCCCTCGAACGTGCCGCCGTCGGAGAAGGTGCCGACGTGGAGCTCGTACAGGACGGCGCCGGCGAGCGGCACGCCGCGCCACGCGGCGTCGCTCCAGGCGAACGCGTCGTGGTCGACCACTGCGGACAGCCCGTGCACGCCGTCCGGCTGGTGCATGGAGCGGGGATCGGGACGGGGTTCCCCGCCATCCAGCGAGAACCCGTAGCGGCTCCCGGGCCTGGCCTGGGGGACCTCGGCCCGCCACCAACCACCCGCCCGCTGCTCCATCGGGTAGCGCACGCCGTCGACGACGACTCCCACCGCCGTGGGCGTCGGGGCCCACACCTCGAACCGGTGCATCACTGCGTCGGAGGCAGGTCGCGGGCCAGGACGGCCACGGGGAAGTCGACGAGCAGCTCGCCGACCGGGTGGGGACCGCCGGAGCGGAGCTCGCCGGTGAGGACGTCCTCCCACGCGCCGTCCGCCAGCGTGACGCTCGTGTCCCCCCAGTCGTCGCCGAGGCCGGTGAGGAGGCGCGGCACGACGACCGTCAGCGCGCCGCGGGTGGACGCCACGACGTGGCGGGCCTTCGCTCCCGTGGCCGCGATGGCTGCATGATCACGCCCGCCGTAGCGAGCCGGAACGCGGCGACGGTCTCGAAGGAGGCGGCTGAGCAGCCACAGCTTCGTGCCGCCCGCGTCGAGGTGGTGCAGCGCCTCCTTCGGCGTCGCCTGCAGCAGCTGCTGGAGGAGCGCGGCGCGGCGCTCGTGATCGACCGGCCGTCGGTTGTCGGGGTCGACCAGGCTGTGGTCCCACAGCTCGGTGCCCTGGTAGACGTCGGGCATGCCCGGTGCCGTGGCCAGGAGGGTCACCTGCGAGAGGGCCGTGAGCTGCCCCAGCTCGACGATGCGATGCTCCTCGAGGAAGGCCTCGAGCTGCTCCACGAACCGGTGATCACCCACGATGCCCTCGACGAAGGCGGCTAGCGCCTCGTCGAACCGCGGGTCGGGGTTCGTCCACGAGGTGTGCTGCTTCGCCTCCTTCGCCGACTTCGCCATCGCTGCGACGAGCCGGTCGGGCTCGATCGGCCACGTCCCCACGAGCGTCTGGTACACCAGCATCTCGATCGTGCGGTCCGGGGCGGCGTGCCGGCGGTGGCGCTCGTTGTGGTCCGCCCATCGCGCCGTCGCCGCGCCCCAGGCCTCGGGGAGCTCGGAGAGCAGGTGGATGCGGGCCCGGACGTCGGCGCTGCGCTTCGTGTCGTGGGTCGACAGCGTCAGCATCGTGTCGGGCCAGTGCGCTGCGAGGTGCGCGCAGTGCTCGTGGTAATCGTCCACCGGTCGCCCGAACGCGGACGGCTCGCCGCCCACCTCGTTGAGCGAGACGAGCCGGTTGTACCGGTAGAAGGCGGTGTCCTCCACGCCCTTGGCCATCACGGGCGCGCTCAGCTGCTGGAAGCGAGCGGCCAGCTCCACCTCCTGCAGCGCACCCTCCCCCTCCAGAAGGAGGGTGCGCTGCACGAGGTCGAGCAGCTCGCGGTCGAGGTCGGGCCGGAGGGCGGCGGCCGCGTCGACAGCGGCCTTGACGTGGGCGCGGTCGTCGTCGCTCGGCGACGCGCCCTCCACCACGTAGGTGCGGTAGACGGCGAACGCAGCGAGCACCTCTCGGAGGACGTCTCGCAGCTCACGGCGCGTGTGGTCCCGATGGCGGCGGCGGCTCGCGCAGACCTCGGCCAGCAGGCCGGTGAGCCGCTCGGTCTCGGCCGCCAGCTCCTCGCCCATGACGTGGTGCTTCGCGCTGTGGGCGATCTCGTCGAAGGTCCCGGGGTGCCCCACGAACGCGTCGTAGGCAGCGGTCATCGCCTCCTCGCCGGCGTCGTCGACGAACAGGCGGTCGACCGCGATCAGGTGGTCGTAGCCCGAGGTGCCCTGCACGGGCCAAGACTGCGGGAGCCGCTCGCCCTCCTGCAGGATCTTCTCCACCACGATGTAGGCGTCGGGGGCGAGGGCACGGAGCCGACGGAGGTACTCGGCGGGATCGCGGAGCCCGTCGATGTGGTCGATCCGGAGCCCGGTGACCCGACCGGTGTCGACGAGCTCCGCCAGGAGCCGGTGGCTGTCGCGGAAGACGTCTTCGTCCTCCACCCGGAGCCCGACGAGGGTCGTGATGCTGAAGAACCGGCGGTAGTCGAGCTCCTCGGCGGCGGTGCGCCAGTGGGCCAAGCGGTAGTTCTGGCGGGCGAGGAGCGTCTCGAAGGCATCGGGGTCGCCGGCGATGGCCGCGAGCTCGTCGTCGATCGCGTCGGCAACAGCGGGTTCCAGCTGGGTCAGTGCGGCGAGGCGCTGCCGCAGCTCGACCTTGCCGCGGTGGCGGGCCTCGATGGCTTCGCGCCCGTCATCGGACGCGTGGGGCAGGGCACCGAACCCGACGGCGATCTCGTCCAGCTCCGGGGAACCAGCCCGCTGGGCCGCGGACGACAGCAGCGCGTCGACGCTGCGGGGTGAGAGCGGCAGCTCGTGGTCGGCGTAAGTGGCGACGAACGCACCGCCCCGGCGCTGCAAGCCGAGCTCGCCGGCGTCGAGGAGGCGTCCGACGTGGTCACCGAGGATGGGGGCGAGCACGGAGGGCCCGGCCGCCCGGTCGGTCCCCCAGTCGATGTCGAAGTACTTCGCGAAGCGGCTGGCCGGCCCGTCCTCCAGGACATCCCACCACCACCGGTTGTGGCTGCCGGCGAGGGCCATGTGGTTCGGCACGGTGTCCACCACGATCCCGAGCCCGTGCTCCTCGAGCGCGGTGGCCATGCGGGCGAACGCAGGCGCGCCGCCGAGGTCCTCGCTCAGCTGGTTGTGGTCCACCACGTCGTAGCCGTGCGTGCTGCCCGGCGTGGCCTGCAGGACGGGCGAGCAGTAGAGGTGGCTCACGCCGAGCGAAGCCAAATAGGGCGCCAGCGCCGCTGCGTCGTCGAAGGTGAAGCGGGCGTGCAGCTGGACGCGGTAGGTCGAGGTGGGCCAGGCGGCCGGACGGACACCGCCGGTCATCGGCGCGGGGCGAGGAACGTGACGGACAGCGGGGGGAGTGCCAGGACCGCGCTGTGCGAGCGTCCTTGCATGGGGATCTCGTCGGCCTCGAGGTCCTCCTTCCACCCACCGCCCCCGCCGAAGCGGCTGTCGTCCGTGGTCAGGAGCGCGCCCCACCGACCGCCGCCGTCGAGGCCGATGCGGTAGCCGTGCTCCGCGATGCCGGAGAGGTTTGCGACGCACACGACGAGGTCGTCGGTGCCCGGAGCCCGCCGCTCGAAGGCCAGCGTGCTCTGCTCCGCCCGGTCGACATCGAGCCAGGCGAAGCCGGCTGGGTCGCCGTCACCGGCGTAGAGCGCAGGGTGCCGGGCCTCGACCTCGTTGAGGCACCGGACGAGCTCGGTCACCCCGGCGTGCCGCGCATCCTGGAGGAGGTCCCAGTCGAGGCTGCGGTCGTGCGACCACTCGTGCTGCTCGGCGAGCTCTGCGCCCATGAACAGCAGCTGCTTGCCGGGGTGGGCCCACATCCACGCGTACAGCGCCCGCAGGTTGGCGAAGCGGTCGTCGTCGCTCCCGGGCATCTTGCCGAGCAGCGGCCGCTTCAGGTGGACGACCTCGTCATGGCTCAGCGGCAGCACGAAGTGCTCCGACCAGGCGTACGTGAGCCCGAACGTCAGCTGGTTGTGGTGCCACGGCCGGTGGATCGGGTCGTGCGACCAGTACTCCAGCGAGTCGTGCATCCAGCCCATGTTCCACTTGTGCGTGAAACCCAGGCCGCCTGCGTCGACGGGCCGGCTCACGCCGTTCCAGGCGGTCGACTCCTCCGCGATCGTGAGCACGCCCGGGTGGGCGCGGTGGACGACGGTGTTGAGCTCCTGCAGGAAGGAGACGGCGTCGAGGTCCTCGTGGCCGCCAAGCGCGTTGGGCGACCACTGCCCGTGGTCCCGTGAGTAGTCGAGGTACAGCATCGATGCGACGGCGTCGACGCGCAGCCCGTCGACGTGCAGCTCGCCCAGCCAGAACAGCGCGTTGGCGACGAGGAAGTTGCGCACCTGGCGGCTCGAGTGGTCGAACTCCAGGGTGCCCCAGTCGGGGTGCTCGGCACGCCGGGGATCGGCGTGCTCGTAGAGGGGGGTGCCGTCGAACCGTGCGAGACCCCACTCGTCCTTCGGGAAGTGCGCCGGTACCCAGTCGACGATGACGCCGAGGCCGCGCTGGTGGAGGTGGTCGACGAACCACCGGAACTCGTCGGGGTCGCCGAAGCGGGACGTCGGTGCGTAGAAGCCGGTGACCTGGTAGCCCCAGGACGGCTCGTAAGGGTGCTCCGCCGGGGGCATCAGCTCGACGTGGGTGAACCCGAGGGAGCAGGCGTGGTCGGCCAGCTGCGAGGCCAGCTCGCGGTAGGTGAGGAAGCGACCGTCCTCGTGCCGACGCCAGGAGCCGAGGTGCACCTCGTAGACGCTCATGCGATCGCGCAGGGGATCCAGGCCGCGGCGCTGCTCCATCCACGCCTGGTCGCCCCACTCGTGGCGACTGTCGAAGACGATGGAGGCCATGCCGCCGCTGTGCTCGGAGAACTGCGCCATCGGGTCCATGTGGCGCACCCGGCGACCGTCGGCGCCCTCGACGTCGAACTTGTAGACCGCGCCGCGCGCGACATGGGGCACGAACCCCCACCACACGCCGCCGTCGAGGCGCTCCAGCGGATGCGCGCCGGTGTCCCATCCGGTCCACTCGCCGACCACCCACACGGCCCGTGCGTTCGGTGCCCACACCGCGAAGGCCGTGCCTTCGACGCCCTCCCACGTTCCGGGGTGCGCACCCAGGACGTCCCAGAGGCGCTCGTGGCGGCCCTCGCCGATCAGCCAGAGGTCGTCGGCCGTGGGCCGCAGCGAACGGCCGAGGGGCGCGACGACAGCGGCGGTGGTGGCTGCTTCGGAGGCGGGCTCCCCCACCGCTGCCTTCTTCACCGCAGCCTTGCGACCGGCGGCCGTCTTCCTGCTGCGGGGCTGCTTCGTCGCGGCAACCTTTCGCGGGGCCGGCGCCTTCTTGGAGCCCTTCTTCGCCGCAGCCTTCGCGGGGGCGGGGGCTTCTGGACCCGAGCTCGCGCCGGGCGAAGCAGCCGCCTCCGCAGCGGCGACGAGCTCCGGATCGGGCGCATCGGGCACCGGATCCCGGCTGGAGTTCACCGCGCCGCTCCGGCGTGCGTGAGCCGGTCGATGCGTTGCAGCGGGATCCAGACCTGGTCCGGTCGGTAGCCGAGCTCGTACCCGACCTCGTAGACCGCCTTGTCCAGCTCGAACGCAGCGAGGACCGCTTGCCGGTGCTCGGGCTCGACGGGCAGCAGTGCGTCGATCCCGTCGACGCCGAAGTACCCGTCGAGGAAGGCCTGGCGGCAGTGCTCGTCCCAGGCCTGCGCCGCCTCTGCGAGGGCGGGATCGAGGGCGGGGTCGGGGTCACCGATGGTCCACTGGGCGAGGCCTGTTGCTGCGGCGTAGTGGAACGAGCGCAGCATGCCGGCGACGTCCCGGAGGGGCGAGGAGGTTGTGGCTCGTTCCTCGCGTCGGCGCGCCGGCTCGCCCTCGAAGTCGAGGACGTACCACCCCTCGTCGGCCAGCAGCACCTGCGCGAGGTGGAGGTCGCCGTGGATGCGCTGGTCCACCCCGACGTCGTCGAGTTCGGCCAGCTCGCGGTAGCGCTCGGCGACGGACGCGACGTCCAGGCGGTGGTCGCCGAGGTCGGCGCCGCTGTCTGCGAGCTGGCGGAGCTGCCCGTCCATCTCAGCGGCCCATCGGGCGGGATCACCGGGGCGGGTGCCCCACGCGTCGGCGATCGCCAGGTGGAGCCCCGCCAGCACCGCCCCCAGCCGCCTCGCCTCGGGTCCGAAGTCGCCACCGGCCTCGTCCGGGGCGCAGCCGGCGTCGAGCAGGTCGCGCACCGAGCTGGCGGCGAGCTCCCAACCCTCGATCGATCCGGAGAGGAACCGTCGGAGCACCGCGAGGTCCGTGTCGTCCCGCCGGAGTTCGGCGAGGGGCGGGAGCTGGTGCTCGAAGCCCTGCTCGGCCAGCTTGCGCGGGATCTCCACGTCGGGGTTGGGGCCCGGCTCGACCCGGCGGAAGACCTTCAGGATCTTCTTGCTGTCGTAGACGATCGAGGTGTTGGAGTGCTCCAGGACGAGGGGATGGTGCGTGCTCACCTCGGCGCCGGGATCCACGAGGTGCAGCACGTCGATCGCCAGCTCCGGATCGGCGAGGGCGTCGTACATGGCGACCGGCCCGCGGTCGCCCGGAACCACCGTCAGACGCCGGCGGTCGTCCCTCGGCAGGAACGAGGTGTCGTCAACCGGCCGCACGCCGATGAAGACCTGGTACGCCTGCGTGTCGGCGTCGTCGGCGAAGGCGACGTCCACGAGCGCCCAGACGAGGCCGGCGGCGGCGTCGTCCCGGACGACCTCGTGCCAGCGCAGGTCGATCGACCGGATGGCGCGGCCGTGCGCCCCGGACCACCGCTGTCGCGCGAGATGGGCGGGCAGGTGGTCGACGAGCAGCTGGGGGAGGCTGGCAAGAGGAATCACGTCTTGTGTCCCTTCCCACGCGGGCGGGCGCTGAACCCGCCGGCGCGGTCAGTGGGTGATGTGGAAGATGTGGGCGACCTGGCCGAGACCAGGATCGAGGCGGACGTAGCCGCTCTGGCCCCACCACTCGTACCTGGCCCCGTCGAGCTCGTCGAGCAGCTGCATCCGCCCGTCCCCGTGCAGGCCCATGGCGCCCCCGTCGAGCTGGAGGACCCCCTCCTGCGCGTTGTGCGGATCGAGGTTGACGACGCACAGCAGCAGGTCCTCGCCCGCTCGGCCGCGGCTGTACGCCAGCAGCTGCTCGTTGCCGGTGTCGTGGAAGCACACGTCGCTGAGCGACCACACGTCGCCGTGACGGCGCCGGACGCCGTTGAGCGTTCGCATGAGGGGCGCCAGCGTGGCCGGATCGGTGTAGTCGCGGTGCTTGAGCTCGTACTTCTCGGAGTGCAGGTACTCCTCGTTGGACTCGCTGGCCGGCTCGTTCTCGCAGAGCTCGTAGCCCGAGTACACACCATACGTGGGCACGAGCGTGGCGGCGAGGACGAGCCGCAGGGCGAAGGCCGACCGGGGTCCGTCGCGGAGCACCCCACCGAGGATGTCGGGTGTGTTGGGCCAGAAGGCCGGCCGCATGTAGTCGCTGAGCGGTCCGTGGCTCAGCTCGGTGACGTAGGTGCGGAGTTCCTCGGCCTCGTGGCGCCATGTGAAGTACGTGTAGCTCTGGCTGAACCCCACCTCCGCCAGCTTTGCCATCATGGGCGGCGTGGTGAAGGCCTCGGCCAGGAAGATCAGGTCGGGGTGCTGGCGGCGGAGGTCGTCCAGGAGCCAGGCCCAGAAGGCAAGCGGCTTGGTGTGGGGGTTGTCGACGCGGAAGATCCTCACGCCCTGACCGATCCAGTGGACGAGGACGTCCCGACAGGCCTCCCACAAGGCGACGCGATCCTCCTCGCGAGCCGGCCAGAACTCGATCGGGTGGATGTCCTGGTACTTCTTCGGCGGATTCTCTGCGTACCGGATCGACCCGTCGGGCCGCTGCTTGAACCACTCCGGGTGATCCCGCACCCAGGGGTGGTCGGGGCTGCACTGGAGCGCGTAGTCGAGCGCGATCTCGAGGCCGAGCTCGTCGGCGCGCCCGAGGAGCGCGGCGAAGTCGGCCTCGGAGCCGAGGTCGGGGTGGATGGCCGTGTGCCCGCCCTCCGGACCGCCGATGGCCCAAGGGCTCCCGCGATCGTCGGGCGCTGCGTGCAACGTGTTGTTCGGCCCCTTGCGGTGGCTCCGCCCGATCGGGTGGATGGGCGGCAGGTAGACGACGTCGAACCCGAGGTCGGCGACGTAGTCGAGGTGCTCGGCCGCACCCTTGAGGCCGCCGAACGACCTCGGGAACAGCTCGTACCAGGCGCCCACCGAGGCCGTGCGCCGATCGACCCACAGGGGGTGCGGCGCCGACTCGGAGCGCCGGGCGTCCGGGAGGGGACAGACCACGGACGCGACCGCGTCATCGAGGGCTGCGTTGAGGCGGTCGTCCACCGAGCGGTCGGCACGGCGCACGCCAGTGGCGGCGGCGCGGACGAGCTCGGCATCGGCCGTGGCGAGCTGGGCGGCAAGTTCCTCCAGGAGGAGCGCGCCCTCCTCGAGCTCGAGCTCCACGTCCTGCGCGGCGCCCGCCTTCACCTCGACCTCGTGCCGCCAGGTGGAGTACCGGTCGATCCACGCCTCCACGACGACCTCGTGCAAACCGAGCTGAACGGGTTCGATCGTGCCGCTCCATCGGCTCCGCTCTCCGGCCACGAGCGAGGCGACCTGCCACTCGTCCTGACCCACTGGCCGCCAGCGGACACGTGCGCCCAGGCGATCGTGCCCGTCGACGATCAGGACCGCCGACACGGTCAGAGGCGTGCCGGCCACGCCCTTGGCGGGGAAGCCCGCCGGCGTGCGCGGGCGGGCGTCGTCGATGACGATCGGGGACAGCAGCTGAGCGGCCGACGGAGGAGGCTCAGGGGGAGCCGCGGGGCGTCGAGGCATGCACACAGTCTTGCCCGTCCCGGACCCGTCCGAGACGGTCGCGCCGGGGGATGCGCCTCAACGGGCGTGGGCGTGGAGCCGGTCGCGCTCCTTGTCGACCATCGCCACGAACGGCCCGGTCAGGAGGTTGCCGAGGCCGCTCTCCGGTCCGTGCGGGTGCGGATGGGTGGGCGCCATCGCCTCCGCCACCTCGACCTGCTCCCCCATCTGGCGCAGGTCCCCCATGCCGAGCTCGCCCTCGAGGAGGGGGAACAGCTCTTGCTCCTCGGCCTCGGCGTGAACCTCGACGGCTTGCCGCAACTCGACGAACTTCGAACCGAAGCCCTCCTCGTCGGGGCCGAGCCTCTCGAGGTCGGCCAGCAGCTGCTTGGCCGCTCCCTCCTCCCGGAGGCGGGCGTCCACGACCTGGTCGGCAGCGTCGCCGAGGCGGCGTCCGGCGGGGTGCACCACGATCTCCTCCGCCGTCTCGTGGACGGCGAGCAGGCGACGCAGGCAGTCGAACAGCTCCGCCCGCTGGTCCGCAGCTGACTGCTCGATCTGGGCGAAGAGGCTGCGCACCTCGGTGTGCTGGACGCGCAACAGGTCGGTGACGGTCGGCCGGTGGTCGGTCATGCACGGTGCGTACCCAGCGGGTGAGCGCGACAGCCGACGGGCGCATCTCGCAACGGGACCGTCACGAGCGCTTCGTCCGGTCCGGTAGTAAGGTGCCTCTGTTCTTGAACACACAGGAGCGGTAGGGCACCGACCCACTGGAGATCCGTGTGCACCATCATCCCCTGACAATCGAGGTTCGGCCCGAGCAGAGCTCGGTGACGCTCTTCCTCTCCGGGGAGCTCGACCTCGCTTCCGCTGGCTCGCTGCGTGCCTGCTTCGAAGGTCTCGACGCCCGCTTCCGCTCTATCGTCGTGGACCTGTCCGACCTCACCTTCCTGGACTCGACCGGGTTGGGCCTGCTCGTCCAGGCGCAGCAGCGCTTCGGGCCCGAGTTCCGGGAGCTCGCCCTCCGCAACCCGCTCGGGAACGTGCGGCACGTGCTGGCCATCTCGGGCGTCGATCAGGTCGTGCCGATCCTGACCGACCCCCAGCAGGCGGTCGCCGCAGGATAGCGGCGGGCACCGTTGGGGTAGGACCCCGTCGTGCCCGACGCCGACAACATCCCCGACGAGGACCCGAACAAGTTCCCGGACGACCCCGGGGTGGCGCCGCTCGACGAGGCGCCCGATGGACAGACGCCCGCTGACGTCACCGACTCGTCCCCGGACTCGTTGCCCCCCGGGGCCAAGCGCTCCTGAGCACGAACCCCGTGCGGCAACCCGACAGGTGGCGATGAGCGGGCCCTATCCGACATCGCTGACGCTCGTCCGCCACGCGGAAAGCGCCGGCAACGTCGCCAACGATGCCGCCCTCGAGGCCGGGCTGCCCGAGCTCGACCTGGCTTCGCGCGACATGGACGTCCCGCTCTCCGAGCTCGGGGAGGCACAGGCGACCGCGCTGGGGGCGTGGTTCGCCGGCCGCCCGTCGCCGCCGGACGTCGTGTGGTGCTCCCCCTACCGACGAGCCGTCGACACCGCCACGCTGGCCCTCGCCGCAGCCGGGCTGGACGTCCCGATCCGCTTGGACGAGCGGCTCCGGGAGCGGGAGTTCGGAGTGCTCGACCGCCTCACCAAGCTGGGCATCGAGGCCCGCTTTCCGGAGCAGGCGGCCGCTCGGGCGTTCCTCGGCAAGTTCTTCCACCGACCGCCCGGCGGTGAGTCCTGGGCCGACGTCGCCGCCCGGGTGCGATCGATCGTCACCGACCTCCGGCTCGACCATGCGCACGAGGACGTCGTCGTGGTGACGCACCAAGCCGTGATCATGCTGTTCCGCTACGTCCTGGACGGCCTCGACGAGGCGGCGCTCCTGGGGCTCGACGACACCATCGACATCGCCAATACCTCGGTGGGCACCTACGAGGGTGACGGGTCGTCGCTCCGGCTCACCAAATTCAACAACACCGACCACCTGCCCGAGCGGGCGACCACCGACGAGCCAGACCGACCAGTCGCGCCCCGGTGAGCCCGCTCACCGAGCTCCTCACCCGTCATCCCCTGCCCGATCCCGAGGGCGGCAAGGACGACCGTGGCACACTGGTGCTGATCGGCGGACCCCCGGAGTGCCCGGGCGGCGTGCTGCTGGCCGCCCAGGGCGCGCTGCGCACGGGGTCGGGCCGGGTGCAGCTCGTCGTGCACCCCGCCGTGGCCACTGCCGTCGCGGTGGCCGTGCCCGAGGCGCTCGTGCTCCCCTGGGACCAGGCCGGGGCGCTGCCGGACGCCACCGCGCGGTCGGTCTCGCGAGCCCAGGCCGTCGTCATCGGCTGTGGGCACTCGGCCGACCTGACAGGCGCCGTGGGCCAGGTGGCGCAGCTCCTGGGCAGCACCCCGCTCGTGCTCGATGCCGGCGCTCTCGAGGGCTCAGCCCTCGACGCGGCCGAGCGGTTCGGCGAGGCCCCGCACCTCGTGCTGGCGCCCAACGTCAACGAGGCGCGGTCGCTGCTGGCCGACGAAGGGACCGGCGACGATGCCGCCGATCAGGTCGGGGTGGCTGTGCGCCTCGCCGAGCGCACCGGCGGCCCCGTGGCCGTCCGCGGCGCCAGCACCGTCGTGGTGGACGGCGACGGGCGGTGGCGCCTCGACGGTGCCCCGCCGGGCCTCGGCACCCCGGGATCGGGTGACGTGCTCATGGGCGTGCTCGGCGGCCTGCTCGCTCGAGGCCTCCCCGCGGCAGGCGCGCTGGGGTGGGCTGTGGCCCTGCACGCCCGCGCCGGTGCGGAGCTGGCGGCACAGACGCCGATCGGCTTCCTGGCGCGCGACATCGCGGTGCGGCTGCCCGCTGCCCTTGCCGGCCTCCGCAGCGAGGTCGCCTAGCCCGACGCGGACGGTACGCCGGTGGACGCCGGACCCATCGTCGTCGCCATGGTGAGCGCGACGACCATGCGATGGTGCTGATCGACGACGGCCGCCCAGTCGCGCACGGTGCACTGGCTCGAGCGGAGGTCGCGGCGGGTGCGCAAGGGCCTGGGCTGGTTCACGAGGTGCTCCGGAGGGACGGGCGGCCCTGTTCCCAGGCGGCGAGGACGTGGCTGCTGAACAGGGACTCGACGGTGGTGAGGCACTGCGCCCCGTACACGATCTCGCCGCCGAGGAACGGCTCGTCCTCCACGAGGGTCGCGACCATGTCGTGGAGCGCGACGACCTGGTGGCGCTCGTCGGCCACGACGTGGACCCCGTAGAACCGGGTGGCCTCGTCGCCGAACCCGAGCCGCTCGAGGCACGCCTGGTACCGGCCCATCGGGCTCACCGAGCACATCTCGAAGAGCGCGAGGTGCCCTACCAAGGCGCCCCGCCACCGGCGGTGCAGCCCGAACAGGGACATCAGGTTGCAGGTGCTGAGGGTGACGCCGGGGATGTCGTCGAGGTACGCACCGTACCGATCGTCGAGCTCGAGCGCGCACATCGTTTTGGCGAAGAGGGTGGCGTGCAGCCCCTCGGCCCGCCCGTCGCCGTACTCCCCCGTCTGGATGTCGACCAGCGCAGCCTTCGGTCGTCCGACGAGGCGCGGAATGGCCCACGTGTGGGGGTCGGCCTCCTTCAG
>JAUXRW010000114.1 GCA_030681555.1 Acidimicrobiales bacterium
ACCCAGCTGCTGGCGCTCCGCAAGGGCCGCATGGAGCAGATCATCAACCACGGCACCGGGTGGGTGCGGATGGAGTACCTGGTGCCGGCCCGTGGCCTCATCGGCTTCCGCACGGAGTTCATCACCGAGACGCGTGGCACCGGCCTCATCCACCACGTGTTCGAGCGGATGGAGCCGTGGGCCGGGGAGATCAAGGGACGGCCCAACGGCTCGCTGGTGGCCGACCGCACCGGGCCCACCACGGGGTTCGCCCTGATGGCGCTCCAAGACCGTGGCGTCATGTTCGTGGGTCCGGGCGTGCCCGTCTACGAGGGGATGATCGTCGGGGAGAACTCGCGCTCCGACGACATGGACATCAACCCGACCAAGGAGAAGAAGCTCAACAACATCCGGTCGTCCACGGCCGAGGCGTTCGAGAAGCTGATACCGCCCCGCACGCTCTCCCTCGAGCAGGCCCTCGAGCTCATCGCCGAGGACGAGTGCGTCGAGGTGACGCCCCAGTCGGTGCGCCTCCGCAAGGTCATCCTCGATCAGACCGTCCGCGCCCGCACGGCCAAGCGGGCCAAGACCGCCGAGCAGTAGCGGTCAGTACTGCCAGGGGTAGGGCGACCAGTCGGGGTCGCGGCGCTCGAGGAAGGCGTCCCGGCCCTCGACGGCCTCGTCCGTGCCGTAGGCGAGCCGGGTGGCCTCGCCGGCGAACACCTGCTGCCCCACGAGGCCGTCGTCGATCATGTTGAACGCGAACTTGAGCATGCGCTGGGCGGTCGGGCTCTTCCCGTTGATCTTGGCGCCCCACTCGAGGGCCACCCGCTCGAGGTCGGCGTGGTCCACCACGGCGTTCACCATGCCCATCCGATAAGCGTCCTCGGCGGAGTGCTCGTCGCCCAGGAAGAAGATCTCGCGCGCGAACTTCTGGCCGACCTGGCGAGCCAGGTACGCCGACCCGAAGCCACCGTCGAAGCTGGCCACATCGGCGTCGGTCTGCTTGAAACGGGCGTGCTCACGGCTGGCCAATGTCAGGTCGCTGACCACGTGCAGGCTGTGGCCGCCGCCCGCCGCCCACCCGGGGACGACGCAGATGACGACCTTCGGCATGAACCGGATCAGTCGCTGCACCTCGAGGATGTGCAGGCGGCCGGTGCGCCCGGGGTCGATCGTCTCGGCCGTGACGCCCTCCGCGTAGCGGTACCCGTCCTTGCCCCGGATGCGCTGGTCACCGCCGGAGCAGAACGCCCAGCCGCCGTCCTTCGGCGACGGGCCGTTGCCGGTGAGAAGGACGCAGCCCACGTCGGAGCTCTGGCGGGCGTGGTCAAGCACCCGGTACAGCTCGTCGACGGTGGCAGGGCGGAAGGCGTTGCGGACCTCGGGGCGGTCGAACGCGATGCGCACCGTGCCGTGGGCGACGGCTCGGTGGTACGTGATGTCGGCGAGGTCGAAGCCCTCCACGGCCCGCCACGCCTCGGGATCGAACAGCTCGGAGACCATCTCCGCAGCCTGCCACGGTAGAAAGGCGGACATGGTGACGATGGAGTACCGACGACTCGGCCGATCCGGGCTGAAGGTGAGCGTCCTGTCGTTCGGGTCGTGGGTGTCCTTCGGCAGCCAGCTCGACGTGGGCAAGGCGCGCGAGTGCATCGAGGCGGCCCACGACGCCGGCGTGAACTTCTTCGACAACGCCGAGGGCTACGCCGGCGGCGAGTCCGAGCGGATCATGGGCCAGGCCATCGCCGACCTCGGGTGGGCTCGGGAGACGTACGTCGTGTCCACGAAGCTCTACTGGGGGCTCACCGAGGGTGTGAACACGAAGAACACCCTGAACCGCAAGTACCTCCTCCATTCGATCGGCGGGTCGCTCGAGCGCTTCGGACTCGACTTCGTCGACCTCGTGTTCTGCCACCGCCCCGACCCCCAGACCCCGATCGAGGAGACCGTGTGGGCGATGTCCGACATGGTCGACCAGGGCAAGGCGCTGTACTGGGGCACGTCCGAGTGGCCGGCCGACGACATCCGGGCCGCCTGGGAGATCGCCGACCGGCACCACCTGCGCAAGCCCGTGATGGAGCAGCCGCAGTACAACATCTTCGAGCGGCGCCGGGTCGAGCGGGAGTACGCCCGCCTCTACGACGACATCGGCCTCGGCCTCACCACCTGGAGCCCGCTGGCGTCGGGACTGCTCTCCGGGAAGTACGTGGACGGCGTCCCCGAGGGCAGCCGGGCCACCCTCCCCGGGTACGAGTGGCTGCGCGACATGCTCACCGACGAGGCGAGCAACGCCAAGGTGCGCGTCCTAACCGGCATCGCCGAGGAGCTCGACTGCACCCTGTCGCAGCTGGCCGTGGCGTGGTGTGCGAAGAACCCCCACGTCTCCACCGTCATCACCGGCGCCAGCCAGCCCGAGCAGGTGCACGAGAACATGGGGGCCCTGGCCGTGGTGCCACGACTGACCGACGACGTCATGGCAAGGATCGAGCAGGCGGCGCGCTAGAACTGTCGCCGTGCACGCGATCGTCATCTACGAGAGCCTCACGGGTCACACCCGCACCGCAGCCGAGCTCATCGCCCAGCGGCTGGGGACCGAGGGCGTGACCGCCGTGGCCTGCCCCATCACGAACATCGACTACCAGGCGCTGTCGGCCGCCGACCTCGTGATCGTCGGCAGCTGGGTCGACGGCCTCTTCGTCGTGGGCCAGCGTCCCGGGCGGGTCGGTCGCATCGCCAAGATGCCCGCCCTCGCCGGGAAGCGGGCAGTCGTGTACCTCACCTACGCGCTGGATCCGGGCAAGGCCCTCCAGAAGCTGTCCGACACCGTGAGCAGCCGCGGCGCCGAGGTCCTCGGCGGCATCACGATCCGTCGGGACCGCATCGAGGAGGGCACGGCCGACCTGGTCGACCGCATCCTCGGTGTGGTTCCCGCGTAGCGCCGCTGATCATTCGGCCCAGGGGCCGACGCCGCTGATGCGGTCGACGGTGATCCGCACGATGGACCCGGGGGGCGGGTCGTCCATCGGCGGAAACTTCACGTCAGGTCCGAGGTAGACCCTCGCCAGCTCCTGCAGGAGCTCCGGACCGCCGCCGGGCTCGACCCGCGCCGTGCCCTGGAGGACGAGGTACTGCCGCATCCCGATGTCGTTCGTCTCGGGCGACTCGATGGAGACCCCCACGCGAGGGTCGCGCTGCAGGTTGCGCAGCTTGCGCCACGGCCCGAGCGACCCGAACACCACCTCGTCGCCGTCGAGGCCCACCCACACGCAGCTGACCTGCGGGCCGCCGTCGGGGTCGAGTGTGACGACGTGGGCGAGGTTGGGTCCCTCGAGGACGGCGCGGGCACTCGGGGGCAGGACGACCATGGCGGCAGCGTATGGCGTGCCATGGCCCTCCCGGCACGGCGGTACCCTCCTCGCCATGCCGCCCCGCCGGTCCCGTCGGGTCGCTGCGCTCCTGGCCGCCTCCCTGGTGGCTGCGGCGGCGTGCGGCGACGACGGACCCGATCCGGAGGCCGCTGCGCCCCGGGCCTCGTCCTCCCTTCGAGGGACGCTCGTCGTGCTCGCCGCCTCCTCCCTCGACCCAGCCCTCGGCGCGGTGGCAGCTCGGTTCGAAGCGGCCCACGACGGCGTCGCGGTGGAGCTCGGCTTTGACGGGTCCTCCACCCTGGCCACCCAGATCGTGGAGGGGGCTCCGGGTGACGTGTTCGCCTCGGCCGACGAGGCGAACCTGACGCGGGTGCGCGACGCAGGGCTCGCCGGGCCCGCCGTGCCGTTCGCGACGAACGAGCTCGTCATCGTCGTCCCGACGGGCAACCCGGCCGGGGTGCGGGACCTGCACGACCTCACCCGCCCAGGGCTCCGCGTCGCCCTCTGTGGGCCGGAGGTGCCCTGCGGCCGCTACGCCGGGCTCGCCTTCGACCGGGCGCGGGTGGCCGGACCCGTGGCCAGCGCGGAGCCGAACGTCCGCGCCGTGCTGACGAAGGTGGCGTTGGGCGAGGCCGACGCCGGCATCGCCTACGCCACCGATGCGCTGGGGGACGCCGCCGTCGATGCCATCGACCTGCCCACGGAGCTCCAGGTGCCGGTGACCTACCACGTGGGTGTGCTGCAGGACGCGCCGAACCCCGCAGCAGCAACCTCGTTCGCCGCGTTCCTCACCGGTCCGGCGGCGCAGGCGATCCTGCGCGACGCGGGCTTCGGCCCCCCATGACCCGCCACCGCGCCCTGCCGCTCGCGCTCGGCCTGCTGGGAGGCCTCGGCCTGCTCGTCCTCGTCGTGCTACCGGTGGCCGCCCTGGCCGTCCGAGCGCCCTGGTCGGATCTGGAGGACCTGCTCGGGGATCGGACGAACCGCGAGGCCCTGCGCCTGTCCCTCGTCGTGTCCCTGTGGGCGCTGGCCGCGTCGGTCCTGGTGGGCTTTCCCATCGCCTGGCTCCTCGCCCGCGTCGAGTTCCCGGGCCGCGCCTTTGTGCGCGCGCTGATCACGCTGCCGATGGTGGTGCCGCCTGTCGTCGGCGGGGTGGCGCTCCTGGTGGCCTTCGGCCGCCGGGGCCTGGTGGGGCAGTGGCTCGACCAGTGGTTCGACGTGCGGCTGGCCTACACGACGACGGCGGCGGTCCTGGCCGCGACGTTCGTCAGCCTGCCCTTCTTCGTGGTCACGGTGGAGTCGGCCCTCCGGGCGGCCGATCGACGCCCCGAGGACGCGGCCCGCACGCTCGGCGCCCGCCCGGGCACCGTCCTCTGGCGCGTCACGCTGCCCGGGGTCCGCGGTGCGATCGGTGCCGGCGCGGCACTGGCCTGGGCCCGGGCGCTGGGCGAGTTCGGGGCCACCATCACCTTCGCCGGCAGCTTCGAGGGCCGCACCCAGACGATGCCGCTGGCCATCTCGAAGGCGCTCGAGCGCGACGTCGAGAGCGCGATCCTGCTGAGCCTCGGCCTCCTCGCCGTAGCGGTCGTCGTCCTCGTCGCACTGCGGGAGCGCTGGTGGGGGCGGGCCCGGTGGGGACGATGAGCAGCGCGCTGCAGCTCCAGGGGCGGTGCCGGGTGGGGGACCTGGAGGTCTGCGCCGACCTCGAGGTCGGCGACGGCGAGACGGTGGCGATCCTCGGACCGAACGGCGCCGGCAAGACGAGCCTGCTCCGGATGGTCTGCGGGCTGCTGCCCCTCACCGACGGGACCCTGCGCCTCGACGGCACCACGCTCGACGAGCCCGCTAGCGGGCGCTTCGTGCCGACGGAGGACCGCCCGATCGGTGTCGTGTTCCAGGACCTGCTGCTGTTCCCGCACCTCGACGCCGTCGGGAACGTCACCTTCGGCCTCCGGGCCCGGGGACGCCGGCGGGGGGAGGCGCGGGAGCTGGCTACCGGATGGCTCGAGCGCCTCGGCGTGGCCGGGCTGGCCACGGCCCGTCCTACCGAGCTCTCGGGGGGCGAGGCCCAGCGGGTGGCCCTCGCCCGTGCGCTGGCCATCGAGCCACGAGCCCTCCTCCTCGACGAGCCGCTGGCCGCCCTCGACGCCGAGGTTCGCCACGAGGTGCGTCGCGTGCTCCGCGAGCACCTGCAGCTCCACCGCGGTCCGTGCCTCCTCGTGACGCATGACCTCGTCGACGCGGCCGTGCTGGCCGATCGGGTCGTCGTGCTCGAGGCCGGGGCCGTGACAGCCACCGGGACGCTCGAGGACCTGGTCGCCCGTCCCCGCACGCGCTGGGGCGCCGAGCTGGCCGGCACGAACCTGCTGCCCGCGTCGGCGGTGGGGGCGCGCCTCGAGCTGGCGGGGGGCGCGGCGCTGGTGACCGCGGAGCCCCCCGGAGACGGACCGGTGCTCGTCGCCGTGCGCCCGTCGGCGGTCGCGCTGCACGCTGTCGAGCCGGAGGGCAGCCCGCGCAACGTCTGGGCCGGGACGGTTGCGGAGGTGGAGGGCCTCGCCGAGCGGGTGCGGGTGCAGCTGGCGGGCCCGGTCCCGCTGGTCGCCGAGGTGACCGCGGCTGCGGCACGGGACATGGGCATCGTGCCGGGCGCCACCGTGTGGGCGTCGGTCAAGGCGACCGAGGTGCGGGCGTACCTGCGCTAGCCGTCCTCAGCGGAACTGGGCGAGGGCGGCGTTCGCACCGGGTTGCACCAGGAGGAGGACGTCGCCGGAACGGTTGCGGGAGCCCTCCACGGGGAGCACCACCGGCACCGGATCGAGGGACCGCATCCGCCACGCCAGGCGAGCGGCGTCGGTGAGCCCGAGCCCGTCGTCGATCCGGAGGCCGTCGCTGGCACTGCTCGCCGCTCGGGCCAGCGTGATGGGGTTCCGGGACTCGCCGAGCTTCGAGAACACCGAACGCAGGAACTGCTGCTGCCGCGTGACGCGGCCGAGATCGGCCGTGGGGTCCTTCCGGTTCTCGCCGTCGATCACCTCCGTGTAGTTGCGGGACCGCACGTAGGCGAGGGCCTGCGGGCCGTCCAGCACCACCGGCCCGGCACGGTCGACCTGGAGGCCCGAGCCGTTGTCGAAGGCGGGGTAGGGGAAGTCGATCGTCACCCCGCCGAGCGCGTCCACGAGCGAGGCGAAGCTGACGAAGTCCACCTCCATGTAGTGGTGGATGGGGATGTCGAGGGCTTGCTGCACGGTGAGGATCAGCCGGCGGGGGCCCCCGTGGTACGCCGCGTTGATCTTGCCGGAGCCGTCGGTCTCGGCGATGGGGACGTAGAGGTCGCGCGGGATCGACATCAGCTTCGCCTCGCCGTCGGCGAAGCGGAGCAGGAGCATGGTGTCCGAGCGCTGGCTGCTGTCGTCGGTGCCGAACGCCTCGGGGTTGAGCCCCGCCTCGGCGATGGCTTCGGGGTCGCGCGAGTCGGAGCCCACCACCAGGTAGTTGGTGCCGTTCCCTCCGGTGGAAAGGACGCCGGACACCTCGACCTTCTCGATGCGGTTGAACACGGAGCGGCCGTAGAGCCACGTGCCGAGCGCCGCGGTGAGAAGGAGCAGCGGCAGCAGGATCGGTAGGAGCAGGAGGACGCGTCGGAGCTTGGGCCGGTCGGGGAGGAACCGCCGAGCGCGTCCGCCGCCTCGTCGGTCCGGGGGGCGGCGCTCCCGTGCGGCCGGCGCCGCGGACGCCTTGGACGCTTTCGGCGACCGGCCGGGGGGCCGGGTGCGGATGGGCTCGCGGAGCGGGCCGGGAGGGGCGACGCTGGCCCGACCGGCGGCACCGGGCGCGCCGGGAGACCCGACCCGCGGCGGGGGGCCGTCGTTGCGTCCACCGCCCGGGGCCGGGACGTGGATCTTGCGAGAGTCCCGGGGGGGAGTGCGATCGCTCATCGGTGCCTGCCACGGTAGGGGCCCGGCCCCGCACCGGGCGAGATGGTGCTCAGGCGGCGCTCAGCTCAGCCGGGAGGGTGAGGAAGTCGTCGACCTCCGAGGAAGCGGCAGCGCTGCGGGAGGCCATGGCCGTCCCGGCCCCGGGTGTTCTGGCGGTGGTGGTGGTACCGCAGGGGGCACGTGCAGCCACAGCTCGTCGCCACCCGGGGCATGGCGACGTGCAGGAGCCGACGCTCCTCCTCTACCTCGTCTAGCTGCCCGGTGGCGAGGCCGGATCGCGGGCACGCCCGGCCGCCGGGGCAACCGGCGTTGGCCGTGGTCAGCACCTCAGGGTGGACCGGTGGTCGGCGGTGAGCGTGGCGAGGTCGGCACCGAGCCCGCAGGGGAAGTCGAGAATGTTCCGCACCGGCGGTGGCCTCGACCAGGTGTTCGACACTCCTGCGCTCACCGTCGAGCAAGAGGTTGCGCCCTCCAGGGCGACCTGCTCGCCGAGCTGGCGCCTCGGTGCGACGATCACCGCGGTGGGCGACGATGCGCAGGCCATCTACGGCTTCCGCGCCGCGGCGGGGGCCTCAGGTCGGGCGGGGCTCCAGCGCGAGCGACGCGGAGTTCATGCAGTAGCGCTCGCCCGTCGGGCCCGGGCCGTCGGGGAACACGTGCCCGAGGTGGGCGTCGCACCGGCCGCAGCGGGCCTCCGTGCGGACCATGCCGTGGCTCGAATCGGTGATGAACCGCACTGCCCCCGGCGAGGCGGGTTCCGTGAAGCTCGGCCAGCCGCTACCCGAGTCGAACTTCGTGTCGGACGTGAACAGCAGGTTGTGGCACACGATGCACCGGTAGGCGCCCGGCTCCTTGCTGTTCCAGTACGCCCCGGTGAAGGCCCGTTCGGTGCCGCCCTTCTGGGTCACCTCGTACTGCAGGTCGGTGAGGCGCTCGCGCAGCTCGTCGTCGCTGGGCACCGGGGGCAGGTCGTCGTTCTCCGCAGCCATGGCCCCAGTCTGCCGTAGCCGCCGGGCTATGCGTCCTGCGGGGCGAGGAACGCGGCCATCGCTGCCGCGTAGTGCGCAGGGTCCTCGGCGCCGCAGAGCTCGCGGGCCGAGTGCATGGCCAGCTGCGGCGCCCCGATGTCGAACGTGGGGATGCCGAGCCGGGCTGCGGTGATCGGACCGATGGTGGACCCGCAGGGCAGGTCGCTGCGGTGGGCGTAGCGCTGGTGCGGCACCTTGGCCTGCTCACAGGCCAGCACGAAGGCGGCGGCGGAGGCCCCGTCGGTGGCGTAACGCAGGTTGCTGTTGACCTTGAGCACGGGACCGCCGTTGAGACGGATGCGGTGGTTGGGCTCGTGGCGGTCGGCGTAGTTCGGGTGGGTGGCGTGGGCCATGTCGGCCGAGCAGCAGACGGAGCGGGCGAGGGCGCGGAAGAGGTCGTCGCGGGAACCGCCCAGCGTCGCGCCGATCCGCTCGACCACGGTGGGGAGGAGGGTGGAGGCGGCTCCGCGCTCCGACGCCGAGCCGATCTCCTCGTGGTCGAACAGCACGAGCATCGGTATCGCCAAAGCCGCCTCGAGCGTCCCGTCGCTCGCGCCGGCGCACAGCGCCTCCACCCCGGCCCAGGACGAGCAGAGGTTGTCCAGCCGCGGCGCGCTGAGCAGCTCCTCGTCGGCCCCGGCGAACGAGGTCGGTGCGAGATCGTGGGCCATGAGGTCCCACGCGACGATGCCCTCGGGGTCGATGTCGAGCTCGGCGGCGAGAAGGGCCGCGAAGCCACCGGGACGCCGGTCGCCCAGCCCCCAGATCGGGCTCAGGTGCTGCTGCGCGTTGAGGAGCAGCCCCCGATCGCCGATCTCACGATCGAGGTGGATCGCCAGCTGGGGCACCCGCAGGAGCGGCCGATCGATGCGCACCAGCCGCTCGTCTGCGCCGCTGGCGCCGCGCACGACGACCCGGCCGGACAGGCCGAGGTCACGGTCGAGCCAGGAGTTGAGGAGCGCGCCGCCGTACACCTCGACGGCCAACTGTCGGTAGCCGAGGTGACCGATGTCCGGCTGCGGCTTGACCCGCAGGTTCGGGCTGTCGGTGTGCGCTCCGACGATGCGGAAGCCGTCCGTCGCCCGATGCTGTACGCCCGTCGCCCAGGCCACGAGGCTGCCGCCCCGGCGGATGAGGTGGCGGCCCGGAGCGCTCGGCCAGGCGTCACCCTCGTCCAGCTCGACGAACCCCTCGCAGGCCAGCCGGGCAGCGGCGGTGGCGCAGGCGTGGAAGGGCGACGGCGACGCGTCGATGAAGGCGAGGAGCTCCTGGGCGGCGGCGCGGCTGGCGTCCTGCATCGCCCCAGCGTGCCCCACCGCACGGGACGAGGCCAGGATGCGGGGGTGCTGCCCGTCGTGATCGTCCACTGGAACCGGCCCGAGCGCTGCCTCGGCACCGTGCAGCGGTTCCGGTCGCTGCCCGTTCCCGGCGGCGTGCGCGTGGTCGTCGTGGACAACGGATCCGCAGCGCCCGCCCTGGCCGTCGTCCGGCAGGGGCTGCCCGACGACGTTCCGCTCGTTGCGCTGCCCCGCAACCGCGGCTTCGGTCCCGGCGCCAATGCGGGCTTCCGTCACGTGCTCGAGAACCCGCAGAACGGCGACCTCCCGTGGATCGGACTGGCCCCCCACGACGCCGAGCCGGCGCCCGACTGCCTCACCCGCATGCTCGACGCCGTCGGCCCGCGCCGGCGCGCCGGGCTGGCCAGCGCCGACTTCGGCGACGGGGCCACGCCCGTGGTCGACCCTTACTTCGGCGGGATCCTCGCTCCCGCCCGGGTGGGCGAGGGCTGGGAGGCGGCCGGCCATCCGCACGGCACCCTCATGCTCGCCCACGGCGATCTGCTGCGCGAGGTCGGCTTGTTCGACGAGCGGTACTTCGCCTATTGCGAGGAGGCCGACCTGGCCCTGCGGGCGGCCGCCGCAGGCTGGGAGACCGGGCTCGTGCGCGGCGCCATCGTGGTGAACCCTGACATGGCCACCCGGATCGCCGCGGTCGACTACCTGCAGCTGCGCAACACGCTGCTGCTCGTGCGCGAGCACTTCGGCCGGTACAGGGCGTTCATCCGGTTCTGCCTCGCGATCCTGCAGCTGGTCGACGGGCTGGCCCGGCCGTCGCGGCGCGGCCCGTACTTCGTCGCCAGGGCGCGCGCCCAGGCGCTGGTTGACCATGCCCGCGGCCGGTACGGACCGCCGCCCCGGCGCTACCTCGACCGCGAGCTCAGGGGTCGATCCGCCCCTCCTCGGCGGCGCGGATCACCGGCCGGATCTGAGAGAGGTACCAGGCCGCCACCATCATCCCGCCGACCACGGTCAGGGCGCTGAGCATGATGGCCGCCATCCAGACGACCTGCCGCCGGTCCGACAGCGCCCAGGCCCACTGCGGGCGCCGGGCGGCGTCAAGCAGGGCCCACATCGTCGTGGAGAGCGGAATCGCGAAGACGCACGTGAGCGCGAACGCCACGGCGAGCTGCGACAGGTCCACGCCACGGGTTCTACCCCCTAGGGTCCGGCCATGGCCGCGGACGAGGGGTTCAGCAGATCCATCGCAGGGAAGGTCTCCATCGTCACGGGTGCGGCCAGCGGGATGGGTAGGGCCACCGCCCGCCTGTTCGCCGCCGAGGGGGCACGGGTGGCCGTGATCGACCGGACGGCGGAGGGGGCGGCGGCGGTCGTCGCGGAGATCGAGAGCGCCGGCGGCGTGGCCGTCGCGCTGGCGTGCGATCTGGCCGACGGCGACGCCGCAGCGGCGATGGTCGGGGAGGCCCGCACGGCACTCGGCCCGATCGACATCCTCGTGAACAACGCCGGCATCAGCCTCCCCGCCCCGATCGACGCGCCCGACTTCGAGGCCGCGTGGGCCGCCACGCTGACGGTGAACCTCACCGCCCACACGCGCACCATCCGTGCCGCGCTCGACGACCTGCGCCGCGCGGGCGCCGGCCGCATCGTGAACGTGGCGTCGACCGAGGGGCTGGGCGCCACGGCGCACATGGCGCCGTACACGGCGGCCAAGCACGCGGTCGTCGGACTGACACGGTCGCTGGCCGTGGAGCTCGGCCCGACGGGCGTCACCGTCAACTGCATCTGCCCCGGCCCGATCCACACGGGCATGACCGCCGCGATCCCCGACGAGGCGAAGACGAAGTTCGCCCGCCGCCGGGTCCCGATGCGCCGCTACGGCCACCCCGCCGAGGTCGCCCACATCACGCTGTCGGTCGTCCTCCCGGCCGCGTCGTTCCTCACCGGCGCCGTCATCCCCGTCGACGGCGGCCTCACCGTCCAGAACACCTAGCGCCGCTCACCACCGGGCGCAGGTCGCTCGTCGTCCCCGATTCTGAACCGCGACGGTACGTACACGGATCTGCAAACGAATCGTCGCGAGTCCGATCAGTGGAGGCTGACGCGGCGGGTGAGGCGCTCGGGACCGGCGTCGAGGCCAGGGAGCTGGGATTGGATGCCGACGCCGGTTTCGGCCACGCGATCGAGCACCATGGACTCGACCTCGCCCCAGCTCGTGGCGCGGGGGCCCTCGACGGACCGGTTGTACGGCGCGTCGTAGACGATGACGTGGTTGCCGGCCTCGCGGAGCGCCACGACGTTGTGGACGGCGTCGTCGACGTAACAGTCGGCGTCCACCTCCGGCTTGGCGCCGAGGAAGCAGATGTCGCGGTAGGGGATCCCGGTGTCGTCGAGCCAGGCCACGGTGTCGGCGACGGCGATGGCGTGGCCCCAGTTGACGTAGAGGCGGTGGGTGATGATCCGGATCCAGACCCCCGCGTCGGACAGCCGCCAGAGGCTCTCGGCCACGCCGGGGAACGCGGGCATGTGGCGAAACATCCGGTGCTCCAGGACGGCCTTGCGGTGGAGGCGATCGAACTCTTCCGGCCCCTCGATGCCCCACTCGGCGAAGTCCCACGACCGGGCGTCGCCCAAGGTCTCGGGGTCGACGTCGAGCTCCTTCGCGACCACGGTGCGGAAGGCCGAGGTGTAGTCGCCGCAGACGCCGTCGAGGTCGACGCCGAGGATGAAGCCCTGGCTCACGAGCCCGCTTCGAGGAAGTCGAGCGCGGCGTCGATGCAGCCGAAGTCCTTCGGCGTGGCGAAGTGGTCGACGTTGCGGAGGCTGACGAGGCGGGCGTTCGGGAGCGCCTCGACGAGCGGCTCGCCGGGCCCGGCGAAGTCCTGATCGCCGAGGACCACGAGCACGGGCACCTCGACCT
>JAUXRW010000121.1 GCA_030681555.1 Acidimicrobiales bacterium
GTGGTTCTCCACGGTCGCACCGTGGAGAACCACGACGAGTTCGGGCCGGGGGTGGTCCCTAGGTGAGCTTGGCCGTGAGGGTGGCGGCGCGCTCGGCGAGGCGGGGGGCGCCCATGGCCTCGGCCACGGCCTCGTAGCCCGGAGCCGGACCGCACCAGCGCCAGTCGTCGACGGCACCGACCTCGGCGTCGGTCTCCACCGTGGCGATGCGTCGGAAGAGCAGCGCCAGCTCGAACTGCTCGCGGAGAACAGCGTTGAGCTTGGCGGCGCTTCGGACGCCGGCGTCCCACGTCAGCGGGTCCTCCGGGATGTCCTCGAGGTGGCCCCAGCGGTCGAGCACGGCGGCCGCCGACTTCGCGCCCCAGCCCGGGAGACCGGGGAAGCCGTCCGCTGCGTCCCCCACGAGGGCCAGCAGGTCGGGGATCAGCTCGGGCGCGACGCCGAGGCGGCCGTGGACCCCCACGGCATCGAACCACTTGTCCTGCCGGCGGTCCCACTGCCACACCTTGCCGCCCACGCACTGGCCGAGGTCCTTGTCCGGGGTGCAGATGATCACCCGCTCGACGCGGTCGTCCTCCTTGGCCACCGCGGCTCCCGCGGCCATCCCGTCGTCGGCCTCCTGCTCCACCATCGGCCACACGGTGAACCCGAACGAGCGGAGGGCGTCCTCGACCAGCGGGAACTGCGCCCGCAGCTGGGGATCGACGCCCGAGCCGTCCTTGTACCCGGGCCACAGGTCGTTGCGGAACGACTCGATGATGTGGTCCGTCGCCACCGCCACGTGGGTGGCGCCCTGCTCGAGCAGCGTCAGGCACGACGCCACCACGCCGCGGGTGGCACCGATCTCCGGCTCCTTGTTGGCCGGCGAGTAGTGGTACCGGAACAGCTCGTAGGTCCCGTCGACCAGGTGCACGTGGAGGCCCATCGGCGGCATCTTCCCAGGTCGCCATCCTGGCCTGGGAGACGACCCCTCAGGCCCGGACAAGCCGTGCGTCGCCGCCGCCGAGTGCCTCACCCCGTAGTGTCGACCCGTGCCCGATCGCCGTGTGGTCATGGGGCTGCTGTTCTTCCCACGGGGCGGCTCCGCCCACGTCTGCCGGTATCTCGGCCTGGCGCTCGAGGACGCAGGCTGGTCGACAGCGCTGGTTGCAGGCTCGGTGGGCGGGCCAGGGGAGTCGACCCACGGGCCGACCTTCTTCAGCGGGCTCGAGCTGCACCACCTGGATTACACCGAGGCCATCGCCGCGTTCGAGCGCGGGGGGAGCGCGATCGAGGCTCCGGTGCCGCTGCACCCGTCCTACGAGGATCGCGAGGGCGCCCCCGACGTCGTGCTCGCTGCGGTCGACCCAACGCTCGCGCGCCATCTCGCGGCGGCGTGGGAATCGCCGCTCGAGGCCGCCGGCGCCGCAGCCGCCGACATCCTGCACCTGCACCACCTCACCCCGCAGCACGACGCGGCGCGGGCGCGCTGGCCGGAGGTCCCCCTCCTGGCCCACCTCCACGGCACCGAGATCAAGCTCATCGAGGCGATCGAGGAGCGCGCCGCGGTGGCCGCCGCCCTGGGCACGACCCTCGCCGGCATGGGCGAGCCGGGCGCGTGCGGGTGGCGCAGGGACGCCTTGTCCGAGGCGCAGTCGGAGATCCTCGACACGACCCGGTGGTCGCAGTGGCGCCACGGCGCGTTCTGGGCGGCCCACCTGCGCGGCCAGGCCTCGCGCGCCGACCACGTCGTCGCCGTGTCGCCGCCGGACCGTGCCACCGCCGTCTCGCTCCTCCGGTTGGACGAGGACCGGGTCACCGACGTGCCCAACGGCGTCGACACCGAGCACTTCCGGCCTCGCGCGGTCAGCCCCTCGGAACGGACGGCGCTGCTGCGCCGCTGCCTCGTCGAGGATGCGCGCGGGTGGGACGAGAGCGGCGTGCCCGGCTCCGTGCGCTACACGCCGGCGGACGTCGACCGGATGCTCGGCCCCGACGGTGCCGGCACCGTGCTGATCTTCGTCGGCCGCTTCACCGGCGCGAAGCGGGTGCCGCTCCTCGTCGAGGCCTTTGCCCGCGCCAAGGCCCGAGCCACCGGCCCGCTGTCGCTGCTCGTCTGGGGTGGGCACCCCGGTGAGTGGGAGGGGGAGCACCCGGTCACCACGGCGCGGCGGGTCGGGGGGGACGGGCTGTACTTCGCCGGCTGGCGCGGGCACGAGGACCTCCCCGACGGGCTGGCCGTGAGCGACGCGCTCGTGATGCCCTCGGTGAACGACTCGTATCCGCAGACCCCGCTCGAGGCCATGGCGGTCGGCCTGCCCGTCATCGCCACCCTCAGTGGCGGGTTCCCCTCCATGATCAACCTCGATCCCTCGTTGCCGACCGGCTGGCTCGTATCGCCGGACGACGTCGAGGCGCTGGCCGACGCGCTCCTCCAGGCCACGCAGACCCCCGGCGAACTCGCGCGCCGCGGGGCGGCTGCCCTGGACCACGCCCGTCGCAACCTCTCCTGGACCGGCCGGGTCTCAGCTGTCGAGGATGCCTATGCCAGGGCCACCGACCGGGCCCAGCGGCGGGCGGCCGGCGGTTCGGACCACTAGGGGCCCTGGCGGGGGCCCCACGGCTGCCCCCAGCCTCCGCGCACACGACGGTTCGGGGCAGGGTGAGCCCCACATAGGGCACCTGGTGCCCCCACCCAGAGGCGTGGCGCTCTACGGGGTGATCTGGCCCTCGCCCTCGACGTCGGCGCCCCGTTCGAGTGCTGCCTCGTAGCTCGCGGCGACCTCGGGATCGAGCGTCTGCTGCTCGGCGAGGCGCTCTTCCTCGGGCGTGGGGGGCCGGTCGGCGGCGTGCTCGGCGACTGCGTCAGCGCGGTCCGCCTTGACGGTGTCGCCGCTCGGGAACGAGTTCGGCTCGTCTGGATCACGGAACTCGTCCGCTTGCAGCTCCTTGTACTCCTGCTCGGCCTCGCCGTCTCCGGACTGGTCCATCGTCGTCTCCTGGGTCGTCGCCCCTGGCTACCCGCCACGGGCGCCTGGCAGACGACCGCGGGACCGCTCTGCCTGGAGGAGGACGGGCCCGATCCCACCGAGCGCAACTCCGGCGAGGAGGGCGGCGCTCGCCCGCCCCTCGCGACCTGCGCGGGGCACGCGATCAGGCGTCGGCCGGGAGAGGAGCGAGGCGTCCGGACCGGCCGCAGGCCAGTGCGACGTCGACGGCCACGTCGAGTACTACCGGCCCGCGCCCCGGCGAGGAAGCAGGTGCGCACGGCCCGGCATGCGATGCGGCGACGTCGAAGACCGTGCGCGCTGCCACTCGCCGGGGCGCGTCTTCAGCAGCACCCCGGTGACGGCGTCGCCCCTTCCTTCGCCCCGCCCGTCCGTCTTCGCGCGGGTCGGCCATGCCGTTGCCCCACGGTGGTCGAGCTCGTCGAGCGACTGCTGCTGCAGCTCGGCGATCAGCAGGTCCTTCGAGGAGAAGACGCGGTAGATGGAGGCGACGCCGCACTCGAGCCTTTCGGCGATGCGCTGCATGGTCAGCGCCTCGTCGCCCTCGGTGGTGAGGAGGTGGACCGCGGTGTCGAGGATGGCCTGCTGCCGCCGGACCCGGTGCTCGTCCTTGGTTGCCCGGAACCTGGTGGACGGCCAGTCGCTGACGGACTGGCCCCTACAGGCCGATGGCGCTCAGGGCATCCGCCGCCCGCCCGATCGCAGCGGCGAGCTTGGGGTGCGAGGCTTCGAACCTCTGGACCTCGTGGCGGAGGTCGTCGACGAGGCCGTCGCCGTCGGTGTCGTTCAACCGACGGTCGACCTCGGCGGTGAGGCGGGCCAGCTCGGCCTGGTCGCCGGTGCCGTCCTCGCACTCCTCGATCGCCTGCTTCAGGTGGGCGAGGAGCTCTTCCAGCGGTTCGTGCATCGACATGTGCCTACTCCTGCACCAGCTCGATGAGCGTGCCGAAGCTGCCCTTCGGGTGGACGAAGGCGACCGTGGTGCCGCGGCTGCCGGGCCGGGGCGCCTGGTCGATGGCGGTGGCTCCGGCCGCGATCATCGCGGCGAGCGCCGCGGCGCAGTCGTCGACGCGGTAGCCGATGTGGTGGAGGCCCTCGCCCCGCTTCTCGATGGACTTGGCGATGGGGGAGTCGGGCCGGGTGGCTGCGGTGAGCTGGATGTAGGAGTCGGCCACCTTGATCAGCGCCTCCTCGACGCCGTCGCTGTCGACGGTCTCGCGGTGGTGCACCTCCGCCCCGAACGCCTCCTCGTAGTAGGCGATGGCCGCCTCGAGGTCCCGGACGGCGATGGCCACGTGGTCGATCTCGGTGAGCAGCATGGCTAGAGCTCCCCTCGGGCGTGGCGCTGGTACAGGGTGATCTTGTCCTCGCCGATGCGTTCCCGCTTCTCGGGGTCGCTGACACCTAGGCCGGCCGTCGGTGCGAGGCAGCGGACGGCCAGCTTGCCCTCGGCCTCGTTGCGGTGGACGGCCCGGGCCGCCTCCCCCACCTCGGTGAGGTCGTAGGCCGCGGACATGACGGGCTGGATGACGCCCCGGTCGATGAGGCGGTTCATGTCCCACGCCTCCTGGTAGTTGGCGAAGTGGGAGCTCACGATCCGCTTCAGCTTCATCCAGAGGTGGCGGTTGTCGTACTCGAGCATGAAGCCGGAGGTGGCGGCGCAGGTGACGACGGTGCCGCCCCGCTTGGCGATGAACACGCTCGCGCCGAACGTCGACCGGCCGGGGTGCTCGAAGACGATGGTGGGATCCTCGCCGATCAGGCCTCGGACCTTCTTCCCGAGGCGCCGCCACTCCTTCTCGTCCTGCGTGTGCTCGTCGGCCCAGAACTTGTAGCCCTCCGCGGCACGATCGATGGCGTGCTCGCAGCCCATGGCCTCGAGGAGCTTCACGCGCTCGGGGCTGGACACGACGCCCACCGGGATGCCCCCGCCGTTGAGCACGAGCTGGATGGCGTAGGCCCCGATCCCTCCGGTGGCCCCCCACACGAAGACAGAGTCGCCCTGCTTCATCTGGGCGGCGTGACGCCCCACGAGCATGCGGTAGCTGGTCGAGGCGCAGAGCCCGTTGACCGCCGCCTCCTCCCAGGTGAGGTGCTCGGGCTTCGGCATGAGCTGGTTGGCCTTCACGAGGGCGAGGTCGGCGAGCCCACCGAAGTTGGACTCGAAGCCCCAGATGCGCTGGTTGTTGGCCAGCATCGAGTCGTCGTGGGCTGACGGGTCCTGGTCGTCGAGGTAGTTGCAGTGGACGACCACCCGGTCGCCCGGTCTCCAGTTGCGCACGGCCGACCCCACCCGCAGGACGACGCCGGAGGCATCCGACCCGACCACGTGGTGGTCGAGGGCGTGGCGGGCCCCCCAGGCCGACTCCTTGCCGAGCCGGTCGAGGAAGCCGAAGGTCGAGAGCGGCTCGAAGATCGAGGTCCAGACCGTGTTGAAGTTGATCGACGACGCCATGACCGCCAGGTACACCTCGTCGGGTGCCAGCTCGGGCGTGGGCACGTCGCCGATGTGCAGCGACTCGCGGGGGTCCTTGTCGGCCGACTCCACCCCCTCCCACATCGTCTGCTCGCTCCGCAGCACGTGGGCGCCGCGGTAGTGGTCGGGGATGGGGAGGGCGGCGATGTCGTCACTGGACGCGCCGCCTTCGATGGCGTCGAGGAACTCCTGCATTTCCGCAACCTACCGAGGATCGACCGGTCGGGGCGAAGCCCTCCGCCCTGCCCTCGGGATGGGGGACTCCGGCCCCGTGCGGATCACCCAGAAGGTCGACGATGGAGCGGGCCCTGGTGGCCCTCGCGCGCGGCGACTCGGACCGCCCCGGCATCCCCGTCGAGCGGGAGACGCTGGCCACCACGGAGGGCGTCCCCGGGAAGTTCCTGGAGGTCAGACGAGGGGGCGGTCGGTGGGGGCGACGATCGAGGGCAGCGCGGTCTGGCCCATCAGCCACCGGTCGACGGCGGCCGCTGCGCTCCGGCCCTCGGCGATGGCCCACACGATGAGGCTCTGGCCCCGGCCCATGTCGCCCGCCACGAACACGCCGTCGACGTTGGTGGCGAAGTCGGCGTCGCGCGCCACGTTGGTGCGCGGGTCGAGGTCGACGCCGAGCTCGTCGAGGAGCCCGTCCTTCGGTGGTCCGAGGAAGCCCATGGCCAGCAGCACGAGCTGGCACTCGAGCTCCCGGTCGGAGCCCTCGACCTTCTCGAACCGGCCGTCGACCAGCTCCACCTCGTGGAGGCGCAGCGCCCGGAGGCGACCGTCGTCGTCGCCGACGAAGCGCTCGGTGTTGACGGCGTAGACGCGGTCGCCGCCCTCCTCGTGAGCCGAGGTGACCTTGTAGGTCATGGGGAACGTCGGCCAGGGGTTGGCGTCGGGTCGCTCGTCGGAGGGTCGCGGCATGATCTCGAGCTGGGTGACGGATCGGGCGCCGTGCCGGTGGGCCGTGCCCAGGCAGTCGGCGCCGGTGTCGCCACCGCCGATGATGACGACGTCCTTGTCGGCGGCGGTGATCGGGATGTCGTCGAGGGTCAGGTCGCCCTCCTGTACCCGGTTGGACCAAGGGAGGAACTCCATGGCCTGGTGGATGCCGTCGAGCTCTCGTCCGGGCACGGGGAGGTCGCGCCACGCGGTGGCGCCGCCCGCCAGGACGACGGCGTCGAAGTCGGCCCGAAGCTGGTCGACTGACACGTCGACGCCGACGTTCACGTTCGTGCGGAACTCGGTGCCCTCGGCCTCCATCTGCTCGACGCGGCGGTCGACATGGCGCTTCTCCATCTTGAACTCGGGGATGCCGTAGCGGAGCAGGCCGCCGATGCGGTCGGCCCGCTCGAAGACGACGGCGGCATGGCCGGCCCGGGTGAGCTGCTGGGCGGCGGCGAGGCCGGCGGGCCCGGATCCGATCACGGCGACCTTCTTGCCGGTGGTCACGGAGGGCGGTACGGGGGTGACCCATCCTTCGTCCCACGCGCGGTCGATGATCGACACCTCGACCTGCTTGATCGTGACCGGGTCCTGGTTGATGCCGAGGACGCAGGCGCCCTCGCAGGGCGCCGGGCAGAGCCGGCCGGTGAACTCCGGGAAGTTGTTGGTGGCGTGGAGCCGGTCGATGGCGTCCCGCCAACGGTCGCGGTACACGAGGTCGTTCCAGTCGGGGATCAGGTTGCCGAGGGGGCAGCCGTTGTTGCAGAAGGGGATCCCGCAGTCCATGCACCGGGACGCCTGGGTCTGCAGGGCCCGGGCCGGGAAGGGCTCGTAGACCTCCTTCCAGTCCAGCAGCCGCACCGGCACGGGCCGCCTGGAGGGCACCTCCCGCCCATGCTTCAAGAACCCCTTGACATCACCCATCTGCGTCTCCTGAGGCCAGCACCCGCGGCGCGTGGTTGAAGGGGGGAGCGGGAGGGGGGAACGCTCCGCGTGCCCCCCTCGCCTGCGAACGAACGGCTCCGCCGGCCGTGAGCTGGAGGTCAGCGCGCCCGCAGGGGGCACCCCCCAGGCCGAGGCTCCGCTTCGACATCGGAGCCTCAGCCATGGGCCGCCGCCATGATCGCTTCGTCGACGTTCTGGCCGGACTCCTCGGCGATGCGAGCGGCTTCGAGCACCCGCTTGTAGTCGCGCGGCATGACCTTCTTGAACCGGCGCACCTCGGTGTGCCACCGCTCGAGGAGCTTGGCGGCGACGGTGGAACCGGTCTCCGCGACGTGGGTCCGCAGCGTGTCGCGGAGCCACTCGCCGTCGTCGGTGTCGAGGGCGTCGAGGTCGACCATCTCGCCGTTGAGTCGGCGGAAGAACGTGTCGTCGGGGTCGTGGACGAAGGCGACGCCGCCGGACATGCCGGCGCCGAAGTTGCGGCCGGTGGGGCCGAGCACGACGGCGCGGCCTCCGGTCATGTACTCGCAGCCGTGGTCGCCGACGCCTTCGACGACGGCGACGGCGCCCGAGTTGCGGACGCAGAACCTTTCGCCGACGATGCCGCGGGCGTAGAGCTCGCCGCCGGTGGCGCCGTAGAGCATCACGTTCCCAGCGATGACGTTCTCCTCCGCCACGAGGTCGGGGTGCGAATCGAGCGGGGGGCGCACGACGAGCCGGCCGCCGGAGAGTCCCTTGCCGACGTAGTCGTTGGCGTCGCCCTCGAGCCGGAGCGTGATGCCCCGCGGGACGAAGGCCCCGAAGCTCTGGCCGGCCGAGCCCGTGAAGCGCACCTGGATGGTGTCGTCGGGCAGCCCGTCGCCGCGGTAGCGCTTGGTGACCTCGTGGCCGAGCATCGTGCCCACCGTGCGGTTGACGTTCCGGATCGGCAGGTCGATCTCGACGGGCCGGGCGTCTTCGAGGGCCGGGGCGGCGAGCTCGATGAGCTGGTTGTCGAGCGCGTGCTCCAGCCCGTGGTCCTGCGGCTGCGTGCAGTGCAGGTCCTGGTCGAACGTCGAGGTCGGCTGGTACAGGATCGGGGTGAGGTCGAGGCCGCTGGCCTTCCAGTGGTCGATGGCGGCCCGGGTGTCGAGCGCGTCGACGTGGCCGATCGCCTCGGCCAGGCTGCGGAACCCGAGCTCGGCGAGGAGCTCCCGCACCTCCTCGGCGACGTACTCGAAGAAGGTCTCGACGAACTCCGGCTGGCCGGTGAAGCGGGCCCGGAGCTCGGGGTTCTGCGTGGCCACGCCCACGGGGCACGTGTCGAGGTGGCAGACCCGCATCATGATGCAGCCCGAGACGACGAGCGGCGCCGTCGCAAAGCCGTACTCCTCGGCGCCGAGCAGGGCGGCGATCACGACGTCGCGGCCGGTCTTCATCTGGCCGTCGGTCTGGACGACGATGCGGTCGCGCAGCCCGTTGAGCAGCAGCGTCTGCTGCGTCTCGGCGAGCCCGAGCTCCCACGGCGCCCCGGCGTGCTTGAGCGAGTTCAGGGGGCTCGCCCCGGTGCCGCCGTCGTGACCGGAGATCAGGACGACGTCGGCCTTCGCCTTCGAGACGCCGGCCGCGACCGTGCCCACGCCGACCTCGGCCACGAGCTTCACGTGCACGCGGGCGCTGGGGTTGGCGTTCTTGAGGTCGTGGATCAGCTGCTTGAGATCCTCGATGGAGTAGATGTCGTGGTGGGGCGGCGGGGAGATGAGGCCGACGCCGGGCGTGGAGTGCCGCGTCTTCGCGATCCACGGATACACCTTGCCGCCTGGCAGCTGCCCGCCCTCGCCCGGCTTGGCGCCCTGGGCCATCTTGATCTGCAGGTCGTCGGCGTTGGTGAGGTACTCCGACGTCACGCCGAAGCGGCCGGAGGCCACCTGCTTGATGGCGCTCCGGCGGGCGGGGTCGTGGAGCCGCTCGGGGTCCTCGCCGCCTTCCCCGGTGTTGCTCTTGCCGCCGATGCGGTTCATGGCGATGGCCAGCGTCTGGTGCGCCTCCATCGAGATCGAGCCGTAGCTCATCGCTCCGGTCGAGAAGCGCCGCATGATCTCCGACGCGGGCTCCACATCCTCGATCGGGAGGGCGGGCCGGTCGGAGCGCAGCTCGAAGAGCCCGCGCAGGGTGGCGAGCGTGCGGGCCTGGTCGTCGACCCGGGTCGTGTACTCCTTGAAGACGTCGTAGCGCTTCGTGCGCGTGGCGTGCTGGAGCTTGAACACCGTCTCCGGGTTGAAGAGGTGGAACTCACCCTCCCGCCGCCACTGGTACTCGCCGCCAGCCCACAGGTCGCGGTGGGCGACCTCCTCGGGGCGGTCGAGGTAGGCGAACCGGTGGCGTGCGGCCACCTCTTCGGCCACCACGTCGAGCCCGATGCCGCTGATGCGGCTGGTGGTTCCGGTGAAGTACTCGTCGACGAGCTCCTGGGCCAGGCCGATGGCCTCGAACACCTGGGCGCCCGTGTACGAGGCGACGGTGGAGATGCCCATCTTCGACATGATCTTCAGCACGCCCTTGGTGCCGGCCTTCACGAAGTTCCGCACGGCCTTGTGCTTGGTCAGGCCGGTGAGCACGCCCTGGTCGATCAGGTCGCCGATCGTCTCGAAGGCCAGGTAGGGGTTGATGGCCGCCGCGCCGTAGCCGAGGAGGAGCGCCATGTGGTGCACCTCTCGGGCGTCGCCGCACTCCACGATGAGGCCCACCATCGTGCGGGTCTTCTCCCGGATGAGGTGGTGGTGAACGGCAGAGGTGAGGAGCAGCGACGGGATGGGCGCCAGCTCCTCCGACGAGTAGCGGTCGGACAGCACGATGAGCTTGGCCCCGGCGTTCACGGCCTCGCTCACGCGGCTCCGGACGTCCTCGATGGCGCGGCGCATGCCCTCGCCGCCCTCGGCGACCGGGTAGAGGCCATCGATGGCGAACGGCGTGAAGCCGGGCATGTCGCCGTCGTCGTTGATGTAGAGGAGCTTGGCCAGCTCCTCGTTCGTCAGGATCGGCTGCGGCACCACCACCTGGCGGCACGAGGCCGGGCCGGGCTGCAGGAGGTTGGACTCCGGGCCGACCGACTTGCCCATCGAGGTGACGAGCTCCTCGCGGATGGCGTCGAGCGGCGGGTTCGTCACCTGGGCGAACAGCTGCTGGAAGTAGTCGAACAGCATCCGCGAGCGGCTCGACAGCACGGCCACGGGCGTGTCGGTGCCCATCGACCCGATCGGCTCGGCGCCGGTTCGGGCCATCGGCCCGAGCAGCACCTTCAGCTCCTCGGTGGTGTACCCGAACACCCGCTGGTGTCGGACGACGGACGCATGTTGCGGGGTGAGGAAGTCCCGTCCCGGCAGGTCGTCGAGGTGGACGAGCCCGGCGTGGAGCCACTCGCTGTAGGGGTGCTGGCTGGCCAGCGCCTCCTTGATCTCGTCGTCGCCGACGATGCGGCCGAGCTGGGTGTCGACGAGGAACATGCGACCGGGCTGCAGCCGACCCTTCCGGACGACGGTGGCCGGGTCGATGGGCAGCACGCCCACCTCCGACGCCATCACGACCAGGCCGTCGTCGGTGACCCAGTAGCGCGAGGGCCGGAGCCCGTTGCGGTCGAGGACGGCGCCGATGACCGTGCCGTCGGTGAAGGCGATGGAGGCCGGGCCGTCCCACGGCTCCATGACGCTGGCGTGGAACCGGTAGAAGTCCCGCTTCCAGTCGGGCATCGACTCGTGGTGCTCCCAGGCCTCCGGGATCATCATGAGCACGGCGTGGGGGAGGGAGTAGCCGCCCAGGTGCAGGAGCTCCAGCACCTCGTCGAAGCGGGCGGTGTCGGAGCTGCCCGGCGTGCAGATCGGGAAGGCCCGCTCGAGCCCCGGGATGAGGTCGGATTCGAGGAGGGCCTCGCGAGCCCGCATCCAGTTCTCGTTGCCCATCACCGTGTTGATCTCGCCGTTGTGGGCGATGAGCCGGTACGGGTGGGCCAGGGGCCACGACGGGAAGGTGTTGGTGGAGAACCGGGAGTGGACGAGGGCGAGAGAGGACTCCACCCGCTCGTCCTGCAGGTCGGTGAAGAACGCGCCGACCTGGTACGAGATCAGCATCCCCTTGTAGACGAGGGTGCGCGACGAGAGGCTCGGGAAGTACACGGGCTCGTCGCCCGCCTCGAGCTCGTGCTCCACCCGCTTGCGGACGACGAAGCAGCGGCGGTCGAGCTCCAGACCGCCGAGGGCGGGCTGGCCGTCGGCGGCGGCCAGGAACACCTGGCGGAACGACGGCTCGGCGTCGAGGGCCTGCTGCCCGATCATGCTGTTGTCGATCGGGACGGCGCGCCACCCGAGCACCTGAAGGCCCTCCGCGCCGGCGATCTTCTCGATGCCGACCATGGCCGCCGCCTCGGCATCGGGCTCCCGCGGCAGGAAGGCGGTGCCGACGGCGTAGGACCCGGCCGGTGGCAGCTCGAAGTCGACCTCCTCGCGGAGGAACCGGTCGGGGACCTGGATCAGGATGCCCGCACCGTCGCCCACGTTCGGCTCCGCGTTGGTGGCCCCGCGGTGATCGAGGTTGCACAGCGACTCGAGCCCGAGCTCCACCATGCGGTGGGTGCGCCGACCGTGCATGTCGACGACGAAGGACACACCGCACGCGTCGTGCTCGAAGCGTGGGTCGTACAGACCCTGGGCGGAGGGCAAGGGCATTCGAATCGTCCAATCCCGTGGAGCGGTGGATCTTTGCGAGTGGTCCAGAGCTCTGCGGTGGGACGTCGTTGGCCCGCTGCAGGTCGAGCAACTGTACCGGGCCTTGCGTCGGGCGGGCCAGCCGGATGCGGGAGCCGGCAGGCCGATGTGCCTCCCGACCAGGGGCGTCGATACGCTTGCCCCAGCTGTTCCCGACCGATGCTTCTGACCTTCTCTGGGGGAGTCCACAATGGCTGGTTCCGTGATCCTGTCCGGCGCTCGCACGCCGATCGGCAAGCTGTCCGGGGCGCTGGCGGGCTTCTCCGCCGCCGAGCTCGGCGGGAAGGCCATCAAGGCGGCCCTCGAGCGCGCCGGCCTCAGCGGTGAGCAGGTCGACTACGTCCTCATGGGCCAGGTGCTGCAGGCCGGCGCCGGCCAGATCGCCGCCCGTCAGGCGGCCGTCAACGGCGGCATCCCGATGACCGTGCCGGCGAGCACCATCAACAAGGTGTGCCTCTCGGGCCTCAACACGATCTACCTGGCCGACCAGATGATCCAGGCGGGCGACGCCGACATCGTGGTGGCGGGCGGCATGGAGTCGATGACCCAGGCTCCTTACCTCCTCCCCGGGGCCCGAGCGGGCTACCGCATCGGCGACCAGAAGGTGGTCGACTCGATGATGTACGACGGCCTCTTCTGCGCCTTCGACTGCGTGGCCATGGGCGCCGGCACCGAGAAGTACGCCGCCTCTGCGGGGCTGGCCCGGGAGCCGCAAGACTCGCTGGCCGCCGCCTCGCACGAGCGAGCCGCCCGTGCGGCCAAGGACGGCCTGTTCGACAACGAGATCATCAAGGTCGAGATCCCGCAGCGCAAGGGCGACCCGGTGCTCTTCGACACCGACGAGGGCGTCCGCGGCGACACCACCGCCGAGTCGCTCTCGAACCTCCGCCCGGCCTTCGACAAGGCCGGCAACATCACGGCCGGCAACGCCTCGCAGATCTCCGACGGCGGCGCCGCCGTGATCGTCGCGTCGAAGGCGGCGGCCGAGAAGCTCGGCACGCAGCCCCTCGGCGAGATCGTCGCCTACGGCCAGGTGGCCGGGCCCGACCCGTCGCTGCTCACCCAGCCCTCCCGGGCCATCAAGCAGGCGGCGGAGCGGGCCGGCACGTCGATCGGCGACATCTCCCTGTTCGAGCTGAACGAGGCCTTCGCCGCCGTTGGGCTGGCCTCCATGAGCGATCTGGGCATCACCGACGAGATCACCAACGTGAACGGCGGCGCCATCGCCCTCGGGCACCCGGTGGGCATGTCGGGCACCCGCGTAGCCCTCACCCTGCTCCTCGAGCTGGGCCGCCGCGGCGGCGGGCTGGGCGCGGCGGCGCTGTGCGGCGGCGGCGGCCAGGGCGACGCCATCCTCCTCCAGACGCTGTAGCGAAACGAGCGCTCGGCGCTGCCCCGGCGAGGGGTGACGTTTGACAATGCCCCCATGCCTGGGCTCAATGTTGCGCCGATGGCCAAGCCCCTCGTGATCGTGGAGTCACCGGCGAAGGCGCGCACGATCGCGAGCTTCCTGGGGTCGGACTTCACGGTCCTCGCCTCGATGGGGCACGTGCGCGACCTGCCCGCCAAGGGCCTCAGCGTCGACGTCGACCACGGCTTCGCCGTGGAGTACGAGGTCAACGTCAGCAAGCGGTCGGTGATCGCCGAGCTCAAGAAGGCGCTGAAGAATGCCGACGAGCTCTACCTCGCGACGGATGAGGACCGCGAAGGAGAGGCCATCTCGTGGCACCTCCTCGAGGTCCTGCGGCCCACCGTTCCGGTGCGTCGGATGGTGTTCCACGAGATCACCCGGGCCGCCATCGAGCGGGCCGTCGAGGAGTCGCGGGACGTCGACCACGGGCTCGTCGACGCCCAGGAGAGCCGGCGCATCGTCGACCGCCTCTACGGCTATCCCGTCTCCGAGGTCTGCTGGCGCAAAATCCGACAGGGGCTGTCAGCCGGACGCGTGCAATCGCCCAGCGTGCGCCTCGTCGTGGAGCGGGAGCGGGAGCGGATGGCCTTCGTGGCCGCGGCCTACTGGGACCTCGCTGCCGCCTTCCCGACGGAGCCCGCGTTCACCGCGGCGCTGGCCACCGTCGACGGCGCCCGAGTCGCCGGCAGCCGCGACTTCGACGCCTCGGGTAGCACCCGCCGAGACGACGTCGCCGTGCTCGACGAGGTGGCAGCCAACGCGCTGAAGGACGGCCTGGGCGGCCAGCCGTTCACGGTCACCTCGGTGGAGACCAAGCCGTACACGTCGCGGCCCAAGCCGCCGTTCATCACGTCCACCCTGCAACAGGTCGGTGGGTCGCGGCTGCGGATGAGCTCCCGCCAGGTGATGAGCGTCGCCCAGCGTCTCTACGAAGAGGGCTACATCACCTACATGCGGACCGACTCGACCACGTTGTCGGGCACCGCGATCGCCGCCGCCCGGCAGGTCATCGAGAGCACCTACGGCCGCGAATACCTCACCGACAGTCCCCGGACGTACACGAAGAAGGCCAAGAACGCCCAGGAGGCGCACGAGGCCATCCGGCCGGCCGGCGACACGTGGCGCTCGCCCACCCAGCTCCGTGGCGAGCTCTCCGGTGACCACCTGCGGCTCTACGAGCTCATCTGGCAGCGCACGCTGGCCAGCCAGATGCCCGACGCCCGTGGCAACACCATGACGGCCCGCATCGACGCCACCACGACGAACGGGGTGGCGACCGAGTGGACGGCCTCGGGTCGCACGATCACCTTCCCCGGGTGGCAAGCCGTGTACGGCTACGGCGGCGAGGACGACGCGGACGAGTCGGGCGACGCGGCGGCGAAGCTCCCGCCCCTGCAGGAGGGCCAGACGCTCCCCGTCCCGGACGTCGAGGCCGCCGGCCACACCACGCAGCCGCCATCGCGTTACACCGAGGCGACGCTCGTGAAGGCCTTGGAGGAGAAGGGCATCGGCCGGCCGTCCACCTACGCGTCGACCATGCAGACGATCCAGGACCGCGGCTACGTGTGGAAGAAGGGGCAGGCCCTCGTGCCCACGTCGGACGCGTTCGCTGTGGTGACGCTGCTGGAGCGGCACTTCTCTGACCTCGTCGACTACGAGTTCACCGCCCGCATGGAAGACGACCTGGACGAGATCGCCGGTGGGCGCCAGCAGCGGGAGCCCTGGCTCCACCAGTTCTGGTTCGGGAACGGCACGCCCGGCGTGAAGACGTTGAAGGAGCGGGCCCTCGAGGAGGCCGACGCCGAGGCGATCAACACGATCCCGATCGGCGTGGACGAGCACGGCGAGCCGATCGTCCTGCGGAACGGGCGCTACGGGCCGTACCTGAAGCAGGGCGAGGACACGGCGTCGGTGCCGGAGGACCTTCCGCTCGACGAGCTCACGGTCGAGCGTGCCATCGAGATCCTGTCGGCGCCGAAGGGCGGCGAGCCGCTCGGCTCGGATCCTGCGTCCGGCCTCCCGGTGTACGCGAAGAGTGGGCGCTTCGGTCCCTACGTGCAGCTGGGCGACGCCGACACGCTGCCGGCGGACCAGAAGCCGCGCATGTCGTCGCTGTTCCAGACGATGTCGCTGTCGACGATCACGCTCGACCAGGCCCTCGAGGTGCTCACGCTGCCCCGCGTCGTCGGGCCGCACCCCGACGGCGGGGAGATCATCGCCGCCAACGGCCGCTACGGCCCGTTCCTGACGTGGGGTGAGGAGACCCGCAGCATCGACTCCGAGGAGAAGCTGCTGACGATCAGCGTCGAGGAGGCCGCAGCGGTCCTCGCCCAGCCCAAGCAGTTCGGGCGGCGAAAGGCGGCACCGGCACCGCCCCTCCGCGAGCTCGGCAACGACCCGGCGTCGGGCCAGCCCGTCGTGGTGAAGGACGGGCGCTTCGGCCCGTACGTCACCGATGGCGAGACGAACGCGTCGCTCCGCAAGGGCGACACGGTGGAGGGCGTGACGATCGAGCGAGCGGCCGAGCTGCTGCAGATCCGGCGTGAGGCCGGTCCGTCGAAGAAGGCGAAGAAGGGTGCCAAGAAGGCGCCGGCCAAGAAGAAGGCAGCGGGCAAGAAGAAGGCAGCGGGCAAGAAGAAGGCGCCGGCCAAGAAGGCCGCGACGAAGAACGCAGCGGCCGCGAAGATGGCGGCGGCCGACCAGGTGACGGAGACGGCGCCGGCCGAACCGGCCGACGAGTGACCGAGGGCCCCGCCGGCACCGACCCGGCGGCCGACGCCCCCACCGAGCAGTCGCCGGCAGTGGGCGAGGGCGACAAGCCGGGCTTCCACGTCCGGATGTTCGGCTCGCACCAGTTCTTCCGGCTGTGGCTCACGCAGGTCGTGTCAGCCACCGGCGACTGGCTGGGCTTCCTCGCCATCGCTGCGCTGGCCACCCGCATCGGGGCGGGCTCGCCGGAGGCGGCGGTCGGCGTCGTCATGGCCGCCCGGATCGTGCCCGGGTTCTTCCTCGGGCCGGCGTCGGGTGTCATCGCCGACCGCTTCGATCGCAAGAAGGTCATGGTCGTCTGCGACATCGGGCGGGCCGCCGTCCTGGCCACGCTGCCGTTCGTCGACACGGTGTTCGGCCTCGTCGTGGCGTCCCTGGTGCTCGAGGTGTTCACGCTGCTCTGGACGCCGGCCAAGGAGGCCTCGGTCCCGAACCTCGTGCCGGCCGACCACCTCACCACGGCCAACTCGCTCTCGCTGGTCGCGGCCTACGGAACGGTGCCCATCGCCGCCGGCCTGTTCTCGCTCCTGTCGAAGGTGGCGGAGTGGCTCGGGGAGATCGACGCGCTGAACGGGCTCCGCACGAGCCAGGAGAGCATCGCGTTCTACGTCGACGCCTTCACCTTCCTCCTGTCGGCGTTGATGATCTCGAGGCTCGCGCTGCCCGTGTCGGAGCGCCGGAAGGCACCGCGTGAGGGCAAGCGGATCGACTTCGGGCAGGCCTTCCACGAGCTGAAGGAGGGCTGGCAGTTCGTCTTCATCAACCCGGTGGTGCGGGCCGTCAACATCGGTCTGGCGACGGGCCTCATCGGCGGCGGCATGCTCGTCCCGCTTGGTCCCGTGTTCTCGATCCGGGTGCTCGGCGCCGGCACGGCCGGGTTCGGCTTATTCATCTTCGCCATGGGATCGGGCGTGGCCCTCGGTGTGATCGTGCTCTCGGTCTTCCAGAAGCGCGTGCCCAAGGCGAGGGTCTTCGCCACCTCGCTGCTGGTGGGAGGCGTCTCGCTCATCCTGGCGGCATCGATGTCGACCCTCGGCCTCGCTGCCCTCTTCGTCACGGTGCTCGGCGTGTGCGCCGGGAGCGTGTACGTGCTCGGGTTCACCCTGCTTCACGAGAGCGTGGACGACGAGCTTCGCGGCCGCATCTTCAGCGCGCTCTACACGCTGGTGCGATTCTGCGTCCTCATCGCCTTCGCCGTCGGCCCGCTGCTCTCGGACCTGCTCGAGAAGCTGAGCCGCCGGCTCGTGGGCGGCGAGGTTTCGCTGCTCGGCGTCGACGTGGCCGTCCCCGGGGTGCGGCTCACGCTGTGGCTCGCCGGGCTCATCATCATCGGCGCCGGCGTCCTCGCGGTGCGGTCCGTGCGCACGGTGCCTGCGGAGCGCCCGGACCGGATGCGCCAGGGGGCCGAGCTCATGTCCGGCGTGACGGCGCCCATCACGCAGGTGAAGCGGAGCCATCAGCGCCCCCCGGCGGAGCGACTGGCGCCCCGGGACGACGAGCCGTGACCGGGCGCTTCATCGCCTTCGAAGGTGGTGAGGGATGCGGCAAGTCCACGCAGGCCGCTCGCCTGGCCGAGCGGCTCGGCGCCGTGCTCACCCACGAGCCGGGCGACACGCCGCTCGGCGCGGCGGTGCGCTCGCTGCTGCTGCACGCCACGTCCTTCGACATCACCCCGCGGGCCGAGGCGCTGCTCATGGCCGCCGACCGGGCGCAGCACGTCGTCGAGCTCGTCCGGCCGGCCCTCGAGACCGGCCGCACCGTGGTGACCGACCGCTTCAGCGGGTCGTCCATCGCCTACCAGGGGTACGGCCGGCAGCTGTCGCCGTCGGAGGTGGCCTCGCTGTCGGCGTGGGCCACCGACGACCTGTGGCCTGACCTGGTCATCCTCCTGGAGGTGCCGCCGTCTGTCGCGGTGGGCCGCATGGGCGGCCACCCGGACCGCCTGGAGGCCGCCGGCGACGCGTTCCACTCCCGGGTGCATGATGGGTTCCTCGCCCAGGCCATCGCCGACCCCGAGCGGTGGGTCGTCGTCGACGGCACGCAGCCCCCCGACTACGTCGCCACCGCAGTGTGGGACATCGTCACGATGCGCTTCCCCGACCTCTCCTGAGTCCTTACCCGCTCTGTGAACCGAATCCGGCCACAGCTGGCGTGTTCGGTTCAAAGAACGGGGGAGTGCGATGATGCGGTGGTGACGACGGACATCACGACCGACGTGTGGCGCGACGTCGTCGGCCAGGACCACGCCATCGCGCAGCTGACGGCGGCTGCGGTCAACCCGGTGCACGCCTACCTCCTCGTGGGGCCCTCGGGATCCGGGAAGCGCGCCGCCGCCCGGGCCTTCGCTGCGCTCCTGCTGTCCGACGGCGCGGAGGGGACGGCCGCCGAGCGCCACCTGCAGCTCGCCCTCGCGGAGGCCCACCCCGACCTCCTCGTCGTCGAGCCCACGACCGCACAGGGCCGCATCGACGCGACGGCAGCGCGGGAGATCGTCCAGCGCGCCGCCCGGAGCCCGGCCGAAGGCGCTCGCAAGGTGCTGGTGCTCGAGGACTTCCACCTCATCGACCGCTTCGGTGCGATCCTCCTGAAGTACGTGGAGGAACCGCCCGCCTCGACCTTCTTCGTGATCCTCGCCGAGGACGTGCCGCCCGAGCTCGTGACGATCGCATCTCGTTCGGTCCGCATCGACCTCGGCCCCGTCCCCGTCGCGGCCGTCATCGCCCGGCTCGTCGCAGAGGGCGTCGACGCCGAAGAGGCGCCAGCCGTCGCCGCTGCCGCAGCGGGCGACCTCGACCGGGCGCGGCTCCTCGCCACCGATCAGCGCTTCGCCGTGCGGGCCACCGCCCTCGCCGCCCTGCCCCACCGCCTCGACGGCACCGGCACCCGCGCCGCAGAGCTGGCCGCCGAGGTGAAGGCGCTCATCGACGACGCCCAGGACGTGATCGACGCCCGCCACGTCGCCGAGGGCGCCCTGCTCCAGGAGCGCATCGAGCGCTACGGGCAGCGGGGGAGCGGCAAGAAGGACGCCGAAGACCGCCAGAAGCGGGAGGTCCGACGGCACCGCACCGCCGAGCTCCGGTTCGCCCTCGCAACCTTCGCCGGGGTGTATCGCGACGCCCTCGTGACGGCCCGAAACCCTGTCGCCGTGGTCGATGGGCTGCACCGCATCGACCGCGCCGCGCTCAGCCTCGAGCGCTTCCCCAACGAGGCCCTGCTGCTCCAGTCCTTGCTCTCGCAGCTCCCGTCGCTCCCGGCGTAGAGTGCACGTCCCGCCCGGGTAGCTCAGCTGGTAGAGCAACGCTCTCGTAAAGCGTAGGTCGTCGGTTCGACTCCGATCTCGGGCTCTGGGGGTGGCCCCCACTGTTGTGCGCCTGCGGTGACGTCGGCGCTGTTCGGCCCGCGCGCCCAGAGCCCGAGGGGCACTGTTGCTTCCAAGGCGCTTGGGGCGCCCGTTGGTGGCCCCCACTGTTGTGCGCCTGCGTTAGGCGCTACGTCGCAGAGCGCGCCCAGGGCCCGAGGGGGCGCTCTGCTTCCGAGGCGCTGCGGCGGCGGTCGTCGGTGTCGCCGCGCGGGGTGGCGGCAGTAGGTTGCCTTCGTGGCTGATCAGGAGCGGTTCGCTGGGCTCGCGATGGAGCACATGAGCTCGCTGTACTCGGCCGCGCTGCGAATGACCCGCAACCCGGCCGACGCCGAGGACCTCGTGCAGGAGACCTACCTCAAGGCCTACCGGGGCTTCGGTGGCTTCACCGAGGGCACCAACCTCAAGGCCTGGCTCTACCGGATCCTCACCAACACCTACATCAACTCCTACCGGGCCAAGCAGCGCCGGCCCGACGAGACCGATCTCGACGACGTCGAAGACCTCTACCTCTACCGCCGCCTCGGCGGGCTCGAAGCCGCCCGCACGGGCCGCTCCGCCGAGGACGAGCTCATGGACCTCTTCACCGAGGCCGAGGTGAAGGCCGCGGTCGAGGAGCTCCCGGAGAACTTCCGCATGGCTGTGCTGCTGGCCGATGTCGAAGGCTTCTCCTACAAGGAGATCGCCGAAATCCTCGACATCCCCATCGGCACCGTCATGAGCCGTCTCCACCGTGGAAGAAAGGCGCTGGAGAAGCTGTTGTACGACTTCGCCGTGTCCCACCGGCTCGCCGAGCCGCAACCGGACCCCGCCACCTAGCCCATGGCCTCCCGAGAACCCGCCTCCAAGCCCCAGTGCACCGACGCGCTGCACGAGCTGTACCACCTCCTCGCGGGAGAGCTGGACGACACGAAGCGCGCCGAGATCGCCACCCACCTCGACGAGTGCCCGCCCTGCGCTGAGCCCTACGACTTCTACGCCGAGGTGCGCCGCTGCGTGCAGGAGCGGTGCCACGACCAGGCCCCGCCCGACCTGCTCGCCCGCATCGAGCAGGCCATCCAGCACGAGCCCCACTGACCGCTCCCCCCACACCCCCGCGCAACCCCACCCGCCCCGCGAACCTGCGGGTGGTCGTGCGCAGCAAGAGGCAACAACCACCGCAGGTCGGGGTCCTGGGGGGCTGTTGTTGAGGGGCGGGGCGGGCGGTCTACGATCTGAACCATGTTCGCCGTCGTCTGGCACTACTGGATCGCTGCGGTCCTCGTCATCACGGCCATCATCCCGGCCACGCTGATGATGATCGCCCAGTACCTCAAGAAGACCCAGGCGCCGAAGTACGGCGGCGACGAGTAGCGGGTGAGCGGATCCGGCCCCGTCGACTGGCAGCTCGCCGAGCGGGTCGCGGTCCGGGCGTCGGGCCGTGAGCCCTTCGCCGAGTCGTACCTCTCCCAATCGCTCCAGCGCGACTTCGACGAAGCCACCCAGGAGGCCGAGGAGCTCGTCGCCCAGGCCACTGGCCTGCGATCGCTCGCCGGTCCCGCTCGCGCCCGGGTCACCGATCGAGCCGGCTGGGTGCACGCCAACGTCCGCTCCTTCGAGCGGCTGCTCCGCCCGCTGACCGACAAGCTCGAGGGCCGCGTCAGCGGCGTGGCCGGCGGCATCACCCGTCGGGTGGCGGCGGTCGAGGTCGGCATGCTGCTCGGCTGGATGTCGGGCCGGGTGCTCGGGCAGTACGACCTGCTCGTCGTGGGCGACCCCGGCGACGAGGCGCCCGACGACCAGGACCTCCTGTACTACGTCGGCCCCAACGTCCTCGCGCTCGAGAAGCGCTTCGCCTTCCCGCCGGGGGAGTTCCGTCTCTGGCTCGCCCTCCACGAGGTCACGCACCGCGCCCAGTTCACCGGCGTCCCCTGGCTGCGCGAGCACTACCTCGGCCTGGTAGGTCAGACGCTCGACTCCGTCGAACCCGATCCCAAGCAGCTGCTCGACGCCATCGCCCGCGCTGTCGACGAGATGCGCAAGGGCCGCTCGGCACTGGCCGACGGTGGCCTCGCCACGCTCTTCGCCACGCCCGCCCAGCGAGCCGTGCTCGACAAGATCGGCGGGTTGATGAGCCTGCTCGAGGGCCACGGCGACGTCACCATGGACCGCGCCGGCGAGGGCCGGGTGCCGAGCGCCCCGCGCTTCGCCCGCGTCCTGCGGGAACGGCGGGCCAGCGGGAGCGCGGCCACCAAGCTCTTGCAGCGCCTCATCGGTCTCGAAGCCAAGATCAACCAGTACGCCCAGGGCGAGCGCTTCATCGCTGAGATCGAGCGCCTCGGCGGGGGCCCCGAAGCCCTCGACCCGGTGTGGCGCGGCGCGAGCTGGCTGCCCACCCTCGCGGAGATCCGTGAGCCCGAGGAGTGGCTGGCCAGGGTGCGGCTGTCCGACGAGCTCGTCGGCTAGTCGGCGTGCCCGGGGCCGGCCTGCTGGACACCCTGCTGGCGCGCTGCTCGTTCCCCGAGCGGGGGGCCGCAGTTGCGTGCGGCGTGTCGGGGGGCGCCGACTCGCTGGCGCTGCTGGCCCTCGCGCGTGCGGCCGGGTGCGACGTCACGGCCCTGCACGTCGACCACGGCCTCCGTCCGGGCTCCGACCGGGAGGCACAGGTGGTGGCGTCCGCTGCGGAGCGCTTCGGCGCGGCGTGGCGGTCCGTCCGCGTCCTCGTCGAACCGGGTCCGAACCTCGAGGCACGCGCGAGGGCGGTCCGGCGAGCGGCGCTCCCGCCTGACGTCCTCCTCGGCCACACCGCCGACGACCAGGCCGAGACGGTGCTCCTCAACCTGCTGCGCGGCGCGGGCCTCGACGGCCTCAGCGGCTTCCGGCCCCAGCAGCACCCGATCCGCCGCCTCCGCCGGGCCGAGACGCACGCGCTGTGCGCCGAGCTCGGCCTGGCGCCCGTGCACGACCCCAGCAACGCCGACCCTCGCCACCGCCGCAATCGGGTGCGCCACGACCTCCTCCCGTTGCTCGACGCGGTGGCCGAGCGTGACGTCGCCGCAGTCCTGGCCCGCCAGGCGGACGTGCTCCGGGACGACGCCGAGCTGCTGGACCTGCTCGCCTCCGCGCTCGACCCCACCGACGCCAAGGCCCTCGCCCTCGCGCCCGAACCGCTTGCTCGGCGCGCCGTGCGCACATGGTTGCGGAGCGGGGCCGAGCTCCACCCGCCCGACGCCGCCGCAGTGGCCCGGGTGCTGCGGGTCGCCCGCGGGGAGGCACGGGCCTGCGACGTCGGCGGGGGCCTCGAGGTGCGCCGGCAGCGAGGGGTCCTGCGGCTGGTGTCCGCTTCCGTCGCTCCTCGGTTACCTTGCGGGGATGGCGGCTGAGGGCGGGCAGGAGCACCTGATCGACAGCCCGGACCTCGGCGAGATGGTCGTCGCCGCCCCGGTGCTCCAGGCGAGGGTGGCTGAGCTCGGCGCCGCAATCACTGCGGACTACGCCGGCCGTGCGCCACTGCTCATCGGCGTCCTCAAGGGTGCCGCGATGTTCATGGCCGACCTCTCCCGCACGATCGCCCTGCCGCTCGAGATCGACTTCATGGCCGTGTCGTCCTACGGGCACGCCACCCGCACGTCCGGCGTGGTGCGCATCGTGAAGGACCTCGACATCGACCTCACCGGGCGGGACGTCATCATCGTGGAGGACATCGTCGACTCGGGCCTCACCCTCAGCTACCTGCGGCGCACCCTGCAGGCCCGTGGGGCGGCGAGCCTCGAGGTCTGCGCCCTGCTCGTGCGCGAGGGCCTGCAGAAGACCGACGAGGAGCTGCGGTACGTCGGCTTCCGGATCCCACCGAAGTTCGTCGTCGGCTACGGGCTCGACTTCGCAGAGAAGTACCGCAACCTCCCCTACGTCTGCGTGTTCGAGGGCGACGGCTGACCGGTAGCCTGCTCACATCGTGAAGCGACCCTCTCGCAACACCCTGCTCTTCGTCCTGCTCGGGGCCGCTGTCCTGCTCGGGGCTACGCAGCTCCTGCGCGACGGCGACAAGCCCGAGGAACTCACCCTCACCGAGTTCCGCGCCGCCATCGACGACGGCGACGTCCAGACCGCCACCATCAAGGACCGGTCGCACGAAGTGAAGGGCGAGCTGGCGAACGGCGACGAGTACAAGGTCGCCTATCCCGAGCAGTTCGCCGACGAGCTCGCCACCGAGCTCGGCGAAGCGGATCCGGCGATCAAGCTGGAGGTCGACCAGCAGCAGGACTCGATGTGGACGTCTTTGCTGATGAGCCTCCTGCCCACGCTGCTCATCGTCGGCCTGTTCCTCTTGGTCATCAACTCGATGCAGGGCGGCGGCAGTCGGGTGATGCAGTTCGGCAAGGCAAAGGCTCGGCAGGTGTCGAAGGACGATCCGTCCGTCACCTTCGCCGACGTGGCTGGATGCGATGAAGCCGTCGAGGAGCTCGTGGAGATCAAGGAGTTCCTCCAGAACCCGGCCCGTTTCCAGGCCATCGGCGCCAAGATCCCGAAGGGCGTGCTCCTCTACGGGCCGCCCGGCACCGGCAAGACGTTGCTCGCCCGGGCCGTCGCCGGCGAGGCGGGGGTGCCGTTCTTCTCCATCTCCGGCTCCGACTTCGTCGAGATGTTCGTCGGCGTCGGCGCCAGCCGTGTGCGCGACCTCTTCGAGCAGGCCAAGGCGGCGGCGCCCTCGATCATCTTCGTGGACGAGATCGACGCCGTCGGCCGCCACCGCGGCGCAGGCCTCGGCGGCGGTCACGACGAGCGGGAGCAGACGCTCAACCAGATGCTCGTCGAGATGGACGGCTTCGACACCCGGAGCGGCGTGATCCTGATAGCGGCCTCCAATCGACCTGACATCCTCGATCCGGCCCTCCTCCGGCCCGGCCGCTTCGACCGGCAGATCGTCGTCGACCGCCCCGACCTCGAGGGCCGCAAGGCCATCCTCGAGGTGCACGCGAAGGGCAAGCCGCTCGAGCCCAACGTGCGCCTCGACGTGCTGGCCCGCCGCACCCCCGGCTTCACCGGCGCCGACCTGGCCAACCTCATGAACGAGGCGGCGCTGCTCGCCGCTCGGCGCAACCTGCAGCTGGTCGGCCACGCCGAGCTCGAGGCCGCCATCGATCGGGTGATGGCCGGGCCCGAGCGCAAGAGCCGCCTCATGAGCGAGCAGGAGAAGCGGATCATCGCCTACCACGAGGGCGGCCACGCCCTGGTGGGCCACGTGCTCCCGGGCACCGATCCGATCCACAAGATCTCGATCGTCGCCAGGGGCCGGGCTCTCGGCTGGACCCTCTCCCTGCCGACAGAGGACAAGTACCTTCGCACCCGCACCGAGCTCGAGGACTCGATGGCGATGTTCCTCGGCGGCCGCACGGCCGAGGAGCTGGTGTTCGGGGAGATCACGACGGGCGCGTCCGACGACATCGAGCGGTGCACCGACACGGCTCGCGGCATGGTCACCCAGTACGGCATGAGCGACCTCCTCGGACCGCAACAGCTCGGGAAGATCAAGGGCGAGGTGTTCCTCGGCCGGGACTTCGGTCACGAGGCGGACTACTCCCCGGAGGTCGCCGCGGTGGTCGACTCCGAGGTGCGGAAGCTCATCGACAACGCCCACGAGCGAGCCCGGGCGATCCTCTCCGCCCACCGCGCCACGCTCGACGCCCTCGCTGCGCTGCTCATCGAGAAGGAGACCCTCGAGGACGCCGACCTGGCCGAGGTGTTCGGCCCGCTCGACAAGGGCACCGGCATCACGGCGCCGGAGCCCAAGCCCACCGAGGAGCGGCTGCCCCTCGCCCCCGAGCTCGTGCCCGCCGGCGCCGTCGTCGCCTCCACCGACCGGACGGTGGAGCGGGCCCCCGCCCCTGCTCCCGAGCCCCTCCCGGCCGCTCGTCGCTGGTGGCGCCGCCTCGGCGTGCGCGCCCCGCGCCCCAGCGGCACCTGACCCCACGAGGGCGCCAGCTCATGGGTCGAAGCCGCAAACCGCTTGCCACGCCGATGGACCTGCCGCGCATAACGAAAGCGGTCCGCGAGATCCTCGAGGCGATCGGGGAGGACCCGAACCGAGACGGCCTGCAAGACACGCCCGAGCGCGTGGCCCGCATGTACGCCGAGGTCTGCTCCGGCATCCACCAGGATCCGGACGAGCACCTCACCGTCACCTTCGACGCCAGCCACGACGAGATGGTGCTCGTGCGGGACATCCCGATCTTCTCGCTGTGCGAGCACCACATGGTCCCGTTCGTCGGGAAGGCGCACGTCGCCTACATCCCGGGCGAGGACGGCCGCATCACCGGCCTGTCGAAGGTGGCCCGGCTGGTCGACGGGTACAGCCGCCGCCTGCAGGTGCAGGAGAAGCTGACCGTGCAGATCGCCGATGCGATGGAGACGACGCTCGAGCCCCGCGGCACGATGGTCGTGATCGAGGCCGAGCACCTCTGCATGTCGATGCGGGGCGTCCAGAAGTCCGGATCGAGCACCGTCACCTCGGCCGTGCGGGGGCTGTTCCGCCAGAGCATCGCCACGCGGGAAGAGGCGATGCGGTTCCTCGTGCGGTGAGACGTACCGCAACGCCCTGAAAGGGGCGGAACCACACCGAACGGCGCTGGCGTCAGCGTCGTAGACTCCCGGCGTGTCCCCCCTCGTCATGGGCGTCCTGAACGTGACCCCCGACTCCTTCTCCGACGGGGGGCGCTTCGCCGACGCGGCGCAGGCCGTCGCTCACGGGCACGGCTTGGTGGCCGAAGGAGCCGATTGGGTGGACGTCGGGGGCGAGTCCACCCGACCTGGCGCCGAGGCCGTGCCGGAGGACGAGGAGCTGCGACGGGTCCTGCCCGTGGTGGCCGAGCTGGCCGGCGCCGGCGTCGCGGTCTCCATCGACACGCGCCACGAGGCCGTGGCCCGTGCTGCGGTGGCGGCGGGGGCGACGCTGCTGAACGACGTCGGCGGCTCCCTCGCCGAGGTGGCCGGCGAGCTCGGCGTGCCCTGGGTGGCGATGCACGCGCAGGGCGACCCGGCCACGATGCAGGTCCAGCCCACCTACGCCGACGTCGTCCGAGAGGTGCACGCCCATCTG
>JAUXRW010000123.1 GCA_030681555.1 Acidimicrobiales bacterium
TGGGCGACCGGCGCGCCGAGGGCGATCCGCTTCGCCGTCTCCTGGTGGTGCGGGCCCGACTCGGAGCAGTGGGCAGCGAGCACGGGCACCCGCACATCGTCGAGCTCGAACGGCGGTGGCGCGGGCGGGCGCACGCCGCGCAGGTCGGCGAGCAGCGCCGGCCCCTCAGCGCGGCGCTGCTCGCGGGTGGGCTCCGGCAGCGCTTCCCACCGCTCGTCGCCCACCAGGCGCCGCATGAACCGCTCGGCCGCCGCCGCCTCGTCGCCGCCGTCCATGGCCGCCCCGCCGGCGGTGTCCTTCGGCCACCAGTCGTTCCACGGCATCGGCGACTCGAAGGCCAGCACCGCCCGCACCAGCTCCGGGTGCTGCGCAGCCAAGGCCAGCCCGATGGTGCCGCCGAGGCTGTGGCCGCACACCACGGCCCGCCGCCCGTGGAGCACGGACCGCAGGTCATCCACCTGCTCGGCCATCGACGCCGCCGCGCCGAGCTCGAGCGATCGCCCGTAGCCCCGCCGGTCGTAGCGGACCGAGCTGACGTCGCGCAGGTGCCGCTGCACCTTGATGAAGGCGGTGCTGCGATCGAGCGTCCCGTGCACGAAGGCCACGAGCGGCGCGCCGGCGTCCCCCTGGTGCTCGGTCACGAAGAGGCCCTCCACGGTGGAGCAGGCTAGAACCCTCGACCGATGGAGCTGCTCCTCGTCCGCCACGCCCTGCCCCCGCGCGTGAGGGCGAGGAGGGGTCCGGACCGCTGATCCTCCTCCTCTGCTCAACCAGCGTTCCTGCGCTCCCAACGACCGTCTGACGGCGGCTGAGGGTGCAGGAACGCCGGGGTGGCGCCGGGTGGAAGAACGCGGGCTAGCCGGCTCGCGGCGAGGGGCCGGTCCCCCCGAACCGACCCCTCCACCACCTCGCATCCCCGTTGCCGGGGACGGCCACACGCCCTGGCTCAGCTACGGGGCACCTGGATCCAGGGCAGCTCCTTGTCGTTCCGCACGTCTCCGGGGAGCCCGAGCACCCGTTCCCCGAGGATGTTCTTCATGATCTCCGTCGTGCCACCCTCGATCGAGTTGGCCCGCATCCGCAGGAACGCCTGCTGGGCGCTGCCCCACATCATCGCGTGCTTCGGGCGGTCCATCGGGTAGCCGGACGGGAACAGCATCCCCTCGGGGCCCAGCAGGTCGACGGCCAGCTCGCCGAGGTGCTTGTTGAGCTCGGCCATCGCGCACTTGGCGATCGAACCCTCCGGTCCTGGGTTGCCGACGGAGCGCATCTGGCTCGCCCGGATGTTCGTCAGACGGAGCACCTCGGCCCGGATCCAGAGCTGCAGCAGCCGGTCCCGGGTGACGGGGTCGGGGTGGCCCTTCGCCTTCCAGATCTTGACGACCTCGCCAATGAAGCCGCCGCCGCGCGGGGCCACCTGCCCGCCGATCGACACCCGCTCGTTCATGAGGGTGGTGAGCGAGACGCCCCACCCCTCGCCGACGTCGCCGAGCCGCTCCGAGTCCGGGATGCGGACGTCGGTGAAGTACACCTCGTTGAACTCCGCCTCACCCGTGATCTGGAAGAGCGGCCGCACCTCCACGCCCGGTGCGTGCATGTCGACGACGAAGTACGTCATGCCCCTGTGCTTGGGCTGGTCGGGATCGGTGCGGGCGACGAGCATCCCCCAGCGCGACAGGTGGGCCAGGGTGGTCCACACCTTCTGCCCGTTGACGATCCACTCCTCCCCGTCCCGGACAGCACGGGTGGCCAGGCTGGCGACGTCGGAGCCGGCGCCCGGCTCGCTGAACAGCTGGCACCACACCTCCTCACCCGTGAACAGGGGACGGAGGTACCGCTCCTTCTGGGCGTCGGATCCGTGGGTGACGACGGTGGGCGCACCCATGCCGTAGCCGATGGGGTTCCGCCCGTAGGGGTGTGGCGCACCGGCCTCGGCGAGCGTCTCGTTGATCAGCTTCTGCAGCTTCGGCGACAGGCCGAGGCCTCCGTGACCGACCGGGAAGTGCACCCACGCCAGCCCGAGGTCGAACTGGCGACCGAGGAAGGTGGCCGCATCCGTCGTCTTCGGGGGCAGCTCGTCGAGCAGCCGGCGGCAGAGGTCGTAGACCTGCGCCTCCTCCGGAGAGCGCACGTCGGGGGTCGCGTCGGTGACCGTCATGGCGGCCCACCGTAGGTGACCCGCGGGTCGGGAGCAGCCGCTGCCTCAGTTCAGGCGGGCCCGGAGGCGGGCCGCGGAGCGCTTGTCCTTGTCGTCCCCCGTGGACTCGAGGACCGTCGCCCCGTCCCCGAACCGCCCACTGGCTCCGAGCAGCACGCCGAGCTCCCGACGCTCCGCGTCCGCCGCGCCCGGGAGCCGGAGCCGGAGGTCGAGGGCCCACAGGAGCTCCTCGCGATCGCCGGCGCGGCGGTAGGCGTTGACCAGGTTGGCCACCACCCGAGTGGTGATGAGGAGCGGGTCAACCGGGGCGAGGAACGCGTCGTCCCAGGTGGCCCGGGCATGGATGCGATGGAACACCCGGCGGCACCCGTCCACGTCCAGGCGCTGGCCGCCGGCGAACAGGTCGACGAACTCCTCGGGCCGCTCCTCGGCACGGATCAGGAAGTGGCCCGGCATGCCGATCCCGAGGATCGGCACCCCCCGACGGCGGCCGACCTCGATGGCGACGATGGCCAGCGAGATCGGGATGCCCATGCGTCGGTCGAGGACGGCGGGGAGAAGCGAGTTCTGGGCGTCGTGGTAGGTGGCCTGGTCGCCGGCGAACCCGAGGTCGCCGCACAGCAGGTCGACGACGGCGTCGATCCGATCGCCGCCGACTGCGTCGGCCAGCGCATCGAGGCGGCCCTGCTCCGCGTCCACGTCGAGGCCCTCGATGGCGTGCGCCGCGACGAGCAGGCAGGCCTCGTCGAGGGGTAGCCGGCGGCCGCGCTCGGCGACGAGCGCCTCGAGCCGGGCCGTGGGATCGTCGGTCACCGCCCCACGGTATCGGCGGTAGGTTCCGCACCATGTTCCCCGGGACCTTCGCCGCCACCACGCCCGACAAGCCCGCCGTCATCACGGCGGGCACGGGGCAGGTGATCACCTACGCCGAGCTGGACGCGGAGGCCAACCAGCTGTCGCGGCTGTTCCGCTCCGCCGGCCTGCAGCCCGGCGACCACATCGCCCTCTGCATGGAGAACCACCCGCGGTTCCTCTCCGTCCTCTGGGGCGCCCACTACGCCGGCCTCTACTACACGGCCATGAGCTCGCGGCTCACCACCGAGGAGATGGCCTACATCATCGACGACTGCGGGGCGGAGGCCTTCGTCACCTCGCACCACAAGGCCGAGCAGGCGGCCGAGCTCGTCGACCGGATGCCCCGCGTCCGCGTGCGCCTCATGCTGGACGGTGCCGTCGACGGCTACGAGCCCTACGAGGCCGCGGTCGAGGGTCAACCGCCGATACCGCTCGACGAGGAGCGGGTCGAGGGCCAGGACATGCTCTACAGCTCCGGCACGACGGGCCGTCCCAAAGGCGTCAAGGTCCCGGCTCCCGACGCGCCCCTCGGCGAGGGCGGCGACGGTGTGACGACGCTCGCGCAGCTGCTGTTCGGGTGCACCCCGGACACGATGTACCTCTCCCCCGCCCCTCTGTACCACGCCGCCCCGCTGCGCTTCTGCCGCGGCATCCACCGCATCGGCGGCACGGTCGTCGTGATGGAGCACTTCGACGCGGAGGAGTACCTGGCGCTGGTCGAACGGCACCGCATCACCTTCAGCCAGGTCGTCCCGACGATGTTCATCCGAATGCTGAAGCTGCCGGAGGAGGTCCGCACCCGCTACGACACGTCGTCGCTGCAGGCGGTCGTGCACGCGGCGGCCCCCTGCCCCGCCGAGGTGAAGGCCCAGATCATCGAGTGGCTGGGACCGATCGTCCACGAGTACTACGCCGGCACCGAGGGCAACGGCTTCGTCTACTGCAACAGCGAAGACTGGCTGGCCCACCGGGGCGCCGTCGGGACGGCGATCATCGGCACCGTCCACATCGTCGGCGAGGACGGCGAGGAGGTGCCGGTGGGCGAGACGGGCACCGTCTACTTCGAGGGTGGGGCGGACTTCAGCTACCACAACGACCAGGAGAAGACGGCGAGCTCGCGCGACCCGAGGGGCCGCGGCTGGTCCACGCTCGGGGACGTCGGACGGGTCGACGAGGACGGCTTCCTCTACCTGACCGACCGGCAGTCGTTCATGATCATCAGCGCCGGGGTGAACATCTACCCGCAGGAGGCAGAGAACGTCCTCGCCCTCCATCCGAAGGTGGTCGATGTGGCCGTCTTCGGCGTGCCGAACGACGACTTCGGCGAGGAGGTCAAGGCCGTGGTCGAGCCGGTGTCGATGGACGACGCCGGGCCTGCGCTCGCCCAGGAGCTGATCGCCTACTGCAAGGAGCACCTCGCCGACCTGAAGTGCCCGCGCTCCGTCGACTTCCGTCCTCAGCTGCCCCGCCACCCCACCGGGAAGCTGTACAAGCGCCTGCTCAAGGACGAGTACTGGGCGGACGCCGGCCGGTCGATCTAGGCGTGCCTGCCAACGCCGCCTGGCCGTACCTCGACTCGCCGGGGCCCATCCCCTTCGCCCACCGCGGCGGGGCCAGCGAAGCCCCCGAGAACACGATGCCGGCGTTCGAGCACGCCGTCCGCCTCGGCTACCGCTACCTCGAGACCGATGTGCACCTCACAGCCGACGGCGCACTGGTCGCGTTCCACGACGACCGGCTGGACCGCGTCACCGACGGCACCGGTGAGATCGCCGCGCTGCCCTGGGCCGTCGTGCAGCAGGCGAAGGTGGACGGGCGCGAGCCGATCCCCCTCCTCGAGGAACTGCTGGGGGCGTGGCCCGACGTGCGGCTCAACATCGACCCGAAGCACGACCGGGCTGCCGCCCCGCTGGCCGCCGTCCTGCGGCGGACCGCCGCCCTCCACCGCGTGTGCGTCGGCGCGTTCAGCGACCGACGGATCTCCGTGGTGCGCTCCCTCGCCGGCCCCGGTCTCTGCACGTCGATGGGACCACGCCAGGTGGCTGCCCTCGTGAGCGCGTCCCGGGGCCTCCCGGGGGCGGGCCGGCTGTTCGCGCCGTGCGCGCAGCTGCCCCCGCGACAGGGGCGGATCCCGCTCGTGACCGAGCGCCTGGTCGCGACCGCCCACCGGCACGGCATCCAGGTCCACGTTTGGACCATCGACGACCCAACGGAGATGCGCCGCCTGCTCGACCTCGGCGTCGACGGCATCATGACCGACCGCCCGCAGATCCTGAAGGACGTGCTCGTGCAGCGGGGCCAGTGGGCCTAGGAGCCCGCGGCGGCGCTCAGCGGTAGCTCGGCGGGCGTTTCTCGAAGAAGGCCGTCGTGGCCTCTATCTGGTTCGGGCTGCCGATGAGCACCCCCATCGTGGTGCGCTCGTCGAGCAGCTGCTCCTCGACGGGGCGGGTGCCGGACAGGTTCAGGAGCCGCTTGCCCTCGCACAGCGCATCGGGGCTCCGGCCGACGAGCTCGGCAGCCAGCTCCATCGCCGCAGCGCGCGGGTCATCGGCCAGCCGCGTCGCCAGGCCGATCCGCACGGCCTCCTCCCCCGACACCATGCGGCCGGTGAAGGTGAGGTCCTTGGCCACATCGAGCCCGACCAGCTTGGGCAGCATCACGGTGCCGGTCATGTCCGGGATGAGCCCCCAGCGGGCCTCGAGCACCGAGAGCTTGGCGTCCGGCGCCACGATCCTCAGGTCGGCCGCGAGGGCGATCTGCAGTCCGCCGCCGAGGGCCGGGCCGTGGACGGCGGCGAGCACCGGCACCTCCAGCTCCTGCCAGACCCAGCAGGCCTGCTGGCCGAGGTGGGTGACGCGTCCGTCTGTGGCCATGATCGCCGCCGAAGAGGGATCTCGCTCGGACTGCTGTTCGCGGCCCCCCTCGGCCCCCGACGCCATCGCCTGGAAGCTGCCGAAGTCGAGCCCGGCGCAGAACCCCCGTCCCTCGCCGGAGAGCACCACGACCCGGACGGCCGGATCGCCCTTGAGGGCCTCGCCCGCATCGGCAAGTGCGTGGAACATCGCGATGTCGATGGCGTTCAGCTTGTCGGGGCGGTTGAGCCGGACGTCGGCGATGCCGTCCCGGACAGTGGTCGAAACGCGCTCGGACATGGCTTCAGCATGCCAGTCCGAAGAATCTTCGGCCCGGTTCGCGTCGTTCCAGGGAGTTCGCACCCCACCCTGCCGGGCGTGTCGTTGACAGTGCCGAAGGTCACTCCTACGGTCCGAACGCAGCCGGTGAAACCGGCAGAACACGTGGGGGAACCAATGTCACAGCATCACGTCGCCGCACCGTTCCGGCGCGCCGTCGCCGCCGCTCTCGCCCTCAGCCTCGCCGTCGCAGCGTGCGGCGGAGGGGACGACGGCGACGCCCAACCCGGTGAGGAGCCGACGGCGACCACCGAGCAGGAAGCCGAGCGCAGCCCCGTGAAGGGCGGTGAGCTCACCTTCGCCAGCGAGTCCGACATCGCCTCGCTGGAGCCGGGCGTGGCCGCCCAGCCCGCCGACAAGGTCATCACGCTCGGCATCTTCGACCCGCTCACGACCTACGAGGACGGGGAGCTGGTGCCTTACCTGTCCCAGTCGCTCGAGGCCAGCGACGACCTCTCCAGCTACGAGCTCGTCCTTCGCGAAGGCGTCACCTTCCACGACGGCACCCCGCTCAACGCCGACGCCGTGGTCAAGCACTTCGACCGCCTGAAGGACCCCGCTACCGCCTGCCCCTGCCAGACCCAGGTGAGCATCATCGAGTCGATGGACATGCCCGACGGGCCCGAGGGACTGGCCGTCACCTTCCAGCTCGCCACCCCGAGCGCGGCCGTCCCGGACATGTTTGCCGGGTCGGTGGGCTACATCGAGTCCCCGACGGCCGTCGCCGCCCTCGGCGCCGACTTCAAGAACCGTCCCGTCGGCACGGGTCCGTTCACCCTGGCGGAGTTCACGCCGGGCGAGCGGGTCGTGCTCACCGCCTACCCCGGCTACTGGGGGGAAGACGACGACGGCGTGCAGCTTCCCTACCTGGACAAGCTGACCATCGTCCCGATCCCCGACAGCGGCCAGCGCGTCGCTGCCCTGGAGACGGGCGAGATCGACATCTTCCAGACGGCCGACTCCGGCACCATCGCCCAGTCGGAGGAGGCGGGCTTCGCAGCCCAGAAGATCAGCGGATCTAGCTCGACGGTGGTGCTGTTCAACAACGCCAAGCCGCCGTTCGACGACGTGCGGGCCCGGCAGGCCGTGGCCTACGCCGTCAACAAGGACGTGCTCAACGAGCGGCTCTACTCCGGGGTGCGGGAGCCCAGCTACTCGGGCTACGCCACCGACTCCCCGTACTACAACCCCGACGCCGGCACGCCCAGGTACGACCCCGACAAGGCCAAGGAGCTCGTCGAGGAGCTCGGTGGCCTCGAGTTCACGATCGCGTGCATCCCCACCCCCGAGGCCGAGGGGATCCTGCAGCTCGTCAAGCAGATGGGCGAGCAGGTGGGCATGAAGATCACGCTGGAGACGCAGGAGCAGGGTGCCTACGTCAACCGGATCTTCTCCCGGTCCGGTGACTACGAGGCCGCCTGCTTCCGCACGACCCACTTCCAGGAGCCCGACGCCGTCCGCCCGACGCTGTCCACGGACGACAACCTGAACCTCATCTTCTACAGCAACCCCGAGGTCGACCGGCTGTTCGACGAGGCGCGCTCCACGGGCGACGTCGAGGAGCGCAAGGACCTGTACTTCCGGATCCAGGAGATCACGAGCGAAGAGGTCCCCAGCCTCACGACGCTCTACGACCTCTTCGGGAACGTGTACGACGCGAAGAAGGTCGGGCCCCCGCCCCCGGGCGAGGCCAACTCGCTCGGTGCCATCAAGCCCGGCCTGCTCTACGCGGCCGGCTGAGGGTGGCCGGGCTCGACGGTCTGCCATGGCGTTGCTAAAGACGGTGCTGCAGCGACTGCTGAAGCTGCTCGGCGTGGTGCTCATCGTGAGCTTCCTCACGTTCTGCCTCACGAAGCTGCTGCCCGGCGATCCGGTGAACACGATCCTCGGCCCGCAGGCCTCCGACCCCAGCTCCGTCGCCGCGCTGCGCCAGGAGCTGGGGCTCGACAAGCCGTTCTTCGAGCAGTACGGCAGCTACGTCCACGGGGTCGTCACCGAGCTCGACCTCGGCCGGGCCTACTCGAACGGCTTCGAGGTGCGGGAGCTGCTGGCCAACCGCCTCCCCGCCACCATCGAGCTCATCCTGCTCACGCAGGTGCTGGCCCTGCTGATCTCGGTGCCCCTCGCGCTCTACAGCTCGTACCGGTCGAACTCGCGGGCGGACCGCGCCATCACGGCAGGTGCGTTCGGGCTCATCTCCGTGCCGAGCTTCGCCATGGCGGTGCTGCTCGTCTATGTGTTCGCCATCCAGCTCGGCTGGTTCCCGGCTGTCGGCTACGACCGCCTCTCGGGCCCCGAAGGGGTGGGGGCGAACCTCCGCTCCCTCGCGCTGCCGGTGATGGTGCTCGTCGCGGGCCTCACTGCGGTCTACACCCGCGTGCTTCGCAGCGACCTCATCGCCACGCTGCAGGAGGACTTCATCCTGATGGCCCGCTCCAAGGGGCTCCCGACGTGGCACCTGCTCCTCCACCACGCGCTGCGGCCGTCGTCGTTCTCGCTGCTGACCGTCTTCGGCATCAACTTCGGGACGTTGATCGGCGGCTCGGTGATCGTGGAGTACTACTTCTCGATCCCGGGCATCGGTCGTCTGGCCATCGACTCGATCGCCCGCCGCGACTACCTCGCTGTGCAGGGGGTGGTGCTGGTCGTGGCCATCGCCTTCGTCGTCGTCAACTTCCTCGTGGACCTGCTGTACGCCGTCCTCGACCCGCGCGTCCGACGGGCCCCCGCCCGATGAGCGGCCCACGCGGGCTCGGCCCGGCCGGCTGGGTGTGCGCGGCCTGGCTCGTGCTCGTCTCGGGCGCGGCGGTCCTCGCGCCCTGGCTGCCCGTGGACGATCCGGAACTCACCGACTTCTCCGTGCTCCAGAACAACGCGTCCCCCGGGACGGGGGGACACCTTCTGGGCACGGACCAGAACGGCTTCGACATCCTCTCGCGGCTGGTCTGGGGCGGTCGGGTCTCGTTGGTCGTGGCCTTCGGCGTGCTGGCCCTCGGGATGACGGTGGGGGGCACCATCGGGCTCATCGCCGGCTACGCCCGGGGGCGGGTGGAGGCGGTGCTGATGGGGGCCGTCGACATCCTGCTGGCCTTCCCGGCGCTGCTCCTGCTCATCGCCATCGTCGCCTTCGTCGGGGCCGACCTCGAGAACGTCGTGCTGGGGATCTCCCTGGTGTCGATCCCGGCGTTCGCCCGCATCGCGCGCGCCACCACCCTCACGTTCGCATCGCGCGACTTCGTGCTGGCGGCGCGCGCCGCCGGCGCCACCAACCGTCGGATCGTTTTGCGCGAGATCCTGCCCAACGTGTTCCTGCCGCTCCTCGCCTTCGGCCTCCTCATCGTGGCCATCGCGATCGTCGCCGAGGGGAGCCTCGCCTTCCTCGGACTCACCTCGCAGGACACCATCAGCTGGGGCGGGATGATCAACGGCGGCCGACGCGCCCTGCAGCAGGAGGACATCGCCCACACGAGCCTGATCCCCGCCTTCGTGATGTTCTTCACGGTGCTGTCGGTCAACTTCCTCGGGGACCGGTTCCGGGCCGCCTTCGACGTCCGGGACGCCGCCCTGTGAGCGCTCGACGGGCGCGCACGCGGCGAATCGTCTCGCTACGAGAGCCCTACGAGGGCCGGCTCCTCGAGGTCGACGATCTGCGCACGCACTTCCGCACGGCGCGCGGCCCGGTGCGCGCCGTGGACGGCGTCACGCTGTCGGTGGATCGCGGCCGCACGTTGGGCATCGTGGGCGAGTCGGGGTCGGGCAAGACCGTGCTGGCTCGGTCGATCATGGGCCTGCTGACGGCCCGCAACGTGGAGCGGTCGGGCTCCGTGCGGTACGACGGCCAGGAGCTGCTCGACGCCTCGCCCGCCGATCTCCGGCGGCTCTGGGGCACCGAGCTGGCGATGGTGTTCCAAGACCCGATGACCTCGCTGAACCCGGTGATGCGCATCGGGCGGCAGCTGACCGAGGGGGTGCGCCACCACCTCCACGTCACGAAGGCGGAGGCGCGCCAGCAGGCCCTCGTCCTGCTGAACGATGTCGGCATCCCGGACGCGGCTAGCCGCCTGCAGCAGTACCCGCACGAGCTGTCGGGCGGCATGCGCCAGCGCGTGACGATCGCCATCGCCCTCGCGTCCGGGCCCAAGTTGCTCTTCGCCGACGAGCCCACCACCGCGCTGGACGTCACGGTCCAGGCGCAGATCCTCGACCTGCTGCAGCAGCAGCAGCGGAACCGCTTCATGGCGATGATCCTGGTGACGCACGACCTCGGCGTCGTGGCGGGGCGGACCGACGAGATCATCGTGATGTACGCCGGACAGGTCGTGGAGCGGGCGCCGACGGGCACGTTGTTCACGAAGGTGAAGATGCCGTACACGGAGGCCCTGCTGTCGTCGATCCCCAGCCTGACGGCCCCCAGCCACTCCCGCCTGCGGGTGATCGGCGGGCGCCCGCCCGACCTGGTGGACCCGCCGCAGGGCTGCCGCTTCGCTCCGCGCTGTCCCTACGCGCAGCCGAAGTGCACGGACGACGCGCCGCCTCTGATCGAGGCCTCTACCCCCGGGCACGTCTACCGCTGCTGGTTCCCCGTCCCCGACCCGGTGCCCAGGTGATGGCCGGCACCGGCGACGCCCACCTGCGGGACCCTGCCGAGGTGCTGCTTCGCGTCGAGGAGCTGACCGTCGGCTTCGAGACCGACGCCGGCGTCGTGCAGGCCGTGTCGGGCATCAGCCTCGACGTGCTCCCCGGCGAGACCCTCGGGCTCGTGGGCGAGTCCGGGTGCGGCAAGTCATCGACGGGCAAGGCCGTGCTCCAGCTGCCGCCGCCGACCAGCGGCCGGGTGCTGTTCGAGGGTGTCGACCTGACAGCGCTCTCCGGGCGGAAGCTGCGCGAGGTGCGCACCCGTCTCCAGTGCGTGTTCCAGGATCCGATTTCGTCGCTCAACCCTCGTCGACGGGTGCGAGACATCGTCCGGGAGCCGCTGCGGATCTGGGACCGGGGCGACGCTGCCGAGCAGCTGGAGCGCGTCGACGAGGTGCTGGAGGCGGTCGGCCTCGACGCCGCCACGGCCGGACCCAGGCGGCCGCACGAGTTCTCGGGCGGCCAGTGCCAGCGGATCTCCATCGCCCGGTCGCTGGTGCTCGACCCCACCCTGCTGATCTGCGACGAACCGGTCTCGGCGCTCGACGTGTCGGTGCAGGCACAGATCCTCAACCTGCTCGAGGACATGAAGGCCCGGTACGGCCTCACCATGATCTTCATCGCCCACGACCTGGCGGTCGTGCGGAGCATCAGCGACCGGGTGGCCGTGATGTACCTGGGCAAGCTCTGCGAGGTCGGTCCGCCCACGGCGCTCTACTCGGCCCCTGCGCACCCGTACACCGACGCGCTCCTGCGCTCGATCCCGGTGCCCGACCCCACCGTGCGCCCGTCATCCGAGGGGCTGCTCCGCGGTGACCTGCCGTCTCCGGTCGATCCGCCGTCCGGCTGCCGGTTCCGCACCCGGTGCGCCCGCGCCGCCGAGCGCTGCGCTGAGGAGGAGCCGAAGATGCGCCCGGTCGGGCAGCCCGGCCAGTTCGTGGCCTGCCATTTCCCGCTGGTCGAACCGCGCCCCTAGATGCCGAGGCGCGCCTGGGCCAGGATCGCCCGCGCCTCGGGAGCGCCCGTGACGTCCACCTGGGCTGCGCGGCGCCGTCCGAAGAGGTAGAGGACCAACTCGAGCGGTGCCCCGGTGAGCGTCACCTCCGGACCGGTGCGTCCGACCACGACGTGGTCCACCGCTCGATCGCCGGAGGCCGGGCTGGTGAGCCGAACGGTGGCTCCGTCTACCCGGCGCAGCTGGAGCCCGGCACCCCGTCGCAGGAGGCGCCACAGGGCGGCCTGGAGATCGGCTCGGTCCGTCCGAGGACGGAGCCCGTTGGCCCGACGGACGTCCTCGTGGTGGACGGCGTACTCGTTGAGGTTCACGATCCCCCGGATGACCGGCACGGCGAACGGCCCGAGCGGGGGCCCATTGCGCACCTGCTCCACGAGGTGGTCGTAGCCCCGGGCGACCGCCTTGCCCGTCGCTCGCTCGAGGACCCGCTCGAAGGGGCCGCCGAAGAGGATCCCCGGCGCGGCCAGCGGGCTGCGCTCACGGACGACGAGGTGGGCGGCGAGGTCGAGCGTGGCCCAGCCCTCGCACAGGGTCGGCGCACTCGGCCCGAGGTCGCCGAACAGGTCGCACAGCTCGCGCCGCTCCCTGGCGTCGAGGGGTTCGGGCACGGCGGTAGCGTAGGCCCCCATGCCTTCCGCCCCCGCCATCGAGATCGCCCCCGACTCCAAGTTCGAGGTCACCATCGCCACCGACAAGGGTGACATCGTCATGGCACTCGACGCCGCCCTGGCCCCGACCACGGTGAACCACTTCGTCGTCAACGCCCGCAACGGCTTCTACGACGGGCTGACGTTCCACCGCGTCGTACCGGACTTCGTCATCCAGGGCGGCGATCCGGAGGGCACCGGCCGGGGCGGGCCCGGCTACAAGTTCGCCGACGAGCCGGTGCGCGGGGCCTACACCCTCGGCGCGGTGGCGATGGCCAACGCCGGCCCCGACACCAATGGGTCGCAGTTCTTCATCTGCATCGACGACTGCCAGTCGAAGCTCGGTCCGCTCTACAACCTCTTCGGTCACGTCACCTCCGGGATCGGTGTCGCCCAGTCGATCGCCGTCGGCGACGTGATGCGATCGGTCACCGTCGCCGACGTCGCCTAGTCCGGAGAGCGTCCCATCCGACGGGTCGAGGTCGTCCCGGCCCTCGACGCCGTGCGCGGCGTGGCCGTGCTCATGGTGCTGGCCTCGCACCTCTGGATCGTGTGGCCGTCGTGGACGTTCGAGGACCAGCTCACCCGCGGCGGGTTCCTCGGGATCGAGCTGTTCTTCGCACTGAGCGGGTTCCTCATCACCCGACTGCTGCTCGACGAGCAGGCCCGCACCGGCACCATCGACGTCCTGCGCTTCTACCTGCGGCGCGCGCTCCGTCTCTTCCCGGCTCTCTGGGTGATGCTCGGCGGCTTCGTCGTGTACCAGGTGCTGACCGACTACCCGCCGTTCGGACGCAGCGGCGACCTGTGGGGCAGCATCCAAGCCGCCCTGCTCTACGTCATGAACTGGCGGGTCCTCCGGGATCCGGACGCGGCGGGTCACCTGTCGCCCCTGTGGTCCCTCGCCATCGAGGAGCACTTCTACCTGGTCTGGCCGTTCGTCGTCATCGCCGTCATCGGCATCCGTCGCCGACTGGCCACCGTCGTCGCCGTGCTCGGCCTCGGCATCGTGGCGGTCGCGCTCTGGCGCTGGGTCGTCTTCGAGCGGGACGGTTGGCCGGCGGCCTACCTGCGGACCGACACCCGGATGGAGGGGCTGCTCTGGGGATCGCTCGCCGGGTGCCTCTGGATCCGGGGCAGGACCCCGCAGCGGCTGCCGCGTGCGCTCCTGTGGGCGGCGTCCGGCGTCGTCGCCGCCCTCGTCCTCACCTTCGATGCCACGGAGCGGCGGACGTACGTCGGGGGCATAACGCTGTGCTCCATCGCAGCCGCCACCATCGTGCTGGTGCTGGCCAGCCGTCCGCCCGGTGCCACCGGGCCCGTCGGCAGCCTGCTCCAGCACGTCGGCCGCCTGGCGTACGGCCTGTACCTCTGGCAGCTGCCCGTGCTCCACGCCTTCGAGCGCTGGGGGCGCGTGCGCTGGTCCGAGCGGGTGCAGGGCCTGGCCGCCCTCGCCACGATCTTCGTTCTCGCGCTGGCGTCGCGGGCGCTCGTAGAGCTGCCCGCCCTCCGCCTCAGGGGTCGGCTGGCCCGTTCCGGGACCGGCGCGCCCTCGCCCGTGCCGCCGCGCGGTTGAGCGCTCCGAGCCACCGGCTGGCCGACGTGTCCGAGAGCTGCCGGCGGCGCTTCACGATGTCGTAGGCGCGCAGCGCCAGCTTGTCGAGGTAGATGCCGGCACTGCCTGCCCACCCGTCGTCCGGCCGGGCGCGGTAGTCCGTCGAGCGCGGCCGGATCCGGTCCTCCTGCGTGAAGTAGTAGAGGGCCAGCGACTGCCGGGCCACCCCGGGAGGCGCCCGAAGCGGTTCGGGGTGCCCGTGGTACGAGCGCTCCGTCGTGGTGAAGATAAGGACGCGGTTCCCGACGGGAGCGACGGTCGCCTCGCACCGGGCCATGTCGCTCGTCCAGAGCTCGAGGTCGCCGCCCCACTCGGGCTGCCACTCGGGGTTGAGGTAGAGCAGCAGGTTCACCCGGCGCTGCCAGCGGTGCTCGACGTGGTGGGCCGTGAAGTCGGCGTGAACGTTCAGGAAGCCGCCGGCCACACAGCGGTGGAGGCCGCCGCCGTCGAGCGAGGGGTCCGCCTGCAGCCCCTCGAAGCCGGTGAGGTCGGCCAGGAACCGGACGAACCGCTCCGAGTTCAGCCCGTCGGCGATGGACTGCAGGGTCGGACCCCACGTGTGCGGCTTCGTGTTGGCGAACTTCCGCTCGTTGAGGTGGAGGTAGTTCGTCCAGTCCTCGGCAGGGACAGCCGCGAGCTCGTCGTAAGCCTGGGCCAGGACCTCGGGCCGGAGAACCCCGTCGAGGACCACGTGCGGGTACGGGCGGGCCGAGGCGTATCGCTCGGCGAGGTCGGGGAGCGACCCCTCCAATGCGGTGATGTCCAGGATCTGGTCCGTGTGCACTGGTCCCCGTCGGGTCGCTGCCTGCCCGGGTCGTTGAGGACCGCGATGTTACCGTACGGCCAGTGGACCGGTGGACGAGGGCCTGGTCGCGCATCGAGGACGCAACCGTCCGCCGCTACGCCAAGGCGATGACCGTCAGCGGCCTGTTCGCGCTGGTGCCGTACCTCGCAATCCTGTGGGACCTGCGGTTCGACCCGTTGCGCACCGCCCGCCCGGACGGGCAGTTCTCGAGCTTCTACGACGTGCAGGCCCGCGCTCTCCTCGACGGCTCGCTGTCGGTGCCGTCGAGCCAGCTCGGCATCGAGGCGTTCGTCATCGACGGCCAGAACCACATGTACTTCCCTCCCGGGCCGGCGCTCGCCCGCCTTCCCCTGCTCGCTGTCACGCACGCGCTCGACGGGAAGCTCACGGCCATCTCGATGCTGCTGGCGTGGCTTGCCGGGTCGGTGCTCGTCAGCCTGCTGCTCTGGCGGACCCGCCGGATGCTGCGGGGCGACGCGGAGCTCGGCCGGGCGGAAGCCGCCGCCTACGGCCTGCTGCTGGTAGGAGCGACGGCCGGCTCAGTGCTCCTCTACCTCGGGTCGCTGCCCTGGGTGTACCACGAGGCATACGCGTGGGCGACGGTGATGGCGCTGGGGTGGGCCTTCGCGCTGCTCGGCGTCCTCGAGGACCCACGCGCCCGGCGCGTGGTCGCGACGGGGTTGTTCGTCCTGGGCGCCCTCCTCAGCCGCACGACCACCGGGCTGGCCGGTGTCGGGGCCACGGCCATCGTCGCCGTGTGGTTCCTCTCCGGCCGCCGGGGCGAGCGGGCCCTCCGCTGCGCCCGAGGGCTCTTCTTCGCCGCCCTCCTCCCGCTCTCGGTGGCGGTCACCATCAACGAGGCCAAGTTCGACCACCCGTTCCTGTTCCCGCTCGAGAAGCAGGTCTGGACCGAGGTCAACGAGCAGCGCCGACGGACGTTGGACGCCAACGGCGGCGACCTCGTGTCGGCGGCGGTCCTGCCCGACACGATCAGCGCCTACTTCCGGCCCGACGGCGTCCGGTTCACCGACGTCTTCCCGTTCATCACGCTCCCGGCCGAGCCACCGGCCGCTCCGCCCGGAGGGCACCTCGACCAGACCTATCGGACCGGCAGCGCCGTGGCGTGCATGCCCGCCCTCTTCCTGCTCGCGGCGTGGGGCACCGTTACCACGTTCCGGCGGCGAGCCGCCCCGGGGGCGGCGCTCCTGCGCGTCCCCTTGCTGGGCACCGGCGCCATCAGCGGGGCGATCATGATCTTCGGCTACATCTCCTACCGGTACACGTCGGAGCTCGTGCCCTTCCTCGTCCTCGCCTCGGGGGTCGGGTTCGTCGACCTCGCCCGCCGGTTCGACGACCGTCCGCCGATCTGGCGACGACGGGCCGTACTCGGGCTCGGCGCGGTGATCGCGTTCAGCGTCGCCGCCCACACGGCCATCGGCTTCGCCGCCGCCCGGACCACGACGTCCGGCGCCGACCTGCAGGCCTACGTCCGCGCCCAGGACCGGATCAGCTCGATCACGCCGGGCGACCCCCTCGGCGGGCACATCGCCCAGTCGGGGCTCCTCCCGGCGGACGGGCCCGCCGACCGGCTGCACATCGTCGGGGACTGCGACGGCCTCTACCTCGGCACGGGCGAGACGCTCTGGCCGTGGATGCCCGTCGAGCTGCGCCAGCTCGACTTCGAGGTCCGCGTGCACCTCCGGCCGGATCGCGACGGAGGGCCCACCGCGATCGGCGTCCCGCTGGCGACGGTGATCGACGACCCCGACCATGTGCTGCGCATCGAGCGCCACCGGGACCAGCGGATCCGCTTCGTCTACCTCCACGGCGATGTGGTCAAGCGCAGCCCCTGGCGGGAGGCGACGCTCGACGAGCCGTCGTACGTCACGCTCCGTCCGGACCTCGAACAGGACTCCTACATCGTCGGAGTCGACGGCGAGTTCGCCTTCTACGTGCCCATCTCCGCGCACAACGATGACTGGTTCCGCGAGCAGTTCCTCTACGCGCCGTCCCTGCTCGCGCAGGCGGACCTCGCGCCGGCGGGGCTCGAGGTGCGTCCGCTGGAGCCGGCGCCGCTCGAGACCTGCCGCAGCCTGCAGCGCTTCGAGGACCGGGCGGCCGCTAGTCCCTGACGTGGGGCAAGCGCTTTTCGAGGAGCGCTGCCATCGCCTCCTGCAGGTCGCCCGTCATCGACGCCATCGCGTCGAGCCGCTCGGGCGGTTGAGGTCAGGATCGTGACGCCCTCAGCGCGACGGCTGGCGATGACGGCCGACATGCCGGCAGCCCCGCGCGCGCCGTAGGTTGCCGTGCCGATGGCCGTCACCCATATCGACGAGGAGCTGAACTTCGCCGCCCTCCACGAAAGAATCGCCGCTGCCGTGCCGGGGCGGGAGTGCATCGTCTGGCGGGACCGACGCCTGACGTGGGCAGAGGTCACCGACCGCACCCGGCGACTGGCCGCCGTGCTCCGCCACGCCGCGCTCGGCGTCCACCCGCACGAAGGCCCTCCGGGGTCGACGTCGCCCCACGACCACGTCGCCCTGTACCTCCACAACGGGAACGAGTACCTGGAGGGCATGCTCGGCGCTGCCAAGGCCCGGTGCGCGGCGGTGAACGTCAACTACCGGTACGTCGCCGAGGAGCTCTTGCACGTCCTGGCCGACAGCCAGGCCCGGGCGGTCGTGTACCACGACACCTTCGCCGACACACTGGCGGAGGTCCTCCCGACGCTCCCCGACCTCACCGTGCTGCTGCAGGTGGACGACGGGTCCGGATGCTCCCTGCTGCCCGGCGCCCGACGGTACGAGGATGCTCTGGCGGAGGCCGTCCCGACCGCGCCCAGCGGGCTGTCGCCGGACGACCTCTACATCCTCTACACGGGCGGCACCACCGGGCTCCCGAAGGGGGTGCTCTGGCGACAGGCCGACTTCCTCGCGGCCTGCCTCGGCATCACCCGGAGCACCGAACGGCTCGTGGCGACGGCGGCGACGTCGAACCTCCGTGTGCTCGCCGCGCCCCCGTTCATGCACGGCGCAGCGCATTGGAACGCGCTCAGTGCCTGGAGCGCCGGCGGCACCGTCGTCATCCAGGACGACCCGAGCCGGCTCGACCCCGACGACATCCTGACGACAGTCGAGCGGGAGCGGGTGAACTCGCTCCTCATCGTCGGGGACGCGTTCGCCCGGCCGCTGGCCGACGCGCTCGCGACGGGGCGTCATGACGTCAGCGGCCTCTCCCACCTCCTCACGGGGGGCGCGGTGCTCTCGGCCTCGGTGAAGGACGAGCTCCTGCGCCTCGCCCCGCAGCTCCGCATCGTCGACGTGCTCGGATCGTCGGAGACCGGACGGCAGGGCGTGCACACATCGGACGCCGCAAGGGGCGCGAGCTCCGGCACCTTCGAGCGCTCCGCCACCAGCGTGGTGCTGTCCGCCGACCTGGGGCGGATCCTCGAACCGGGCGACCCCGAACTGGGCTGGCTGGCGCAGGCCGGGCGGGTGCCGCTCGGGTACCTGGGCGACCCCGACAAAACGGCCCGCACCTTCCCAACCTCGGGTGGCGTGCGCTATGCGGTCGCCGGGGACCGGGCCCGCGTGCTGGAGGACGGGAGCATTGAGCTGCACGGCCGGGACTCGGTCACCATCAACACTGGTGGCGAGAAGGTGTTCGCCGAGGAGGTCGAGCAGGCGCTCAAGCACCACCCCTCGGTGTTCGACACCGTCGTCGTCGGCCGCCCGAGCGAGCGGTGGGGGCAAGAGGTCGTCGCCGTCGTGCAGCTCCGTGCCGACGGGTCGAACCCGACCGACGACGAGCTGCGGGCGGCGGCTGCTCCCCACATCGCCCGCTACAAGCTCCCGAAGCACGTCGTGCGCGTCGAGAAGGTCGAGCGCAGCCCGAGCGGGAAGCCGGATTATGGATGGGCATCCCGAACAGTGGTCGAGCAGGGCGGTTAACACCGGAGGAGTTGGCCGTCCGCAGGTCGTGCCGTAGCGTTCTCGGCCCATGGCCGGGCGCACGATCACCCTTCCCTTCGCCGTCGACCTCGGCCTGTCGCTCGCGCCGCTGCGCATCGGCCGGCACGACCCGACGATGCACCTCAGCGCCAGCGTGGTCGTGCGAGCGTCGCGCACGCCCGAGGGCCCGGCCACCGTGCGGGCGGTGCACGCCGGTGACGTCATCGAGGTCGATGCATGGGGAGACGGCGCCGGGTGGGCCCTCGACCACGCCCCCGGCCTCCTCGGCTGCCTGGACGACCGGGCCGGGTTCGACCCGCCCGAAGGGATCGTCCGCCGCCTGCAGCGGGACAGCGACGGCCTGCGCCTGCCTCGCACGGAGCGCGTCGTCGAGTCCCTCATCCCGGCCGTGCTCAGCCAGAAGGTCACCGGGTTCGAGGCCCGTCGCTCGTACCACCAGATCGTCGAGCGCTGGGGCGAGCCGGCGCCCGGACCCGGCGGGCTGCTGCTGCAGCCGTTGCCGGAGCAGCTCGCCGAGCTGGGCTACTACGAGCTGCACGTCGTCGGCATGGAGCGGAAGCGGGCGGACACGCTCAAGCGGGTGTGCGCCCATGCAACCCGCCTCGAGGAGGCGGGCACCACCACGAGCACGGCCCTGCGCACGAGGCTGGAGACCATCCCCGGCGTGGGCCCGTGGACCTCGGCCGAGGTGGCCCGGCAGGCCCTCGGCGATCCCGATGCGGTCAGCATCGGCGACTTCCACCTCAAGAACATCGTGAGCGGGGCCCTCGCCGGAGAGGCGCGCGGCTCCGACGCCCGCATGCTCGAGCTGCTCGAGCCCTACGCCGGCCACCGCGGCCGGGTGTGCCGCCTGCTGGAGGCGGCTCACGCCGGCGCCCCCCGACGGGGACCCCGTCGGCCCGTCGAGCCCCTGGCCCGCCACTAGCCGCCTACTCCTTCGTGGCCACCGCGTTCGGGGTCACGTGCATCGCGGGAACGAAGTCCTCCTGCTCCACGGCGCGGGCGTCGGTGCGCAGCGTGCGTCGGAGGTGGCCGCGGCAGTCGTCGCACGGTCCGTAGTACCGGACGTCGGCCACCTGGCCGCACCGCGGGCAGGTGATGGCGTGGACGGTCGGTAGGGCGTCGCTGGGCACCCCGGCATCGTCGCGCGATCAGCGACGGCGGCGCAGGACCCGGTCGCGGAGCGCCCACCAGGTGACGAGCAGCATCGCCTCGGCGACGATCCGGCCCGACATCTTCGACGTCCCTCGCTCCCGATCGGCGAACACGATCGGGAGCTCGACGATGGAGCCGCCGGCGCGGCGCGCTCGGTAGGCCATCTCCACCTGGAAGGCGTAGCCGTCCGCGCCCGTGGTCTCGTAGTCGATCGCGCCGAGGATCTCCGCCCGGTAGGCGCGGAAGCCCGCCGTGGCATCGCGTATGCCGAGCCCGAGCACCGTCTCGACGTAGCGGTTGCCCCAGCGCGACAGGAGGCGACGGTGCATCGGCCAGTGCGGGATCCCGCCACCGGGGACGTAGCGCGATCCGATCGCCAGCGCCGCGCCGTCGTCCACGGCGGCCAGCAGGCGCGGCAGGTCCGCAGGGTCGTGCGACAGGTCGGCGTCCATCTCCACGAGGGTCGTGTAGCCCTCGCGAAGGCCCCAGTCGAAGCCGGCGCGGTAGGCGCTGCCGAGCCCCTCCTTCGCGGGACGTCGCAGCACCGTGACGCCGCCCACCTCCGCGCCGAGCGCCTCGGCGAGGTCGGCGGTGCCATCGGGGCTGTTGTCGTCGACCACGAGGACGTGGGCGTCGGGGGCGGCCGACCGCACCTTGCGGAGCACGACGTCGACGTTGTCGGCCTCCTGGTAGGTGGGGATCACCACCAGCGGGCGCCGCACGTCCGGCATCAGCGCCCGGCCAGCTCGTAGAGGAACTGGTAGGCGAAGAGCTGCGGGCGCAGGGCCACGCCCATGCGGTCGAGGCGGCCGACGAACGACTGCAGCCGTCCGCCTGTGGGCGAACCCGAGCCGCCCCGCTCCACCACCTCGAGAGGGAGCCCGATGGACTCGAACCGCTGCACGTCCCAGCGACCTCGGGCGAGCAGGGCCTCGAAGCTGCGGCGGGTGAAGAAGCGCACGTGGCCGCGGTCCAGGATGCCTCGGGTGTCGTAGTCGAAGCGGCCGACCGCCACGCGGGCTCGGGGGTACCAGTGGCCGAAGTTCGGCACGCTCGCCATCACGGTGCCGCCGGCGCCGAGGTGCGCGCGGGCCGCGTCGAGGAGCTGCTCCGGGCGGCGCACGTGCTCCAGCACGTCGGCCATGAGGACGACGTCGTAGTCGTCGCCGACGTCGTCCGGGACCCCTTGGTCGAGGTCGGCCTGGACGAAGTCGGCGAGGCGCTCGCGCACGCCCTTGTGCTCCTCGAGGTCGACGCCCACCACCTCGTGGCCGAGGGCCCCCAGGCGGGCGCCGAGCTGGCCGTCGGAGCAGCCCAGGTCGAGGACGCGGCAGGGCTCGCGGCGCGACAGCCACCCGAGGATGCGGCCGTGCGACGTCTCGTCGCCGTGCTTCACCTCGTAGGCCGAGGAGGCGAACGCCATCTCGCCGGTGCCGAAGCCCATCTTGTGGGCGCGGTAGCGGAGCACGTCCCGGGTGACGTCCTTCGCGTACTTGACGCCGTCGACGTAGCAGATCTCGTCGCCGTAGTAGGTGGGGATGGGCACCTCGGCGATCCGGTGTCCGGCCTCGTGGAGCTGGATGATGATCTCGGTGTCGAAGTCGAAGCCGTCGGAGTTGCCGGCGAGGGGGAGCTCGGCCAGGGCCGCGACGTCATAGGCGCGGTACCCCGAGTGCCACTCCGAGAGCTGCGTGCCCACCACCGCGTTCTGGAAGGTGGTGAGGATGCGGTTGCCCAGGTACTTGTACGCCGGCATGCCGCCGCGCCGTGCCTCGCCGGGCTGGAGGATCCGGGACCCGAACACGGCCACGGCCTCGGCGTCGCGGATCGGCTCGATCATCGCGGGCAGGTGCTCCGGCGCGTACTGACCGTCACCGTGGAGGAGCACCACCACGTCCCACCCGTGGTCGATGGCGTGCTGGTAGCCCCACTTCTGGTTCCCGCCGTAGCCGAGGTTCCGCGGGTGGCGCACCATCGTGATCGGCAGGTCGCTGGTCGCCTGGTAATCGAGGCCGATGAGGTAGGTGGAGTCCTGGCTGTGGTCGTCGCCCACCAGGACCTCGTGGATCTGGCCCCGCAGGTCCGTGGGGATCCGGTCGAGGACCTGAGTGAGCGTCGCTGCCGCGTTGTACGCGACGACCAGGATCCCGATCTTCTTCTCCATGAGGGGGGCAGGCTACCGCCAGGTCTCCCCGTCACCGATAACGTCAGCCCCTGTGATGCTTCGATGAGTGCCTCTGTCGCCTTGGTGCACGGCTTCGCCACGGACAGCGCCCGCACGTGGGCCGAGAACGGGTGGCTCGACCTCCTGGCCGACGTCGGACGGGAGCCCGTCGCGATCGACCTGCTCGGCCACGGCACGGCCGACAAGCCGCATGACCCGGCCGCCTACGCAGGGATGGAGGACCTCGTCGCCGCGCAGCTCCCCGCCGGCCCGGTGGACGCCATCGGGTTCTCGCTCGGCGCCCGCGTGCTGCTGACGCTCGCGATCGACCGGCCCGACCGGTTCGAGCGGCTGGTGCTCACGGGGGTGGGGGCCAACCTGCTCCGCACCGAAGGGAGCGACCTGATCCTGCGCGCCATCGAGGGCGACGGCGATCCGACCAACCCGGTCGTGCAGTACTTCGTCGGGCTGGCCCAGCACCCTGACGTCGACCGCGAAGCGCTCGCCGCATGCCTGCGCTCCCCCCGTCCGGTCCTCACCCCCGAGCGCCTCGCGCAGGTCGAGGTGCCCGTGCTCGTGGTCCTCGGCGACCAGGACTTCGCCGGGCCCGGCGAG
>JAUXRW010000127.1 GCA_030681555.1 Acidimicrobiales bacterium
CGCCTCTCCTCTTGCGGGGTGCCTAGGTTTCCCCCTGTGACCTCCCCCCGGGTGCTCCTCTCCTCTGCTGGTGCTGCGCTGTTGGACGAGCGGCGGCAGCTGTCCTCCTCCGAACTGGCGGGGCTCGCCGCGGTTCCGGACGAGAGCGTGCCGGCCCTCGCGGCGCTGGCCCACGAGGTTCGCCTTGCGTGGTGCGGGCCAGAGGTCGAGGTGGAGGGGATCCTCTCCGCCAAGACCGGCGGGTGCCCCGAGGACTGCCACTTCTGCTCCCAATCCTCGCAGTTCGACACCGTCGTCCAGGCCACCCCGTTCCTCGACACCGACGAGGTGCTCGCCGCGGCTCGCGAGACCGCGGCGATCGGTGCGTCGGAGTTCTGCATCGTGCTGGCCGTGCGGGGGCCGGACGAGAAGACGATGCTGCGGCTCGAGGAGCTCGTCCCCCTCGTCGGAGAGGAGACCGGCCTCAACGTCGCCGTCTCCGCGGGCATCCTCACGGAGGCGCAGGCGGCCCGCCTCGCCGCGGTCGGCACCCATCGGTACAACCACAACCTGGAGACGTCGCGCTCTTTCTTCCCGAACATCGTCACGACCCACGAGTGGGAGGAGCGGTTCGACACCTGCCGCCTCGTGCGCGCCCAGGGCATGGAGCTGTGCTGCGGGGCACTGCTCGGCATGGGGGAGACCACCGCGCAGCGGCTCGAGCTGCTCGACCAGCTCCGCCAGGTCGAGCCGGCCGAGGTGCCGCTCAACTTCCTCAACCCGCGCCCGGGCACCCCATTGCAGATCCGGCGGCTGATCGAACCGCTGGAGGCGATCCGCTGGATCGCGCTGTTCCGCCTCGCCCTGCCGTCGGTGATCCTGCGCTACGCCGGCGGCCGGGAGGTCACGCTCCGCGAGCTCCAGGCGCTCGGGCTCACGGCCGGCATCAACGCCCTCATCGTGGGCAACTACCTCACCACGCTCGGTCGCTCCCCGAAGGAGGACCTCCAGATGCTCGCCGACCTCCGCATGCCGATCGGAGCCCTCTCCAAGGCCATCTGATCCAGGCACGGATGGCCGACGGCTTCTGCTCCGGCTGCGGCCGCCCGTCCGCGTCGTGCGCCGGCTGCAGCCCCGCCCTCGACCCGCCCCGCTTCTGCACGACGTGCGGCAAGCGCCTGACCGTCCACATCACCCCCGCCGGCTTCACCTCGAGGTGCCGGCGCTGCGCCTCGTCCTCGCCGCGCGTGTGAGCAACGGCGTCGCCGCTCAGGTGAGGTCTTCGGCGGCCTGACGGACCTGCCAGTCGCGGTCGTCCCTCGCCTTCTCCAGCGCGCCGTCCACGTCGGCGCCCTCGAACGGCGCGAGGGCGAGCACGGCCCGGCGGCGAACCGTGGCCTTGTCGTGCGTGGCGGCCAGGATGGCCGGCAGGCCCGCGTCGTCGCCGATCGCGCCGAGCGCTGCGACGGCCGCCTCTCGGACGAGTGCGTCGGGGTGCCCCGTGGTCAGCTCCGCCAGGACGGCGACGACGCCGGGCTCCGCGGGTTCGCGCTCACCGCTTGCCCACGCGGCCGACTCCACGACGGTGGCGTCGTCCTCGGCGAGCACGCGCAGCAGCGAGGGGGGAGCGTCGCCCGGCCGGAGGGCCACCGCTTCGCAGGCGCGCCGGCGCACGGCTGCCGAGGGGTCGGTGAGCAGCTGCTCGAGGTCGGCGCCGGTGAGCTCGCCGACGCGCTCCAGCGCTCCGACCGCCGACGCCCGCACCCCCGGATCCGGGTCGGTCAGCGCGTGGCGAGCCGCTCGGGCATCGCCGCGGTGGCCGGCCAGCACGGCCGCCCGCCGGCGCGCCGCCGCGGGCCGGCGCGTCACCCCAGGGCCCGGTCGATGATGCGGGCGCCGGCGAGGACGATCGCGCCGAGCAGCGCCGCCGCCACCGATCCCAGGGTCAGGACCGTCACGGCGAGGAGCGACAGGGCCCGGACGCGCTCGCCGAACGACCGGCGGAGGTCGACGATCTCCCCGCAGCGGTCCTCGGCGACCTCCGGATCGCGGCCGGGAGGCTCGTCCGCGCCGCGAACCGGGGCATTCCGGGCGATCGGAGCGGGCCCTTCCGAACGGCGCGGCCGCTCGGGGTGGCGGGCCGGCCCACCCCGCTTGCGATCACGCTTCGGCGTGGCAGGCTTCGGGCCGTCACTCGCCGTCACACCGACGATCAGGGCGATGACGGCACCGACGATGACGACGACGAGCACCGAGGTCAGCACAAGGCTACCGAGCCTACCGGCGGGACCCGCCCGCACGGGAGGTGCCCCGCGCCCGCTCGTGGCCGACCCGCCGCCGGGGGCGGCCCGGCCCGTTCCTGGAACCGCGTCGCGTCCCGACCGCCGCACGTGGCTGGCCGGCGCCGCGTTCGGCGCGCTCGTCCTCGTCGTCCTCGCCGCGGCGGCGGTCCCGGTCCCGTACATCTCGATCCTCCCGGGCGACACCACCCCGGTCAGCGGCCTCATCTCCGTCTCCGGCGCACCGAGCTACCCACCCGACGAATCCGTGGGGTTCACGACGGTCAGCGCCCGGCGCGACATCACGCTGCTGGAGGCGGTCCACGGGTGGCTCGACGACGACATCGAGGTGGTGCCGGAGACGGCGCTGCTCGGCGACCGGTCGGTGGAGGAGAACCGTCGCTACAACATCGAGCTGATGAGCGATTCCATCCAGGTCGCCAAGGCGGTCGCCCTCGACCACCTCGGCTACGGCGTGATCCGGACGAGCGGCGTCGTCGTGCGCGACGTGGCCGAGGACTCTCCGGCCAAGAGCGCGCTGCAGTTGGACGACGTGATCGTCGCCGTCGACGGGGAGCCGATCGACCTGCCGGGCGAGCTGAGCGACCGCCTGCAGGTCGGCGGGGTGGGGGCCAGTCACCTCCTGACCTTGGAGCGACCGGCCGGGAGCGCCACGCGCGTCGAGCTCACGGTGCCGACGATCGCCAGCGAGGACGACGAGCCCCGTGCCGTGATCGGCATCATCGCCGAGGAGCGGTTCTCGCCCGCCCTCGACCTGCCGTTCGAGATCTCGATCGACTCGGGCGACGTGGGCGGCCCCTCCGCCGGGCTCGCCTTCACCCTCGCCGTCCTCGACGTGCTCACTCCCGGAGACCTCACCGGCGACCGGCGCGTGGCCGTCACGGGCACCATGGCGCTGAACGGCGCCGTCGGCCCCGTGGGCGGAGGGCTGCAGAAGGCGGTCACCGTGCGCAACGCGGGGTACGACGCCTTCCTCGTCCCGTCGGACGAGTTCGAGGTCGTGCGGGATGCCGTGGGGGACGACCTCGACGTGCTCCCGGTGGACACCCTGGACGAGGCGCTGGCCGCGCTGGTCGAGCTCGGCGGCGAGCCGATCGCCCGCGGCCCGGGATGAGCGGCAGAGGATGAACGGGATGTCCGCCACGGACGTGCAGATCCGGTTCGCTGCGGAGTTCGCCCTCTTCCTCGTCGCGCTCGGCGGGTTCGGCTTCGCCTTCCTCCGCAAGGACCTGCTCGTCGTCCGACCGGCGGCGCGGGCCGCCAGTGCGGCCGGCTTCGCAACGCTGGCGGCCGCCGCCCTGTGCAGCGGGGCGCTGCTCGTCGACGACCCGTCGTCGCCCGTGGTCGTGACGCTGCGGCTGGCCGGCGTGATCCTGCTGTCGCTGGCGTCGGCCTCCTGGCAGCCCGACGTCGGTGGTCGTGACCTCCTCCGGATCGGGCTCGTCGCGCTGATCGTCGCCGAGGTCGGCCTCTACGACGACGAGGCCAGCGTCCTGGCCGACACCGCGCGCGGCGTCGGTGCGCTGGCCATCGGGGCGTGCCTCATCACCGCCAGCGCCCGGTCGATCGCGGCCCGGGTGGCGGCGTCGGGCGCATCGATCCTCTTCGTCACGATCACGGTGGTCGCCGTCAGCATGTCGACGATCGTCAACGACAACATCACCGAGGAAGCGGTCCAGGGCAACGGCGGCCTGGCCCGCAGCGAGGCGACCGCCATCCAGGACGAGGGGGAGCAGCTGCTCGTGTCGGCCCGAGTCCTCGCCACTGCGCTGTCCAGCACCGGCGACGCTGCCCTCGAGGACGCGTTGGCCACGGTGACCGATCCGCAGCAGCCACAGGAGCAGACCGCCGACGAGCGGACCTTGGTCGCCGGACGCCTGGCCCAGTTCGTGGCCCTCGGGGGCGATCCCCTGCGCGGCCCGAGCCTCGTCGTCGGCAGGGCCGGCCCACCGTCGGTGGTCGAGCCGGTGGACACGCCCCAGGCGACCTGGACGGAGCTGGGTGTGTCCAACGCTGTCCGGATCGCGGTCAGCACCGGCGGGGAGGGCCAGTCCGTCGTGAAGGCCGGCGGCGACTTGTTCGCGCTGGCGACCGCCCCGGTAGGGGAGCTGGGCGCGCCGTCCTACCGCGGGGTCGTCGTGGTCACGCGGCGGATCGACGGCGGCTACCTGGCGCGGCGCTCGGCCGTCCTCCAGGGGGAGGAGCCCGGCGTCGGCGCGGCGCTCGCCGACACCGCTCGGGTGCTGGGCAGCGCCGGTGCCGCCGTGCCGCCGGAGGTCGCGCTGAGGCTGGCCGAGGACGCCTCGAGGGGGCAGGACGACCTCCAGCGGGTCATGGACGACCGCTTCGTCGTGGCCCACGCCATCACCGACGACGCGGGGAACCCCCTCGGCGTGTTCGTCCTGTCCACGCCGCGGCTCCAGGAGGACGAGGCCCGGGAGGACCTGTTCCGCGTCCTCTTCCTGATCGCGATGGGGGCCGCCACTGCCGCTCTCGTGCTCGCGGGGCTGGCGGGCGACCGGATCGCAGCGGGCCTGCGTCGCCTCACCGACGCAGCGACAGCCATCGACGCCGGTGATCTCGATGCCCGGGCCCGGATCACCACGGACGACGAGCTCGGCGCCCTCGGCGCCGCGTTCGACCGCATGGCCCATTCGCTCGGCACGATGACCACTGACCTCCGGCAGGCCGTTTCCGACGAGGGCGAGCTGCGTGGCCGCCTCGAGGCCGTCGTGGCCGGGATGGGCGAGGCGCTGGTGGCGGTCGACGCCGACGGGGTCATCACGGACTTCAACGCCGCCGCCGAAGCCCTCTTCGACCTCCGGTCCTCCGAGGCTCGCTCGCGGCTGGTGACGTCGATCGTGCGACTGCGGTCCGATGCGGGCACCGACCTGTCGCGACGGCTCGGGCGGCCGGTGCTCAAGTCGTGGGGCGACACGGGCATGGTGCGGCTGCGGGACGGGCGCGACATCCCCGTGGCCGTGTCGGCCGGCGCCCTCCGAGGGCCGGACAACGAGGTCACGGGCGCGGTGTTCGTCCTACGTGACCTGCGCCGGGAGCGCGAGCTCGAGCGGATGCGGGCGGAGTTCCTGGCCAACATCAGCCACGAGCTCCGGACGCCCCTCACGCCGATCAAGGGGTTCGCCTCGCTGCTGCGATCCAGGAGGGTGACGCCGGCGAAGGCACGCGAGTTCGCGGGCGAGATCGACACCGCAGCGGACGACCTCGAGCGGGTGATCGGACAGCTCGTGAACTTCGCCACCGTCGCCGACGGCCAGCTGGCCCTGGACACGAAGCCGGTCGCGGTTCGGAGCCTCGTGGACGAGGTCCTCCGCGGGTGGCGGGGGCGCGTCGATGGGACCCATCGGTTCGTGCGTCGCGTGCCGGCGGACGTCCCGCGCCTGCAGGCCGACCCGAAGCTGCTCGCGCAGCTGCTCGACGAGCCCGTCGACAACGCGGTGAAGTACTCGCCCGACGGCGGCACGATCGTGGTCGGGGCCCGCGTGCTGGACGAGGAGACCCCCGCCATCGAGCTGTCCGTGAGCGACGAGGGCATCGGAATCCGCGTCGATCAGGTGGAGGAGATCCTCGGCGAGTTCACGCAGGGAGACGCGTCGACCACCCGCCAGTTCGGAGGGCTCGGGCTGGGTCTGGCCCTTGTGAACAGGATCGCGCGGGCCCATGGGGGAACCTTGGTGGTCGAGTCGGAGCCGAACGTCGGCTCCCGGGTCGCCGTGGTGCTGCCCGTCGACGGTGGGGCAAGAGGGAGGTCTTGATGGCTGGCAAGCGGCTGCGCCCCGGCGTCCTGCTCGCCACGGCACTCGTCCTGGCGCCGATCGTCGCGTGCTCCGACGACGACCCCCAGCGCGGGGAGGGCCGGCTCGAGGTCGACGGCGCGGCCGTCCTCGAGCGCCAGGAGGGGGATCGGGAGGTCGTGTCCGGGCAGGCCGACGTCGGGGTGGGCGACGAGATCACGTTGCGGGAGGGGTCGGGCACGCTGACGCTCCCCGGCGGGGTCACCCTCGAGCTCCGGCAGGGGCTGCCCGGCGGCGTCGAGGACACCCGGCTCCTGATGGGCGACACCCCGGAGCTGCTCGCCGGCGACCTGCTCGTGGTCGCGCCCGACGGCACCGCGGTGACGGTGGGCAGCAGCGGCGTGCAGGTGGCGGGCGGCGCCGCGCAGGTGTCGAAGCCGGCCGGGGTCGAGGTGAGCGTCGCCGCCTACGACACGGGCGTACACATCGAGTCCGGAGGCCAGGAGCGGGAGGTCATCGCCCTGCGGGAGATGCAGGTGCCGGCCCTCGGCCTGCCGCCCGACGCGCCGAGGCCGTTGCAGTACGAGGCGTCCGACCCATGGGACCGGCGTTTCCTCGGCGAGGCCATCGACCTCGGGACGCGGCTCGAGGCGCTGGCCGCCGGCTACACCGACAACCTGGCGCGCGGCCAGGGCCGCACGGTCGAGTTCTTCAGGGGGGTGCTCCCGGGTCTGGCCGACGAGCCCGACTTCACGGCGTCCCTCCTCGATCCGGACCGCCCGCCGGGCGAGACGCTGATCGGCGCGGCGATCGCTGACCTGGGGCGCCGGGGCTCGTTCCTCGAGCGCTGGGAGCTCGTGTTCCGCTTCCGCGGGGAGCACGCAGCGTGGGGGCTGGTGGCGCGGGACCAGGGTGTCGACAGCCTCCCGCTCACGACTGCGGTCACGGAGGCGGTGAACGACTCGCCGCTGGCCATCGGGCCGACGCGCCCCACGTCGGGCTCCACCACGCCGACGACGGCCCCACAGCGACCGCCGACCGCTACGCCGCCGGCGGATCCGGAGCCCACGACGCCGACGACGCGCCCGCCCCCCACGGCGCCGCCCCCGCCGGACGAGGACGACGGCCTGCTCGGGCCGCTCGTTGCGCCGCTCGAGCCCGTCATCGAGCCGATCGCCGAGGCCCTCGGCGGTCTGCTCAGCGGGCTGCTCGGTGGCCTCACCGGGAGGTAGGCCCCGGGCACCGCGATCGTCCGCGGTGCGACGCCGGCCTGGTCGTAGCATCGGTTCGCCATGACCGAGTCGCCGACCCCGCCCGAGATCGCCCGCCACGAGTTCGACGTCGTGCGGCGCGGCTTCGATCAGCAGGAGGTCCGCGGCTACCTCCACGAGGTGTCCGCGCTCGTCGAGCGCCTGCAGCGGACGATCGCCGAGCAGAGGGAGCACCTCTCCCAGGTCGAGACCCGGTTGCGGTCGATGGAGCACCCGGACGACGCGGCCATGCTCGAGCTCCTCGGCGAGGAGACGACGCGGGTGCTGACCTCGGCTCGCGAGGCTGCCGCCGACATCCGATCGAAGGCCGAGGCGGCCGCCGAGCGCATCATCGCGGAGGCGTCGGCACAGGCTGCTCAGACGCGGAGCGGTGCGGTCGCCGAGGCCGACAAGCGGCTTCTCGAGGCCCGCACCGAGGGGGAGCGCGTCCTCGCAGAGGCGCGCGGCGAGCTGGAGCGGCGCAGCGCCGAGGCCGAGGAGGCCGCTGCCCGCATCCGGGGCGAGGGCACGGCCCGGGCGGACGCGGCACGCGAGGAGGCCCAGCGCGAGCTCACGCTGGCGCGCGACCAGGCGGCGGAGATCCTCGAGGCCGCCCGCGCGCAGGGCCGGGAGATGGTGGGCGAGGCCCAGGCCGTACGCGAGCGGGTGCTGCGCGACCTGTCACAGCGCCGTAAGCGGGCCCGGCTCCAGATCGAGCAGCTGAACGCAGGACGCGAGCGGCTGCTCCAGGCCTACGAGGTCGTGCGGGGCACGATCGACGAGGCCACGTCCGAGCTCTCGACATCCGTGACCGACGCCCGCATCGCCGCTGCCTCCGCCGGTCGCCGCATCGAGGCGGAGCCCGATGCCACGCTGGAGGAGCTCGACGAGGAGGTGGCGACGGCGCGGCTCGTCGACCTGCCGATCGTGGACCCCTTCGACGGCCTCGAGCCCGACCCGGACCTCGATGAGGTGGTCGAGGCGTTGCCCGAGCCGGAGCCCGCACCGCAGCGGGCATCGCAGCCGGAGCCGGAGCCTGAGCCGGAGCCGGAGCCGGAGCCGGAGCCTGAGCCGGAGCCGGAGCCTGAGCCGCAGCCGGAGCCTGAGCCGCAGCCGGAGCCGGAACCCACCCCTGAGCCGCAGCCGGAGCCGCAGCCGGAACGCACCCCTGAGCCGCAGCCGGAACCTGCACCGGAGGCTGAGACGAAGGCAGCTGCGGTGTTCGCCCGGCTGCACGCAGCAGGGGAGACGGCCGAGGTTGCACCCGCTGCGGAGGGGGCGGCCCTCGGCGATCCCGCCCCGGAGCTGGAGGTCGTGTCCGCTGAGGCGCGCCCGTTCGTGGACCGCGATGCGGCGCTGGCTCCGATCGAGAAGGACCTGGGGCGCCGCTTGAAGCGGGCGCTGGCCGACGAGCAGAACGACGTGCTCGACCAGCTCCGCCGCACGAAGCCCGCCGGCGTCGATGACCTGCTGCCCGACGCCGACACGCACGCCCGCCGCTGGGCCGAGACCTCCGGCGCCGTCCTCTACGAGGCCGCCGCGGCCGGCGCGCTGTGGGCGGGGGGCCAGACGCGGCCCATGACCGAGCTGGCCGATGATCTGGCACGGTCGTTGGTGCTCCCCATGCGTGAGCGCATCGAGCGCAGCTTCGTCGCCTCCGACGGCAACCTCGACGACGTGGCCGACCGTGTCCGGGCCCTCTACCGGGAGTGGAAGAACCAGCGGCTCACCGAGGCGGTGCCGCACTACACGGCGGCCGCCTACGCGCAGGGGCTGCTCGACGGTGCCCCCGCCGGCGCGAAGGTCCGGTGGGTGGTCGACCCCTCGCGGGGCCCGTGCCCGGACTGCGACGACAACGTGCTCGCTGGGCAGGTCTCCAAGGGTGACGAGTTCCCTACGGGCAGCCGCAGCGCACCCGCACACCCGGGGTGCCGGTGTCTCGTGCTCCCCGTCCCGGCCTGAACGGGGCGGCGCCGGCGCGAGCATGAGCTCGGCGCGCCAGTAGCCTCGCCTCCATGCGCGCTCCGACCGACATGCCCCGCCGACTGCCCCGGGCTCCGGGCCGGGGGCGGGCGCTGCTGGTCATCGGCGCCGTGGTCCTGTTCTTCCTGATCACCTCCCTGCGGGGCATCGCCGGCTTCTACACCGACTACCTGTGGTTCGACTCGCTCGGCAACGCCGACGTGTGGCGTGGTGTCCTCGGGGCCAAGGTCGCGCTGGCCCTCATCTTCACCGGGGCCTTCTTCCTGCTGCTGTGGGTGAACCTCATCATCGCCGACCGGTTGGCCCCGCCCTTCCGGCCGACGGGCCCGGACGAGGAGTTCATCGAGCGCTACCACGACGTCGTCGGCGGGCGCACCGGTCTCGTGCGGGCCGTCACGTCGGTGGTCCTGGCCCTCATCGCAGGCGCTGGAGTGTCGAGCGAGTGGAACTCCTGGATCCTGTTCACCCACGGCGCCGACTTCGGGGTCGACGACCCGCAGTACGGCACCGACATCGGGTTCTACGTGTTCAAGCTGCCGTTCCTGAGCTTCGTGTCGGGCTGGCTGTTCGCGGCCCTGCTCATCGTGCTGATCGTCACCGCCGTCTTCCACTACCTCAACGGCGGCATCCGGGTGAGCTCCGTGGGCGAGCGGGTGACCCCCCAGGTCAAGGCGCACCTGTCGGTGCTCCTCGGGCTGCTGGCCCTGGTCAAGGCGGGCGGATACTGGCTGCAACGGTACGACCTCGTCCTGTCCGAGCGGGGCTACGTCGACGGCGCCGGGTACACGGACATCAAGGCCCAGCTCCCGGCCATAAACCTGCTGCTCCTGATCTCCGTCGCCAGCTTCGTCCTGTTCATCGTCAACATCTGGCGGCGGGGCTGGACGCTCCCGATCCTGGGCGTCGGCCTCTGGGCGCTCGTCGCCGTGGTCGCCGGGGCGATCTACCCGCAGTTCGTCCAACGGTTCCAGGTGAACCCGAACGAGCCCGAGCGCGAGGAGCCGTACATCGCGCGGAACATCGACGCCACCCGCGAGGCGATGGGCCTGAGCGACGATGACATCGAGATCTCCGAGTTCGACCTCAACGTCGACAAGGACTCCATCGACCTCGAGGCCAACGCCGAGTCGGTGCGGAACATCCGCATCTGGGATCCGTCCTCCGAGGTCCTCGGCAAGACGTTCCCCCAGCTCCAGCGCACCCGGGACTACTACCGGGTCAACGACGTGGACATCGATCGCTATGACATCGACGGGCGGCCGACTCAGGTCGTCCTGTCGGTCCGCGACCTGAACTCCGACAACGTCCCGCAGAAGTCCTGGGCCGGCGAGCACCTCGCCTACACGCACGGGTACGGCGTCATCGTGGCGCCGGCCAACGCGAAGGAGCCCAGCGGGGAACCGACCTTCGTGGCCAGGGACGTGCCCTACGACACCGACGAGGCCTCCCTCCAGCTGGAGGAGGAGTCGGTCTACTTCGGCGAGGAGCTGTCCAGCTACGTCGTCGTCGGCTCCAAGGTCCGAGAGATCCACTACCAAGGTGAGGAGGGGACGGAGTTCACCGAATACGAGGGCGACGACGGGGTGCAGCTCGACAACGTCGTGAAGCGGGCCGCCTTCGCCCTCCGCTTCGGCGCCCCCAACCTGCTGATCTCCAGCCAGATCTCCTCGCGGTCCGAGATCCTCTACATCCGCGACGTGCGGGAGCGGGCCGAGACGCTCGCGCCGTTCCTCCACTTCGACGCCGACCCGTACCCGGTGGTCGTGGACGGGCGGATCAAGTGGATGCTCGACGCTTACACGACGACGAACCGCTATCCCTACGGCCAGAGCGCCAACACCGAGCAGCTGACGGCCGGCAGCGGCCTGCGGCACGACTTCAACTACGTGCGCAACTCGGTGAAGACGGTGGTCGACGCGTACGACGGCACCGTCGACTTCTACGTCATGGACGTCGAGGACCCGATCATCGACGCGTACCGCGACGCCTTCCCAAAGCTCTTCAAGGACTTCGAGGACATGCCCGAGAACCTGCAGGAGCACCTCCGCTACCCGGAAGACCTCTTCCGGGTGCAGACGAACATGTGGGGCGACTACCACATCGACGAGGCCGACGAGTTCTACTCCGGCGACGACCGCTGGGACGTCGCCCGCGACCCGGGCACCGCGGGCGCGGCGGCCGCCACGCGCACCACCGACGCGTCGGGGGCCACGGTCAGCTCTCGCAGCGCTCGCATCGACCCGTACTACCTGTTCACCCAGCTGCCCGGCAGCGACGCGCCGGAGTTCATCCTGCTGCGCCCCTTCGTGCCCACGGCCACGCGGGACGACAACCAGCTGCTCACCGCCTTCATGGTGGGGAAGAGCGACGGCGCCGACTACGGCAAGCTTCAGGTGTTCGTCATGCCACGGGGCGACCTGCCCAACGGCCCCGCCCTCGTGCAGGGCGACATCCAGAGCGACACCGAGGTGTCACGCGAGGAGAGCCTCCTCAGCGGCGCCGGGTCGTCGGTGTCCTACGGCAGCCTCTCCGCGATCCCGATCTCCAACGGGCTCGTGTACGTGCGGCCCTTCTACGTGACCTCCACCCAGACCGAGGTGCCCGCGCTCCAGAAGGTGATCGTGTCCTTCGAGGGAGACGTGAAGATCCGCGACACCCTGCAGGAGGCACTGGCCGCCGTGTTCGGCGAGGCGCCGCCGACGCTCGAGGAGAGCGCCGGCGAGACCCCCACCGACCCGAACGCGCCTCCCGCCGACGAGGAGCCCGAACCGACCGGCACGGTGGCCGAACAGGTGTCCCGCCTCCTGGTGGAGGCCAACGACCTGTTCGACCAGGCCGACGAGGCCCTTGCCCAGCGCGACCTGGCTCGCTACGAGACGCTGACCAACCAGGGTCGCGTCAAGACGGCCGACGCCGAGCGCCTGCTCGAGGAGGCCGGCGTCGGCGCCACCACCACGACATCGGCGGGCGCCCAGGCCTGATCATGTCGAGCGCCAGGTGGTGGCGAGGCGCTGGACGCCCTCCGCCAACTCCTCGGCGGGGCCGCTGAACGACAGCCGCACGCGGTCGGGGTGGCCACCGCCCGGCGAGAGGGCCTCGGCGGTGGCGACGGCCACGCCGTTGCGGAGGGCCGCCTGGGCGAAGGGCTCCGCCACGGGGGAGGGCAGCCGAACCCAGACGGACAAGCCGCCGCTGGGCTCGGTCCACGTCCAGTCCGGCAGCTCCCGGCGGAGGCTCGTGGCCAGCTGGTCGTAGCGGGCGCGTAGAGCCTCGTTGCGACCGGTGAGGAACGCCGGGGTGTCGGGGTGCTCGAGCAGGCGTTGCGCCAGGACCTGGCTGATGGCGGACGATCCGAGGTCGTGCGTGCCCTTCACCCGGGCGAAACGGAGCGCCACCGGCGCCGGGGCCCGCACGAACCCCACCCGCAGCCCGCCCCAGAAGAGCTTGCTCAATGAGCCGACCACCGCGATGGCGTGGTCCGGCCGGTGCGCGCCGACCGGGGCCGGAGCGTCGCCCCACACGAGCCCGGCCAGCGCGTGGTCCTCCACCAGCGGCACGCGGGCCCCGGCCAGCACCTCGGCCACCTCGCGCCGGCGGTTAGCCGCCAGCACGACGCCGGTGGGGCTGTGAAGGGTGGGCTGCAGGTAGACGAGGGTCGGGTGGTGGGCCAGGGCGTCCCGCAGCGCGTCGGGTCGTACGCCGTGCCGGTCGACCGGCAGCCCGACGAGTCGGGCGCCGGCGGCCGCGAAGGCCGAGACAGCACCGGGGTACGTCGGGTCCTCCACGAGGACGGTGTCGCCGGGCCGGACCCAACAGGCGGCTGCCGTGCTGAGCGCCTGCTGCGCGCCCGTGGTGATCACCACCTGGTCCTCCCCCGTCGGCAGGCCACGTTCGCTGACGAGGTGGGCCACCGCTCGCCGCAACCCCACCAGGCCCCAGGGCGAGTACCCGGTGTCGGGCGCCACGTCGGCGAGGTCGCTCGTCCCGACCGAGGTCGCCGGCAGCTCCTTGGACAGGCGGAGCACGCTGATCGACAGGTCGATCACGCTCGAAGGGCTGGTGCTCCTGTCGACCAGCCGAGCGACGAGGGCGGATCCCTCGCGCCCAAGTGGCAGCCCGAGCGAGCCCGCCCCGATGACGAACGTCCCGCTCCCGCCGAGCCGTTCGACGACCCCGTCCGCCACGAGGAGGTCATAGGCGGCCACGGCGGTCCCGCGGCTCACCGACACCGCGGTGGCGAGCGCCCGCTCGGCCGGGAGGCGCTCGCCCGGGGTCAACGAGCCGCGCTCCACGGCGGCGGCGAGGGCGCGAGCGAGCAGGCGGAACAGGGGCGTCCCGCCGGTGGCCCAGTCCCCGAGCTCGCCGACCACGTGGTGGACGGCTGCGGCTCGGGCCACCCGCGCAGAAGTGGCCCTGTTCCTCATGGGCCACCTCTGTCACGGTCGCGGCATGCGTGTCAAGGCCCCTGGCTCCATCTCCCTGGCAGCGGCGCCGCAGCGGGTGACCTCATCGGTCATCCGCGACCTCCTCGCCGTGACCGAGCGCCCCGACGTGATCTCGCTGGCCGGGGGCCTGCCGGCTCCGGCGACGTTCCCGGTGGGCGCCATCGCTGCTGCCACCGCAGAGCTTCTCGCCGACGACCCCTCCTCGGCGCTCCAGTACGCAGCGACCGCCGGGTTCGCCCCGTTGCGCTCCTGGGTCGCTGAGCGGGAGGGCGCCGACGTGGACGAGGTGGTGATCACCCATGGGTCCCAGCAGGCGATCGAGCTGGTCGCCCGCGCGCTTCTGGACCCCGGTGCCGTCGTTGCCCTGGCGGACCCGGGCTACGTCGGGGCGATCCAGGCGTTCCGGCTGGCAGGCGCGGCGCTGCTGGGTGTGCCGGGCGACGCCGACGGCCTGTGCGTCGACGTGCTGGCGGATCGCCTGGCGGCCGGTGCTCGGCCTGCCCTGGTGTACGTCGTGGCCGATCTCGACAACCCCACCAGCGCCACGCTCTCGATGGAACGGCGCCTCGCTCTCGTCGCGCTGGCGGACCGCTACGGCTTCCTCATCGTCGACGACGAACCGTACGGGGCGCTCCGGTGGGGCGGCGAGCCTCCGGCGCCGCTGCGATCGCTCAGCGACCGCGTCGTCACCTTGGGAACGACGTCCAAGGTGCTGTGCCCGGGGCTGCGCGTCGGGTGGGCGGTCGCCCCCGCCGGCCTCGCCGCCGCACTGGTGCTGCTCAAGCAGGCGGTCGACCTCCAGACGGCCACGTTCACCCAGCGCATCGCCCACCGCGTGCTGACTGCGCCCGGCTTCCTCGCGCCGCACCTGATTTTCCTGCGGACCACCTACCGGGAGCAGTGCTCCGC
>JAUXRW010000131.1 GCA_030681555.1 Acidimicrobiales bacterium
GATGCTTCTGGCATGCATGCCCCGACCACGGGGTCATGCCCAAGAACAACCGGGACTGGTGGAGTGACAAGTTGGCCGCCACCGTCGCCCGAGACAGCAAGAAGGATGCGGCGCTGCACGAGCTGGGATGGCACGCCATCCACGTTTGGGAGCACGAGGACGCCGGCGCAGCCGCCGACGCAATCGTCGAACTGTGGCGGAAACGGACCGGACGACCCGAGATGACGGGTCCGGCTGGTGCTCAGGCCTACCCTGGAGGACGAGGTCGTTTCCGGGAAGGTCACCAAGGATGAGCAGAGGATCGCTAGCGCCCGTTGACATCACCCCGTCGGCGAGACGGCTGACCGGGTCCCTTCGGGACATCGGATACGACTTCCTGTCCGCCCTCGCAGACATTGTCGACAACAGCGTCGGAGCTGGAGCGACGCAGGTGAACGTCGACATCGTGTTCGACGGCGAGAACTCCCACGTCGTCATCTGCGACGACGGCGACGGCATGACGGAGCGGGATCTCAATGAGGCCCTTCGCTTCGGCACTCGACGGGAGTACGACCTCGGAGAGCTTGGTCGCTACGGCCTCGGGCTCAAGACAGCCTCGATCTCACAGTGCCGGAGACTCACCGTCGCATCCCGGCGCTCCCTCACCTACCGCAGGGTCGTGAGCCGATCACTCGATCTCGACCACGTCGAGAACACGGACCGTTGGGAGGTGATCGCTCCTCCCCGACAGTCCGTTGTGACGGACTACGTCACCTGGCTCGACGACGGCCCAGGCACCATCGTGCTCTGGGAGGGTCTCGACCGCGTGCTGCCGGACCGTCGGCCCGAAGGAGGGTGGGCCCGCCGGCGCCTCGACCAGCTCGCCGAACGGTCCCGCGACTACCTCGGGATGGTCTTCCACCGGTTCCTCGAGGGGGACGCCGCCCGGCGCTTCCCGCTGACCATCACGGTCAACGGTGAGAAGGCCGAACCCTGGAACCCCTTCGCTCCAATGGAGTCCGGCCGAATCGAACTCCCGGAGCAGTCTTTCGAGGTCTCAGTAGGCGATCTGTACGGCAGAGTCCGCCTCGGCCGGTTCATCCTCCCGTCCCGAGACCAGTTCTCCAGCGCTGCGGAGTTCGAGCGGATGAGTGGACCGCTGAAGTGGAACCGGCAGCAAGGGCTGTACGTCTACCGAGCCGACCGGCTCATCCAACACGGCGGATGGTCAGGGATCAGAGCGGTCGACGAACACACCAAGTTGGCCCGAGCCTCACTGGACTTCCAGACGGACCTCGACCGACTGTTCCAGATCAACGTGGCGAAGATGCGGGTGGCCATCCCGCTTGAGGTGAAAACGTTGCTCGAGCGACCCATCAACGAGCTGTGCCACCGCGCCGACTCGGTCTACAGACGGGAAGGTCGCGAGGTCGCAGGTACCACTGAGAAGGAGGCCCCAGAAGCCCGGACGAGTGTCGACGGACGAGAGCTCGGCGCTGCTGTGATCTCTGCTGCTCTCGAAGCTGGCGAGATCGACTCGTTCGGCCGCGTCATGGAGCGCTTGCGGGCAACGTCTCCCGAGTTCGCCGACCGCCTCGGCTGGTGATGGCCAGCGCGGCCTGAACGGGTCGCTCGGGAGCTTCGACGCACCACTCCACCAGAGGACAGTGGCCGCAATCGGGGCGCTGTGGGCTGCACAGCCCGTTCGCCAACTCGATCAGGGCCAGATGCGCCTCATGCGATCGTTCGTCGGCACCGATCATCCGGGCGATCGCCAGCCTTCCGTCAGTGAGCTTGTTCTGGCGGTCGACGGCATCCCCTTGGAACCGTGCAGCGACCCGAAGGACGCCGTAGCCGGCGAGTACAGGATCCTCCGTCTCACCTGGGACGACTCGGCAGGCGAAGTCAGCGATCGAACCGGTCACGTGCGGCGCCTTGGCCAGGTCGGACGCTGAAGCGCTGGCTGCCAGAACGTCCGGGTTGCCCTTGAACCACTCGGCCGCTTCCAGAAGTTGGTCGCAGCGCGCGTCGCGCTTCCATGCAGAGGCCACCCGGCGAAGTAGCGGCAATGCTCGCAGCGTGTCGTCGGGCGTCAGGAGGGTCCGGATCGCACCCCAGGCCTGGCCGAGGTGTTCGTCAGCGATGCGGGACCAGAGGAGCTCGCCTTGGATGGCCACCCATCGGCTGTCCGTGGCGAGCCAGGGAACATGCACCGGCGGCGCCTCGGAGAACCAGTTGGCGAGTCGCTCGGCGACGTCCTTGGTGGTGTGCTCCGCCGTCTGATTGGTGGCGAGCGAAGACCTGATTGCGTGGCCGATCCGGAAGCCCAGCCGTACAGGTACCGCGTTCCCGATCTGGCGGAACGAGGCGCTCGGCGGTCCGGCGAAACGGACATGATCCGGGAAGGTCTGAAGGCGGGCCGCTTCACGCATGGTGAGGGTTCGGTCCTGGAACGGGTGGATGTACCAGTAGCCGTCCTTGGCGATGTGCGCAGTGATCGTGCGGCTCACGTCGTTCGGGTCGAGGCGCTTGTACTTGTCGTCGAAGATGTCGTCGCGGTAGCGCTTGAGTTCAGGAGCGAGGTCCGAGTAGCGCGTCTGGTGCGTCATCTGGGCGAAGGCGAGAGCGTCATCCTCCCTAACGGGACGTGTGACGTGGTCGAACACCTTCGCCGAGTCGGCGGCGGCGACCCCGGCTCGGGCGCGCCGCTGGAAGTCCGTCTTCGGCCCGGCGTACTCGGCCCAGCCTGACGCCACCGGGTCAGACCCCAGCCCGTTGTCCGGACGCCACCCGCCCTCCACGACCGGGAGATCGCCGATGGCGACGTCAACGGTCACCCGGTCGGTGTCCTCCGTCGGCCAGGCGAACTCAACACCGTCGGCCAACGCAACCAGGATGAGACGCTGTCGGAACTGCGGGACCCCGAAACGCCAAGTGTCGATCACCCGTTCCTCGACCGAGTACCCGATCGCCTCCAGGCGTTCGACCATGGTGCGCAGGATGACCATGCCCCTGTCGAGGGCCATGTCCGGAACGTTCTCCATCACGACGGCGCGGGGGCGGGCGAGTTCGACGACAGTGAGGAAGCTCTCCCACATGTCTCGCCGGCCGTCGTGCTGAAGTCGCCGTCCCCGACGGACCAGGTCACGCATCATCGAGCGGCCTGCCTTGGAGAACGGTTGGCAGGGAGGACCTCCGGCGACGAGCTCGATCCCACAGGTCTTCACGAGGTCGGCCACCTCCTCGATCACGCCGGGATCGGCCAGGTCCCAGTTGACCGAGAGGCCCGGGTGGTGGGCGCGGTGTGTCTCCAAGGCCTCGTCGTCATGATCGACGGCAAGGACGACGTCGTACCCGGCCTCCGTCAGCCCGAGGCTGAGGCCGCCGGCGCCGCAGAACAGGTCGGCAGCCTTCGGAGCCGTCAACGTCGGTGCAAGCGCCCGAAGGTCGTCGGCGGTCTCACACGCGAGCGGGTGAGGGTCGAGCCGAACGAACGGTCCACGGACGAGCTTGACCCCGTACGTCCGGTTGCCGTCCTTCGCCACTGCTCGCTTCTCCTCCGTGCCGGACCCTGGAAGTCGCCGGCCGAGCGACAAGTCTCGCACGCTCGGACCAGCTGACCCAGGCCACTTGGCGACGGAACCCAGGCCCGATTCGGGCAGCGGTAGGGTCCCGTGTCAGCCCGGAGCCGGAGGCGTTGTACGTGACTGATGAAGTCGAGGATCGCATCAGGGAGTACCTGAAGGCTCTAGGTCGAAAGCCGCCGAAGGCGAAGCCGGTTATCGACCGAGAGGCCGTGGACGCGCTCCGCAAGCGAATCGCCGAGTCGGACGACCCGATTGAGAAGCTCAAGCTTCACACCGAGCTGGAGCAGGTGCGCAGACCCCGGATCGTCGACACACCTGACCCGCGGGTGGAGCTCGAGTCGTACTTCGTTGAGCACGCGAAAGTCTGGGCCGACGAGAACCAGATCTCGGCGGCGTCCTTCGCGGCACTCAAGGTCCCCCGGGACGTGCTGCGACGAGCCGGCATCGCGTTGGCTGAAGGGGTCGAGCCTGGTCGGCGAACCGTCGGTGGTCGGTCGGCGAGGGTGCCACTGGAGGATGTCCTCGCAACGATGAATGACCTGCCGCGCACATGGAGCTTGAAGACGCTCGCCGGAGCGCTTGACCGTGATGTGGCGACCGCGCGGAACTACGTCCGCCGACTCGTCGAGGACGGCGCCGTTGAAGAGGTTGGCGAGGATTCGAGCCATCAGGGGCGGCCCTCGAAGGTCTACGCACTCACCCGCCCGTAGGCCCGACCGTGGCTGACGATCCGAAGCACCGACTACTACAGGCAGTTGACGGCACGTTGATCCGCCGGTCGCTGGGGGACACCTCCGCGCGCATCATGACCCGGGCGGCATCCGAGACCTGCAAGGCCACTCCGGACGGACGAGATCTCGTGATCAAGGAGATCGTTCGCGTGTCGGAGGCCGGTCAGCGCGGGGCGCTCCCCGAGGAGACTGTTCAGGAGGTGGTGGCTGCCCTCATGGCCGGCATCACCGCCCCAGGATCTGAACGGCCGAAGCGGACCCGCCGCGGGGCACCCGGCGCGACCCGCAACAACCCCCGCCGACAGCTGAGCCGGGTGCCGGACGGCACCCGGGTGTTCTACGACGGCGTTGGCGCCTCGATACGCAGCGGCCGGATCACCATCGACGACGGAGGGGGCGCGTACGAAACACCGACCCCGGCAGCGCAAGCCGTGACGAACCAGTCGGCCATCAACGGCTGGGATGCCTGGCGCCTGGCTGATGGTCGAAAGCTCTGCGACGTGTACGACGCCAACGCCTGGCCGTCGTCCTGATCGCCTGCGTACGGGGGCGCCCTCTCCGGTGTCGACATGCTTCGAAAGCAGACCGAGCGCATGAGCCGCTAGGGCTGCCGCCGGGGGCCGTCACACCCCAGCCGTAGCGTCGGCGAGGTGAGAGGCACGGCCATCCAAGAGGCTGTCGAAGCCCATTCGTACGCTGGAGCCGATGCGTGGCTCAGCAGGCTGATCCGAGGGGACGGGCACGGCTGGATTCGATTCTGCGCAGGCTCACTAGCGGCGACGACTCCGGGAGGTAGCCGCTGTCTCCTAGCCCACTCTGATCGGCGGACCGGTCGTACCGCCCCGTACCCTGTGCAGCATGGCGTGGGGACGGAAGCGCATCGCCGGTAGCACGGGGGGACTCAACGTCAGCCGGCGTGTGTGGAGCAACGTAGTGGGCGCCGACCACCGCTTCGGAGACGGTGGTTGCGAGTGGGCGTGAACGGTTGGTTGCTGATGAGTGTCGGCGACGATCGGCAGCATGGTGGGAACGACGGATACGACGACCGTCCCGACGTCCACTACAGCTGGGACGACACTGTGCCGAACCATGCGGGTCCTGCGGCGGGCGATCCCATCGTCCTCTGGGACAAGCGTCAATCGCTCGGCATGTCTGTCATCGAGGAAATCCAGACGGGGTTTGCCGACAAGATTCTGCGCCGCTGCCCCTCGTGCGGGCTGGCCGGAATCAAGGCTCGCAAGGGTCTTCAGCCCCGATACAAGTGCTACAAGTGCAAGGCCGAGTTCGAGGAGCCTGTCGCTCATGTCGAACGCGTGCAGACGTATCGATCCCGCCACGACGCGGGATGGCAGGACTTGCTCGGGGTGCTGCCTGGAGATCACCTGAGGGCCTTGGCGGTCGCTCCGACCTCCCAGCTCAGCTTGCGGCCCCTGCGATGGGACGACTTCGAGCGAGCTCTTGCTGGCTCGGGATCCCTTCGCCTGCTGCTGAATGTGTCTCGGCGCTTGGAGGGTGCAATCACTGGCGGGCATACCCGAGCGACGGTTCGGGTTCGGATCGGCCAGGGAGCCTTCCGAAAGCACCTCCTAGCTCGCCAAGGCGCCGTGTGCGCGTTCACGGGCGAGGCGCCGGCGTCGGTGTTGGACGCGTGCCACCTCTATAGCTACGCGGAGCTCGGGGTTCACCACGATGACGGCGGGGTGCTCCTCCGGCGGGACGTGCACCGGCTCTTCGACGATGGGCAACTGGCGGTCGACCCTCAGCGACTAACAATCGACGTCCGGGATGAGCTGCGCTCCTTCCCTCAGTACGCGCCCATGCACGGTGGGCAGCTCCACACTGAGGTGACGGCGGGCCAGATCGACTGGCTCAGTCGTCATTGGCATCAGCACCGCGAATGAGGAGCCTCAAGGCGGGCCTGCGCCCTCCCTGGACTACCGGGCGCGCTGGTGATGCTCTTCTCAAACCGGCTGAGGGTTGGATGGCCCATAGGCAAAGGGGTCCGGGGGTGCTGGAGTAGTTCTCGTCTCGTTCAACGACACTCGGAGCAAGCCGATGACCTCACAGCACGGAGCGAGGGTTGCTGTAGCTCTTGCGCTGACCGATACCGAGCTGAAGACCGTGCATCGACTCCACCTGAGCGCGAACGCGCTGGCGAAGGACCACAGCGTGGCCACGCCCGCAGATGCCTTCGGTCTCGTGATGGACCAGCTCAAGGCACTCCGACGAGTGCTGGGTGGGCAGGTGAACGACCCTGAGCTGGAAACGGCGAAGTCAGCGGCTCGGGCAATCCTGTCCAGCGAAGCGGCAATCCGCCGGCTCCAAGGCAAGACGCAAGCCAAGGCGTCCGGTCGGGCGATGAAGGTGGGCCCGACAAACGCCAAGCCCAAGTCCAGGCCTAAGACCGGGGGCCGAGTCCACCACGTGGTTCAGCAGGCCGATCCGAGGGGTCGGGCGTGGCTGGATTCGATCCTCCGCAGGCTCACCAACGGAGACGGCTCTGGGAAGTAGCCCGCAGCTTCTACGATCGCGCCCTGGTCGGCTGACGGGTCCTACCTGACTCGTACTCTGGGTGGCATGGCGTGGGGAAGGAAGCGCACCAGCGACGGCGGAGCCAGCGAGTCGCTAGGTCCCGTAGAGATCTTCACGTCCGGCAGCGGGATGATCGTCGAAGGGTCGACGACAGCCGTGTCGGCCTTCATCGACCAAATGGTGGACGCAACACGACAGGTTGGCGGACGGTCACGGCACATCGTTGCCGACGGCGGTCAGGTCGCCGCCAACATCGCGGCCTTCCGTGCGACGCACCGTGAGTACTTCGAGTTTTCCGAGCGCTCGCTCAAGCTGCTGAGGGACCACGGGGCGATCCCGGCCAAGGACGGTGGTTTCTTCCGAAGCATCGTCCACAACGGCAAGAACATCGCCGGCCAGCTCGACTGGAAGCCGGTGAACCTCGGCCCCGAACAGGCGCTCAGCCTGCAGGCAGCCGCGGGGCAGTTCGCACTGCGGGCGGCCATCAAGGAGGTCACGGTCGCCCTCGATCGGATTGAAGGCAAGATCGACCGGCTCGCCCGTCTCGCTGATGCGGAACGGCTCGGCGCCGCCGTCGCAGATCGGGCCACCTTGCAGCCTCTCGTTGACCGCGCCAGATCCTCTGGCAAGCTCAGCAGCACCGACTGGGCAACTGTCGCATCGCTGGGACCGTTGATCGTCCGCGACGTCGAGACCCTTCGTGCCTACATCCTGCGGCAGCTCAAGGACGTGAGGACGGACAGCCCGCTCGTCCGAAGCCGAGTTGGTGAGGTGGAGGACCTGACCGGCCGCCTGATCGAGGAGTCCATGGCGCTCCTAGTCGTCGCCGAGCAGAACTACACCTTGTGGCAGGAACTACGCCTCGCTCATGCCGTCAACCACGAGCCAGCCGCCACAGCATCCGTCACCTCGGACGTCCGCCAGCAGCTCGCCGCGCTCACGCAGGCGGACCAGGGGGTCGTAGAACTCCTCCGACACATCGCTGACCGCCTCGCCTCGCCAACCGGTTACGAGGGCCTCGCACCGCTTCAAAAGCGCCGCCTCCGCGAGCATGTCGGTCGACTGGATGAGATGGGCCGCTGGTTCTGTGAGCAACGCACCCTCGACGACACCCAGACCCAACGGCCTGAGCTCGCGCAACTGCCCGACTCGCTCCGCAAGGTCGGCGGCACGATCGCTGGGGTGGCTCGCACCACAGGTCGAGCCATCGCTACCGGCCCGCATCGGCTGCGCCGCCGCAGTCACAAGGCCGATGACGTGGAACGGGACGGTCCTCCGAAGCTCACCCCCTGAGCTGATCCTGTGGCCGTCGAACCGTGTCCGTGGGCGAATAGTTCCCACGGGGCTTCCTCGGGTTCAGTCGCAGGTTCCGCAGATGCCCGTCAGGGGTAGCTGCATGAAGCAGCTGGGGCAGACCGGCCGGGGCTTCGCGTCACGTGCCGAGCGCGCTGCGGTCGCTCGGGCGGACGCCACGTTCGGTGGGAGGGCAGGCTCAGCCCCGTCTGGCACCTCGGCTCCGTAGAACCGGTAGCAGGCCAGCCGTTCGGCGGCTGCGTGCAGCTCGAGGTCTTCAGGCAGGACTCCGGTCCTGCTGTGGACTGCGTCGCCGTATCCCGCCCCGATCGTCTGGTCTGCGCGCACGATCAGCGAGCTGAGCATCGGTTGGTCGGCCACGGCGTCGGCATCGGACACGGCTCGGAGGATCTCGCCGATCCAGTTCTGCATCAGGCTTCGCGTGGCGATGCCGGTTTCAGCCTGGACGGCCTCCGCCAGCTGGCCGTAGGTGAGGTAGCTGCCGTAGGTCGATGCGGTGGCCTCCAAGAGCCGGACCGCTGCCGTAGTCCAAGCACGAACTGCGTCGTTCCAGCCGACGGGGTTGCCGTCGCCATCGTGTGTTGCTGGCCCGTCGGTCATGGGTCGGAGCCTAGGAGGCGTCATGGCGGTGCGCTTCGGCGCACCGTCACAGGTCGGGGCTACCTTCGCCGACGGGAGCTCGGGGAGGAGAGAGGGTGACTGACAACAGGATCTTGGTCCATCGTGTCGGCGATCCCGGACCGTGGACGTCGCCAGAGAGCTCGTCGTACGCGAACGAAGCCCATCTTCAAGAGATCTTGGCAGCATCCCCGCATTGGGTCCCCGGTGTCCCCGAGGGTGCGCACAGCGTCCGGGAGCTTTACACCTCGGCTGGTCCGGTTGACGTCGTGATCGTCTCCTCCGACGGAGCGCTCACAGCCGTCGAGTGCAAGCTGGAAGCGAACCCTGAGAAGCGGCGCATGGTCATAGGCCAGGTGATCGACTACGCCTCTGCGATCTCCGCTGACGGGTTCGACCGCTTTGTCGGAGCATGGCATGCGCGTGGTGGTGCCGATCTGGTGGCGAGCCTCACCCCTGAAGCGCTAGGTGAGCTTCGCTCCAGGATCGAGAGCGGCACGATCGGCTTGTGCCTAGCGGTGGATCGCATTGACAACGACCTGCGTCGGCTCGTCGAGTACCTGAACCAGGTGACCCAGGATCGGATCTCGGTGACAGCGTTGCAGCTCGGGTATGCACGACATGCCGATCTGGAGATCTTGATTCCAACCACTTACGGCGGCGAGATCGCCGCAGCGAAGGCGACCCACGCAGGATCAAGTCGCACCGAACGTTGGTCGCTCGATTCGTTTGTGGGTGCGGTTGAGCAGGAACCAGACCAGCGGTTCCTGGCTCGGGTGCTCGAGCTACTTGGTGCAGACGACGAGACGACCGAAGGTCACGCGTCGCTGTGGTTTGGCGCCCGCCCGGGAGGGGGCCTGTTCTTCCACTTGCTCGGGCTCCGGTATCCCCCATTCCAGTTGTGGATCAACGCCGCAGGATCGCTCACCATCGCGGGCAATTGGCAGAACTTTCCGAAGCTGACTGGACATGCCGGGTTCGCGGAGCTCGCTCGCTTCCTTGGCCAGGATGAAAATGGGCCGGCTCGGTTCGTCCCCGTTGCAGGCATCGACCCGGACGAGCTTTGGGTGATCGCCCAACGCGCTGCCCGTGCAATCAATGCATGAGGAGCTGCGTGTCGACGGTGGGGACCAAGCCGCGGAGCCGGGGTTAGGGCTGCCGCCCGACCTTGGGTTGCCACTGTTCGTTTACGGGCTACTCCAGCCGAACGAACTGGCCCACGAACACGTTGTTGGGGCCTTGAGCGCGGTGGAACCCGCGGCCGTTGACGGTGCGGTCCTTCGGATCCGCGACGGGCTGCCTCTGTTCTGCGTTGCAGATCACGGTCGCGTGCGTGGATCGGTCCTTTGGCCGACGGACCCAGCGGAGTCGTACCGGCGGATCGGCGCGTTCGAACCTCGCCATCACTACAAGTGGGGCACCGTCACTGCCGACGTTGCTGACCGTCGAGTACTCACGAACGTGCTCGTCGGCAGACGGCCTCGCCACGGCACTCCCGACGAAGTGTTCGAGGACTGGCGCGGCGCAATGGATCCGACCTTCTCGCACATGATGGGAGCGATCGACGAGATGGTCACTGAGCACGCCGTCCCGCCGTTCCCGATGGCGCCGGGGCACTCCGGTGACATGTGGGATCGGTTCGTCCGGTTGTCGGCCACGTATCTGGTCCTGTGGTCGGTGGTTGAGCGGTATGCAACGCTTCGGTTCGGAGCCACGTTGGAGCCGATGGCCCGCCTCCGTGCGGTCCAAGGATCCACTGACTTCCAGGCCGCCGCGGGCCCATACGTCGCTGAGCCCATTCGAGCCGTGGTCGACAGCCGGAACCCGGAGAAGAAGGTCGGACTGCGCACCGATGGCTCCAATGCTCTCACCTACTGGTACTTGGTCCGCTCGAATCTGAGCCATCGGGGCAAGTCTGCGTTCCGCGATGGTGAGCTACTGCGGACCTGCACCCTCGGGCTGCACGCCACAATGCGCGCCCTTCTCGAGAGCATGCCCGGCCCCGCCGAGTCCTAGGTTCGAAGGCATGGGTGTCGACGACGACTGGCTCGAAGCGGCCGGCTACGGGATGACGGGCATCCCGGAGCTCGCGAAGGTCTGCCCCGATTGTCTGCCGGATCCACATCTGTCTGACTGGGTTGTCGAGAGCGGTCGAGCAGCGAAGTGCGACGTGTGCGGGCGTGCGAACAAAGTGGCGTGGTTCTCAGATCTGTTCGCAGAGATGCAGCAACGGATCGCAGCTGAATTGCTGCCGTTCTCCATGTCGGACGAGGTGCCCGGTGCAGAGTGGGAAATTGACCCGCCCACAGTCGGTACGGCCGAACTGCTCGACGATCTCGGTGAGCCGCTGGGACCGGTCGATTCGGCGTTGTCGGCAGCGTTTTGCGCAGCGTTCGAAGACAACTGGATCCCCGTCGGGGCGTGGGCAGGGACGCTGGAGGACTGGCTTAACGAAGGGTGGGACCGGTTCGCCGAAACGGTGAAGACGACGACCCGGTTCGTGTTCGCGCACACACCCCGAGAACGTTGGATGCGGGACGTCGACATCGCGCCAGGCGAGATGCTGGCTCGGATCGGCGAGGTCATCCGAACCACCGACATCGTGACGCCGCATGGCAACGGCATCGAGCTGTTCCGTGGGCGGAAGCATCACCCCGCTGAGACGTACTCGACACCAGCCGAGCTCGGTCCACCTCCGGTCTCCAAGGCAGGCAACCAGCGCATGAGCCCACCAGGGATCTCCTTCTTCTATGCCGCTGCTGACGACGAGACGGCGCTTGCCGAACTGCGCGGGGTCGACGGCGAGTACGCAACAACAGCGACGTGGATGGTGAACCGACTGTGCCGAGTCGTCGATCTCGATCCCGCCCGCATGCCCGACATGCCGTCGATCTTCGATTTGGGAAGACGACACCTGCGGGCACCGCTTGCGTTCCTGCTCCGGTTCGCAGAGGAGATCGCGAAGCCGGTTCGTGCCGGCGACGATCCCGCCGTCGACTACGTCCCGACACAGGTAGTCGCGGAGTACATCCGGCACATTGTGCGGACATCCACGAATGACCCGATCGACGGGATCCGGTACCCATCCGCGGCGCGCCGTGGAGGAGCGAACGTTGTGCTGTTCGTCGGACCCGAGGGCGTCGCGGGCGCAACACCCCTGCTGCGCATGACGTCAGGACCGCGGCGGTTCGAGGCGGTCGACACAACGACCGTGTGGGAGCCAAGGTCGCTGTAGATCTGTGGATGGGCTCGCGCTCCGAGCAGGCGCACCGTGTCAGCGATAGGGGAAGTGGAAGTACGGCTCCTGGAAGTTCCGCAGCCGCTCCGCCTCGGCCCAAGGCCACCGGACCTGGATGCCCACGGGGCTGTAGGCGGGGTTCTCGACCTCGGTGTCGAGGGGCGTGCCGAACTCCGCGATCTCGCTGCGCAACTGCTTGCCATTGAGCGTGAGCAGGTACTCCACCGTCTTCCCATCGTGCGGGCCTGAGCCGAGGCCTGCATCGGGCTGAACGTAGAACACGACTCGCATGCCTCCATGATGCCCCGATGACGTCGAGCTGGTTGGGAGGGAGGAGGTGCCGCGCGAGGATGCGGGGGTGATGTGCCCTGCCAATAGCGCGACGGTGCTCCGCGTCAATCTCTCGTCAAATCCACCGGGCGGGACACCTTCGCTCGCCATGGGACGAGATGGAACGAACACCCTGGAAACACTGGACGGACGCCGCTCCAGCGGGATTGGCGCCGACCCCGTGGGACGGCTTGCGGCGGCTCATAACCCGAAGGTCGTAGGTTCAAATCCTACCCCCGCCACCACATAGCTGCAGCCGAACGTCCAGGGTCGGAGGGTCTCCGACAGGATCAAGGTTCAGCACGAGATCGAGGGTCCGGTAGAGCCGGGCCCTCGTTTCGCGCTCAGCCTCGGCCAGGAGCCCGGCGAGGTCGCCGGCGTGCTCGAGCGCTGCGGTGATGTCGTCGGCGGTGAGCGGTGCGGGTCGGTGGTCGTCGGCGTTCCAGGCGGCGAGCGTGGCCTGGGCGGCGGCGAGGTCGTGCTGGATCTGCCGGGTCGTCCTGGTGGCGAGTTCGGGATCCATGCCGGCACGGATGGCGGCGAGCACCCGGTCGAGCTCGACGGGCAGCTCCCGGACGGCTCGTCGAGCGGCCTGGACTTGGGCCGGTTCCGCGGGCGACTCGGGCTCCGCGTCCAGGACGGCTGCGATGGTGTCGGCCCGGTGGCCGGGGTCGGTGATCTGACCGAGCCACGGGTCGAGAGCGGCGAGGATGCGTTCTTCTCGCACGGCGGTCGTCGTCGGATGCCCGTCGGTCTCGGCGTAGTCCGGTCGCTGGGCGTTGCAGCGGTAGTAGGGCTTGCCCTTGAGGGTGGCGCCGTGCATCGACCGCCCGCAGGCGGCGCAGCACAGCATCCCGGCGAGCAGGTACTTGCCGGGCTCGGCCCGGGGCCGGCGGCGCTGCGGTCCGCGCGTGTTCGTGATGCGGGCGTTGACCCGGTGCCAGAGGTCGGCGTCGACGAGCGCCGGCCACGCGGGCTCGTCGCTGGTGACCCACTCGCCGGCCGGCTGCCACCGTTGGCGGCTGGTGGTGCCAGCAGCGGGGTCGGTCGGGTCGAGTAGCTCGTCCTTGCGGCGCTGGCGTCCGGTGACCTGGTGGCCGAGGTAGCGCGGGTTGGTGAGGATCGCCCGCACCGCCGAGCCGCCCCACACGCCCGCGGACCGTGGGTGGCGGGTCGGGCCGACCTCTCCCGGCGAGGGCAGGCCGTCGCGCTCGAGGATCGTCGCGATCGACCGGTAGCCGACGCCCTCATCGAACAGCTGGAAGATCCGCCGCACCACCGGAGCGGTGTCACGGTCGGGCTCGAGGACCCGGAGCTTGATCCCGGCCGTGGCCTTCTGACGTTGCGGGTGGGGCTGGTCGGTGTCGACGAGCCGGTACCCGTAGTTGGGACGGCCGCCCAGCCAGCGGCCCGCGGCGCCGTGGGCGAGCATGGCGTTGCGGGTGCGGATCTGGAGGCGGCGCCGCTCGGCCTTGGACAGCCCCCCGAAGAGGCCCATGAGCATCTCGTGACCCTCGCTGTCGGGGTCGATTCGACCACCGAGCTCGGGCACCCACAGCTCGATCCCGTAGTGGGTGAGCTGAGGGAACACGAGCTGGAACTGCCCGCCCGAGAAGGCCCGCTGCGGCTCGGCGATCACCACCGCTGACCAGCCCCGCCCGGGGTGCGCCGCATCGGCCAGTAGCCGGGCTGCCTCCGGGCGACGTGCCCAGGGTCGCTCCCGAGTCACGTCGATGTCGTGGTAGGTCGCCACGATCGTCCCGCCAACCGGAGTGACGAGCCGGGTGGCGATGTCGAGCTGCCAGCGCTTCGAGTCCTCAGGCGACTGATTGTCGTCGGTGCTCGTGCGGACGTACGCCGCACACGCCAGGGAGGGTGAGCTGCTCATGGCTCCAGTCTCGCTCGTCGGGTTCTCCGGTTGCTCCGAGGTCGTGCGCTGCCAGGTACGCCCGGATGATCTCGCCCAGCACCCCGGCCGCCCCTGCCGGGATCGTCGTCGGCACGGGGCCCTCGACCCGCACCGTCGTCGACTCCGGGCCCCGACCCGGCGTGCTGTCCGTCCTTGCCTCCACGACCCATGACCCAGCGCCCACCGGCGATCGCGTTACAGGAACCTCGCCGGAACCCCGCTGGCGGACAGGCCGCGCGCTCCAGCGTCGACCGCCGCCGATCGGGAGTAAGCCGGATTCGCGCACACAGATAGTCACCAGAGGGTGAGCACCGGTTTTTCGGGCCTTCGGCCGGGATGTCCGCACGGTGCGTCGAGGGTCGCCAGGCCGGCCGTCGGCGGGCGCGGTGGCCGTGGGCTCGCTGGCCGGTGCGCGGCCCGCCGGTTGACGCGCCGCGCTGCCTGGCCGGAACCAGTTCCGTCGGCCCTGGCATGGCCGACGACGGCCCCACGGCGGGCGATTCGACTCCGGGCCGAGCGGCTGGCTGCCTCGACGGCCACGGTCTGCTCAAGTGCAGCCCGATCTACCGGATCGGGAGTAACTCCGGGAGCAACTCCGGGACCTCCACGACGTAGATGTCGCCGCCTCCGCCCCACGGCCCCCCTGCCGGGACCGACCCGCGGAGCCGATAAGGGCGCGCGGGTACCTCGTACCCTGTTGGAGTGGCGGTGCCAGCAGGGGACGAAGGCGCATGACGAGTGACGCCACCTACCTGACGGCGGAGGGGCGCGCCCGGGTGGAGATCGACCGGCAGCTCGTGGCGTGCGGGTGGTTGGTACAGGACCTCAGCGCGATGAACCTCTACGCCGCGCAGGGTGTCGCGGTGCGGGAGTTCATCATGGCCTCGGGGCACGGTCGGGCCGACTACCTGTTGTTCGTCGACGGCAAGGCCGTGGGCGCGGTCGAGGCGAAGCCGTCGGGCACACCGCTGGCCGGGGTGGAGCCGCAGTCCGCCAAGTACGCGGCCGGGCTCCCCGAGGACCTGACTGCGTTGGTGTCGCCGCTGCCGTTCCTGTACGAGTCGACCGGCGACGAGACCATGTTCACCGACGGGTTCGACCCCGAGCCGCGCTCTCGGCCGGTGGTCACCTTTCATCGGCCCGAGACCTTGGCCCGCTGGCTGCGCCACTGGGTGGACGACGCCGAAGGCGGGTCGCTGCGGGCTCGGCTCGAGCGGCTCGGACCGGTGCCGCCCGACGGGCTGCGCCGCATCCAGGTGGAGGCGATCAACCGCGTCGAAGGTTCGATGATCCACAACCATCCCCGGGCCCTGGCCCAGATGGCGACCGGGTCGGGCAAGACGTTCATGGCCGCGAACCTCGCCTACCGGCTGGTGCAGACCGCCGGCGCCGAGCGGGTGCTGTTCCTCGT